>CALWSN010000157.1 GCA_944384215.1 uncultured Clostridia bacterium | reverse complement strand
CATCCGGCTCATAACCGGACGGTCCAGGGTTCGAGTCCCTGAGGATCCACTTTGGCCCAATAGCTCAGTTGGTTAGAGCGCTGGCCTGTCACGCCAGAGGTCGAGGGTTCGAGCCCCTTTTGGGTCGTATCTAAAAAGTATCACTTACGTGATACTTTTTTTTATACTAAATTAATATATTAAATTAAAAAAGTATAATAGAGAATAAAAAGGAGTGAACTATTATGAAAAGATTTTTAAAACAAAACTTATTAGCTGCTTTGATAGCTACAACTGCATTAACAAGTCAAGTAAGTTTTGTATATGCAGATGTAAGTAATACTATTAATTATTCTAATGCATATACATCTGAATTTGATGTTACAAAATCATTTGATAAAGATTTATATTATGCAAGAAGTATTTTAAGTGAAGAAGGTAAAAAAGCTTGGGATATAGCCGTAGATATTCTTCTAAAGTATGATAATTCTGATAATAAATATCCTATAAAAAATGGTAATAGTGAAGTAGTAATAAATTATAAAGAGTTAGGAATTAACATAGACAAAACCCAAGCTCAATATATTCAAAAATATCTTGTAAGACAAGAACCTAGAATGTTCCATTTAAAAGACTGGGGTGCAACTGTTAGTTTAGATAAAAATGGCATTGTAGAGACACAAACATTTTATATTGGAAATGGTGTTTCTGAAGGTAATAGATACCAAGAAACTTTGTTGAAGATAGATGAAGAAGCTAATAAAATTTTAAGTGTTGTTAAAGATGATATGACTACATATCAAAAAATACAAGCTATACAAAAAGCTTTTGAATCAAGTGTAGTTTATCAAAATGTTGGTTCTCCAAGTGACTTAAGAGGAGCTTTTTTAAATAAAAAAGCTATATGTGGAGGATATTCAAAAGGATTTGAGTATCTTTTATTAAAATTAGGTATACAAAATATTTGGGTTGATGGTATTGCTGGCGAATTTCACGCTTGGAACCACGTAAATATAGATGGTAAATGGTATTTAATGGATACTACTTGGGGTGGACAAAACTGGTATTTAAGAGGAGAAATTAAAGAACGTTTAACTTATGATACATATCATATAATGCCTAAACTTGAAAAAGAAGGAGTACCTTATAAATGGGGTACATATCCAGGTGTTTGGATTTCAGTACCATCAAAAATAACATTATCTGAAGGTTCACACTTCTATCCTTTAGATTATATCTTAGATATTGGTGATATATATGGAACTGATTTTGTTGTAAGCAGTAGTGTTGATATTATAGAAAATGATGTAAACACTGAAGTTTCAGGTTCTTATAAAGTAGTATATGAAGTTTCAAACAAAGACGGTAATAAAGTAAGAGCTGAAATGAATGTTCAAATTGTTGATGGTAAAAAAATGTCTGTTAACGAATTAGAAAAATTATCTGGAAATCTTAGAGAACAAGAAGTTTCTTTATATCTTAATGGCAGAGAATCATTTTTCTATGATGGTCTTTTTGGAAGTGAAAATACATATATAGAATATAATATTGAAGGTAAAAATGCTAAGTATTTTGAAGCAAATGTTGGTATCAATAAAAATGTAAGAGATAATCAAAATTATGGACACTATGGAAAAGTACAATTTGAAGTATATGCAGATTCTAATTTAATATATAAAAGTTCTGTGTTAGGGTGGAAAGATAATTATGAAAATATAGTTGTAGAAATACCAGAAGGTACTAGAACTATTAAATTAGTTAATACTCCAAAAGGTGCTGGTAATAATCACGGTGCTTGGGGTGATGCAAAAATAGTTACTGTAAAGAGTGAATTTGATAAGGAAATAGATAGTTTATATGAATTACTTGAATTTTCAGAACATATTGTAGATAAATCCTATGTTTTAGTGGATACACATGTAGAACAGAGATTTAATAATTTTATTTATGCAAAAGATTATGTTAAAGAAAGTCTTAATTCTAATGATTTAACTATTGAAGATATTAAAAATTTAAAAGTATTTTTACAATATAGCATTGAAGAATTAGGACAAACTTATAAACCTGGTAATCTTCCTATAGTAAAATAAAATTAAGTGTTAATTTAGATTATAATTTATAAATAATATTATTATATTAATTTATCAAAAAAGAGAGTATATTTGTAAAAAATAAAGTAGAAACTATTTACTACTAATTATTATTACAAAAAATTAACATTATACTCTCTTTTTATTATATATATTTATTTTTATTAATGTATTAAATAAAATACTTTACAATTATATTTTTATTCATATACACATTTTTTAGATTATAATAGAATATATAAAAGTCAAGTCTATTAAATAGAATAGAGGCTTGACTTTATTAAGTTTTAATCGATAGGTGCTTGATAAAATCTTCCGTAAAATTGTTCTGTTTTAAAGCTATTAATTATTATATATGGGTCAACCATTTTCATAGTTTCTACAATATCAGGTACTTCATAAGAAGATACAACTGTATGTATAACAGTAACATTTTTTTTACTATATCCACCAATAGCATCTACACAAGATAAGCCATGTCTAAAGTTTCTAATATAAGCATCTACTACCTCATTTGGTTTTGATGTTGTCATTTGTAGTGTAACGCGAACATAACGTTGATGGAAGGTAGATATAGTTCTTGTTGTAACATATTGAAATAATATAGAATATCCTGCTTCAGTCCATCCAAATAAAACCCCAAATATACATAGAAGAATTACATTAAATATAAATACATAGTTCCATATAGACCTACCTTTTTTATTAGATACATATAATGCAATAAAATCTGTTCCACCAGTAGACGCACGTCCTTTTAACGCTAGAACAATGCATATACCATATAAAAAACCACCAAATATTACATTTAATATATCATCATTTGTACCAAAAAAAGGTTCAAAGTTTAAAATTTTTAAAAATGTACTACTAAAAAAAACTTGTAATAAAGAGTAAAATACAAAGCGTTTGCTAATTGCTTTATAACATAAAAGAGCAACAGGTAAGTTTAATGCTATTAATAAAAATGAAATAGAAATAGAATGACCAAAAAAAGCCGTTGATATTTTATCGATTAATAGTGCAATACCTGTAAAGCCACTAGAAAGTAAGTCTGCAGGTTGTATAAATGCTTGTATTACAAAAGTTTGTAATAATGCTGATATAATTACTGCCATTATAGTAATTATATGTGCTAGTTTTTTATTGTTTTTAATATATTTACCCATTTTTTATCACACTTTAAAGCTCCTATTTTAGTTATTATATAAATCTTCCATTTTTATTTCTTGTCTATTTTTATAAACCCTTTCTAATTCTTGAGAAAGACGTTCTTCCATATTTTTTGTTATGTAGTTAATTTCATTTAAAGAATCTTGTAATATTTTTTCTACATCTAAAAGGCAACTATCAGCATAATTAATAGCACCATCTCTCATTTCTGTAACATATTCTTTCATTTCTTTTCTTTTATTTTCTTCCATAATTTTTGCCATTTTAGTGATATTATGCTCACTAACCATAGCTTGAGCTTCTTCTTCGGCCATTTTTATTATTTTATTAGCTTCAAGATTAGCATCTTGTAAAATTTTATCTGCATTATCAATTATTTTTTTGGCTTCTTTTAGCTCTCTAGGTAAATTATACCTAATATCTTCTAAAATATTAAAAGCTTCATCTTTATCTATACCTTTGCCACCAAAAAGGCTACCACTTTTGCTTTCACTTATTAAAGTGAATAATTCATCTATCAAATCATCTACTTTAGTATATTCTTGCATATTAAAAATCTCCTTTATTAACTTTTTTTTCTAATCTATCTTTTACAATCTTAGGAACCATAGCATCATATTGTCCACCAAATATAGCAATTTCTTTAACAACGCTAGAGCTTAACCAGAGATTTTGTGTATCTGTTGGCATAAAAAGTGTTTCTATGTCTTTATTCATAGTTTTATTAGTAAGTGCTATTTGAAATTCATACTCAAAATCAGTTAGTGCTCTTAGGCCTCTTATAACTATTTTACAGTCATTTTCTTTACAAAAGTCTACTAATAACCCAGAAAAGCTAACAACTTTTACATTGGGCATATCTTTAGTAAGTTCTTCTAACATTTCTATTTTTTCATTTATAGAAAACATAGGTTTTTTTGAAGGATTGTTTAAAACTGCTACAGTAAGACTATCTGTTAGCTTACTAGCTCTAGTTATAATATCTAAATGTCCATTTGTAGGTGGGTCGAAGCTACCAGGATAAACTGCTTTCAAAAGATAACCTCCTCATAAAATTAGTTTTTATATTCTAAAAAAACCATTTTTGTAATTTTATATTCTTTAATTCTATATGTATATAATTTATCTAATATTATTTCAGGTTCATTTATATGTTGTTCACAAATAATAAAGCCATCATCTTTTAATAAATTATATTCTTCTATTTTTTTTAATGCAGGCAATAAAAGTCCTTTATCGTAAGGTGGGTCTAAAAATATTATATCAAACTTTTTGTTATTATTAGCCAATATATTTAGGGCATTTAATACATCTAAATTGTATATAGTAGATTTTTCGTTTAACTTAGCCATAGATATATTTTGTTTTATTATCTCTATACTATTTTTGTCAAAATCTACAAATGTAGCATCTTTAGCACCTCTTGATAAAGCTTCTATACCAATTGCACCACTGCCACTAAACAAATCTAAGAAAGAACAATCATATAAATAAGGTGCAATTATATTAAATAAAGATTCTTTTATTCTATCAGCAGTAGGTCTAGTGTTTAAACCTTCTGGAGATTTAAGTTTAAGTCCTCTAGAAGAGCCAGAAATAACTCTCATATATAATTTCCTTTCTGTAAAATAATACTATTTAGCTAGGGAATAATAGCTAATCTGTTATATTTAATTATAACTAATTTTTATATGTTAGTAAAGGAAAACTTTATAAAAATATATATAATTTTTATAAAAAATAAACAAAAAAATATAATATGATAAATAGTAATTTATGGTAATATTGCTATAATGAAACTGTATTGTCTAAATTATTAAAAAATTGGTCTATTTTGTCTTTTAAAGGCTTATGTAAATCATTTATAAGCATAGGGTCTTTTTTATAAAGCATAATAGAAGCTTTTTGTACTTGTTTTAATATTTCTATATCTTTGTAAAGATTAGCTATTTTCATATCTGGTACACCGTGTTGTCTTGTTCCAAAAAAGTCGCCCGTGCCTCTAAGCTCTAAGTCTTTTTCACTTAGTATAAAACCATCACTATGTTTTACCATAGTATTTAATCTTTCTTTAGATTGTTTACTTTTGCTATCACTTACTAAAACACAATAAGACTTATCACTACCACGTCCTACACGTCCTCTAAGCTGATGCAATTGTGATATACCAAACCTTTCTGCATTTTCTATAATCATTATTGTTGCATTAGGCACATTTATACCAACTTCTATAACAGTTGTAGATACTAAAATATCTATTTCTCCTTTATAAAATCTATCCATTATTTCTTGTTTTTCATCATTTTTCATTTTACCGTGTATACATTCTACACTATAATTTGTAAATACTTCATTTTTTAATTGTTCTGTATAAGATAAAACTGCTTTAAGCTCCATTTTTTCGTTTTCTTCTATCATAGGGCATATAATATATGATTGTCTTTTTTCATCTGAATTTTTTTTAAGAAAATTGTATATTCTAGGGTAGTATGTAGAGTTTACAAATATAGTATCTATTTTTTGTCTACCTGGTGGTAATTTATCTATGATAGATATATCTAAATCGCCATATAAAATAAGAGCAAGTGTTCTAGGGATAGGGGTAGCTGTCATAACAAGTGTATGAGGGTTATTACCTTTTTTTGATAAAATTTCTCTTTGTTTAACACCAAATCTATGCTGTTCATCTGTTATAACTGCACCTAAGTTATTAAATACAACTTTATCTTGTATAATAGCGTGTGTACCAACTATAACCTTAGCTTCACCAGATTGTATGAGAGCATAATTTTCTCTTTTTTCTTTAGCTTTTTGGTTGCCAGATAGAAATACACACTTAATATTTAGTTTATCAAATATATTTTTAAATCCTTCAAAATGTTGGCTAGCTAAAACATCAGTAGGTGCCATTATAGCTACCTGATAGCCATTATTTACTGTTATATAGGCAAGTATTTGAGCTATAACAGTTTTACCAGAACCAACATCACCTTGTATAAGCCTGTTCATAGCTTTGTTTAAAGATAAATCATTTATTATATCTTTTAAAACACTATTTTGTGCATCTGTAAGAGTAAAAGGCAATATATCTAATATAGGCTTAATATTTGTATCTTTTATATTTATATTACATTCTTTATGCTCTAAAATACCTTTTATTTGTAAAAGTTTAGTTTGCAACAAAAATAACTCTTCAAAAACAAGCCTACGTCTTGCCATAAAAAAGCTTTTGTTATCTTTAGGAAAATGTATATTTTCTATTGCAAAAGCTCTAGAACAAAGATTGTTTTGTTTTAATATTTCATCAGGCAAAAACTCTTTTATTTGTTCTTTAACATTATTAAGAGTTTGATTTATTACTTCTCTAAAAAGCTTTTGAGGAAATTTATATGTAGATGCATATATAGGCACTATACGTCCGTTAGATAAAAGTTCTTTTTCATCTATTATTTCATAATCAGGTGTTTCCATCTGTGTTCTGCCATATTTTTGAATTATTTTACCTGTAAATATATAGTCACATTTATATTTAATAGTATTTTTTAAATAAGGTTGATTAAACCAAACAATCTCTAAAAAACCAGTGCCATCATCTATACGAATTTTTGTAATAGATAAATGTTTTATTTTAGTAGTTTCTGGCTTAGATATAACTTTACCTTTTACTGTATTTATTTTATTAAGCTCTATATCTTTTATTTTACAAACGTTACTTCTATCATCATAATCTCGTGGAAAGTATTCTATAAGGTCATTTATTGTATAAATACCTAACTTTTGCAACTTTTTAGAGCGTTCTTCACCTATATTTTTTATATTTATAATATTGTCAGATAATAACATTTTTACCTCCTTAAATTATAATAGGCTATAGACAAAGTCTATAGCCTTAATATTATTCAACAGATATTACATAATAATATAAAGGTTGACCACCGTATATAATTTCTATATCAAGATAGTCATATTTTTCATTAATATATTCTTCTAACTGTATAGCTTGTTCTTCTTCTATATCTTCACCAAAGTATATAGTAATAATGCTAGGGTCTTCAGCCTTTTCTATCATAGCATCTATAAGCTGTTTTGTACCATTTTGTATATCTTTATCTACATTATTTATTTTACCTTCAAGCATACATAAAATATCATTTTCTTTTATATCAAAATTATCAAGTTTTGTTTCTCTAACAGCAAATGTAACTTGGCCAGTAGATACATTTTTTATTGCTTCTTGCATATTTTGTATGTTTTCTTCTAGGCTAGCAGTAGATAAAAAGCTAGTTAAAGAGGCAAAGCCCTGAGTTATACTAATAGTTTCTATTACACAAATATTTTTCTTATCATAAGCTTCTTTAGCTTGTTTAGCTGCTAATATAATATTTTTATTGTTAGGTAATATAAATATATTTTTAGCATTAACCTTTTCAACAGCAAGTAAAATATCTTCTATACTAGGGTTCATAGTTTGCCCACCTTGTATAATTTCATCTACTCCAAACTCTTTAAAAAGATTATTTATACCTTCACCAATAGATACTGCAACAAAACCAAATTCTTTTTCTTCTTTTTTGTTATCTTCTTGCTTTACGTTAAAGTCTATAAGATTAGTATGTTGCGTTCTCATATTTTCTATTTTTATATTATCAAGGCTACCAACTAATAAAGCTCTTTCTAAAACTCTACCAGGGTTATCTGTATGAACGTGAATTTTTATAAAATCATCATCACTAGCTAAAACGATAGAATCTCCTATACTTTCTAAGAAGCTTTTTAAGTCTTTTTCTATTTCAGGATTATTATTGTTAAGATTAATAAAAAATTCTGTACAATAGCCATATTTTATATCTACGTTTTCTATATTTTTAGGTAAGCTATTTTCTTCTTTAGGTTGGTTTAAGTCTAGCTCTATATAGTCATCATTATCAAATAAACCACCTTCTAATATAGATAAAAGGCCTTTACCACCAGCATCTACAACACCTGCTTGTTTAAGCTCTGGCAGCATATTAACAGTTTTATCTAAAATAGTGTTAGCATAAGATACTACTTCTTTCATCATTTCCATAATATCTTCTGTTTTATTAGCCATTTCTAAAGATTTATCACTTATTGCTTTTGATATAGTAAGTATAGTACCTTCTTTTGGTTTCATAACAGCCTTATAAGCTGTTTCCATACCTTTTGTAAAAGCATTAGCTATATCTTTAGCATTAGCTATATCTTTACCTTCTAAAGCCTTAGAAAAGCCTCTAAAAAGCTGTGATAATATAACGCCAGAGTTACCTCTAGCACCTCTTAAAGAGCCAGAAGATAAAGCTTTAGCTACATCATGTATGTTAGGGGAATTTACTTTAGATACTTCTTTAGCAGCAGATAAAACAGTTAAAGACATATTTGTACCAGTGTCTCCATCTGGCACAGGAAAAACGTTTAAAGCATCAACAGTTTCTCTATTTTTATTAAGTCTATTAGCACCTGATATAATAAATTTTTTAAGCTTATGTCCATCTATCATTAATAATTTCAATGTTTATATCCTCCTAAGTTAATCGTTTATTTTTATGCCTTCAACAAATATGTTTATAGATGAAACTTTCATACTTGTTGCCTCTTCAACTTTATATTTAACTGTGCTTATAATAGTTTCTGCAACGGCTTTTATGTTAGTGCCATATTTTACAATAATATGTAAATCTATAATAAGCTTATTATCTTCTATACGAAGTTTAACTCCTTTTGTAAGGCTTTCTATTTTTAAAAGTTTAACTATACCATCTTTTACATTTTTGCTTGCCATACCAACTATGCCATAGCATTCTGTTGTAGCAAGACCAGCTATTTTTGCAATAGCTTCAGCTTCTATATTAATTATACCCAAATCGTTTTGTATATTAGCCATCATATGTTTTACCTCCAGATAAACTTTTATTATATTATACACCAAATATTATATATTTATCAACTATTTAAACTTGATTATGAAAAATTAGTTACTAAAATAAGCATTTTTTATTTATAAAAATTAAAATTAAAAACATTTATAATTTTTATAAATAAAATATTAAATGATAGCTTAATTGTAATAATAAAAAATACTAAAAATTTTTAATATAAAGGTTGATTTTTAGAAAAAAATCTGTTATAATTTTAAACGATGATTTTTTAACCTATTTAAGGAGGTGTAGTCAATGGCTAAATGTGAAATTTGTGAAAAATCAGTTCGTACTGGTCATAGAATTAGCATTAACCGTAGCCAAGTTTCTCGTCGTGCTAACAGAACTTGGAAACCTAATGTTAAGAAAATTAAAATAATTGAAAATGGAACTGTAAAATCTATCAATATTTGTACAAGATGTTTACGTTCTAACAAAGTTACTCGTGCGATATAATATTTTTTAGGCTTTTTGTTAATTGTTTTTACTGTTGACAAAAAGCCTTTTCACTTATAAAAATATATAAAAGAGGGATAGTATGAAAAAACCACTTATAATTATTGCAGGGCCTACGGCTTGTGGAAAAACAGCATCATCTGTTTTATTGGCTAAAAAGATAAATGGTGAAATAATATCGGCAGATAGTATGCAAGTGTATAAATATATGGATATAGGTACGGCAAAAATAAAAGAAGAAGAAAAACAAGGGATAAAACATTATCTTATAGACGATTTTTACCCAGATGAAGATTTTTCTATTGCCATATTTAAAGAAAAGGCTACACAGTATATAGAAGAAATATATAAAAAAGGTAAAGTGCCTATATTAGTAGGTGGTACAGGGTTTTATATAAATTCTGTTATATACAATAACGATTTTACAGAAACAAAAAAAGATGATACTTATAGAAAAGAACTAGAACAATTAGCAATAAATAAAGGTAACGATTTTTTACATAATATGCTAAAGCAAATAGATGAAAAATCGGCAGAGGCTATACATAAAAACAATGTAAAAAAAGTTATAAGAGCTTTAGAATATTATAAACTAACAGGAGAAAAAATATCTACACATAACGAAAAAGAAAAACAACGAGAAAAAGCATATGATACTACATTTTTTGTATTAAATATGAACAGAGAAAAATTGTATGATAGAATAAACTTAAGAGTAGATATAATGATAAAAGAAGGGCTTGTAGAAGAGGTTAAAAGCTTGTTAGATAAAGGTTATAAAAAAGAGCTTGTATCTATGCAAGGGCTTGGATACAAAGAAATAGTAAAATATTTAGAAGGAGAATATAGCCTAGACTATGCAATAGAAATAATAAAAAGAGATACAAGGCATTTTGCTAAAAGGCAACTTACTTGGTTTAAACATCAAGCAGAAGATGCTATATGGTTAGATACTAGTGATTTTGATAATGAAGAAAGCCTATCGGCATATATGCAAGATATATTTAAAAACAAAGGAGAAGAAAATGGATATAGCATATAACTATATAAAAGAAAAATTTAATGTAGATGAAAAAGTTTTAGCATTTTGTAAAAATGCAGAAGAAAGTGTTAAAGAAATATTTGATAGTATAGATAAAAATGCAGAAATAAACCAATATAAAGTATTACAAGCTATGCAAAAAAATAAACTTAGTGATTGTCATTTTGGTATGACAACAGGCTATGGATATGACGATTTAGGACGAGATACTTTAGAAGAAATATATAAAGATGTATTTAATGCAGAAAGTGCTTTAGTAAGACCTCAAATAATATCAGGTACACACGCTTTAACAGTTGCACTATTTGGCAATTTAAGATATGGAGATGAGCTTTTTTCACCAGTGGGCAAGCCTTACGACACATTAGAAGGTGTAATAGGACACGCTAGAGAAGAAAAAGGCTCTTTAAAAGAACACGGTGTGTCTTATAGACAGTTAGATTTATTAGAAGACGGCACAGTAGATTTTGAAAATATAGCTAAAAATATAACAGATAAAACCAAAATGGTTACTATACAACGTTCTAAAGGTTATAGCTACCGTCCTAGTCTTACATTAGAAGAAATTAAAAAAATAATAAAAATAGTAAAAAGTGTAAGACAAGATATTATATGTATGGTTGATAACTGCTATGGTGAATTTGTAGACATTATAGAGCCAACAGAGGTAGGAGCAGATTTGGCGGTTGGGTCTTTAATAAAAAATCCTGGTGGTGGTCTTGCACCTGTTGGTGGATACATAGTAGGCAAAAAAGAATATGTAGACAACTGTGCTTATAGATTAACTGCTCCAGGCCTTGGTAAAGAGGTAGGGCCTTCTTTAGGTATAAGCGGTGCTTTAATACAAGGGTTATTTTTAGCACCAACAGTTGTAGCGTCTAGCTTAAAAGGTGCAGTATTTTGTGCTAAAATATTTGAAAACTTAGGTTATGATGTAGAGCCTAAACCTTTAGATAAACGTAGTGATATAGTACAAGCTATACAAATGAAAGATGCAGATAAAGTAATAGCTTTTTGCCAAGGTATACAAAAAGGAGCTCCTGTTGATAGCTTTGTTGTGCCTGAGCCTTGGGATATGCCTGGCTATGACTGCCCTGTTATAATGGCGGCTGGTGCTTTTGTTCAAGGTTCTTCTATTGAGCTTAGTGCAGATGCACCTATAAAACCTCCTTATACTGTTTATATGCAAGGTGGACTTACTTGGTTTCATAGTAAAGTTGGTATAATACTTGCAATAGATGAAATGTATAAAAAAGGAATAAATTTAGGTATATAAATTTTTATAAAAAATAATAAGCATACAATAAGATTTTTTTAGTATATTTATATAAAAATATATAAGGAGAATAATATGAAATTACTAAAAAAATCTTTTTTTATTATGCTTACTTTTGCATTAGTAGGCTGTTCAAAAGGTAATAACAATAATACAGATGATTATGTAGACATACAAGATAAGTTTGTTAATATGCAATCTTATTCTTGTAATGCAGAGGTAACTTTTTATTCTAATAAAGGAGAAAATACATATACAATAAGCCAACAAGCTAAAAATGATGGCAGATATTACATAGAAACAACAGCTCCTGATAATGTAAAAGGTAATGTAATACTTTATGATGGTAATATGCTTTGGCAATATAACCCTAATTTAGATAGTAAGGTATCTGTTGGAGATAAAGACAAAATGGCTAGAAAAGAAATATGTCTTTTTACATTTTTAGAAAATCATTTAAAAAGTAAAGATGTAGCTTTAGAAACAGCTAATATAGACGAAAGTATATATTCTGTTTTAGAGGCTAAAATACCTGGTGGCAATAAATATTTTGATAGTGAAAAACTTTGGATAAACAATGAAACAAAACAACCAGAAAAATTAGTTATATATGATGTAGATGGAAAAGAGAGAGTTTTGGTTAGCTATGATAATTTTGTTTATAACCCTAAAATAGAAGACAGTAAATTTAATATAGAAAATATTGCAAACCCACAAAAAAATTAGTATTATATATTATTATAGACTTTAGAAGGTGATAATATATGATAGATTATGAAAGAGTAATAGCAGAAATAAACTTAGATAATATAGCTTATAATATGGCTAATATTAGAAAAGCTATTGATAAAAACACAAGTATAATGGCAGTTGTAAAAGCAGATGCTTATGGACACGGAGCAGTTGAGGTAGCAAAAACGGCTCTTTATAATGGAGCTAATTGGCTAGGAGTAGCTATAATAGATGAAGCGATAGAGCTTAGAAAAAATAATATATTTGAACCTATATTAATTTTAGGTCATACAATAGAGCATAAGCTTTTACAGGTTATAAAATATAATATTACACAAACAGTTTTTTCTTATGATATGGCAAAAAAACTATCAGATGAAGCATCAAAAATAAAAAAAAGTGTAGATATACATATAAAAATAGATACAGGTATGTCTAGGCTTGGTTTTTTGCCAACACAAGAAACCATACAAGAAATATTATCTATAAAAAACTTACCTTATATAAATATAACAGGTATATTTACTCATTTTGCAACAGCAGATATGGAAGATAAGACATTTACAAAAGAACAGTTTGAAAAATATATGTGGGTTATAAATAAACTAGAAGAAAAAGGGGTTAATAACCTTATAAAGCATATATCTAATAGTGGAGCTATATTAGATTTAAAAGAATATAGATTAGATATGGTTAGAGCTGGCATTATTTTATATGGTATGTATCCATCAAGCCAAGTTTTAAAAAATATAGATTTAAAGCCAGCTATGAGCCTAAAAACTCATATAAGCTATGTAAAAGAAATAGAGCCTAATGTTAGTGTTAGTTATTGTCGTACATATTTCACTAATAAAAAAACTAAAATAGCTACAATACCAGTAGGCTATGCAGATGGTTATGCAAGAATATTAAGTAATAAAGCAAGAGTTTTTGTAAATGGTTATTATGCAAATGTTGTAGGCAATATTTGTATGGACCAGTTTATGATAGATGTAACTCATATACCTAATGTACAAGAAGGAGATATAGTTACTCTTATGGGTGATGGCATAACAGCAGAAGAACTAGCTAGTCTTCAAAATACGATAAATTATGAAGTTGTATGTAATATAGGTAAAAGAGTACCTCGTGTTTATATAAAAAATAGTGAGTTTTTAAAGATGAAAAAATAAATACAAAATACACTCGCAAAAAATAATGTTAGTAACATTAAGTATAAATATTTTTAAATATGTTCATAATAACAGTAACAAATTAGTTAGTAGGTGATATTATGAATATATATATACAGATTGAAACTGATGCGGAGTGTGAAAAAAAATGATTGTGAAAAGAGGGGATATTTTCTATGCAGATTTAAGCCCTGTTGTAGGCTCCGAACAGGGAGGCGTTAGACCTATTTTGGTTGTGCAAAATGATATAGGCAATAGATATAGCCCTACCATTATTTGTGCAGCCATAACATCTCAAATAAATAAAGCTAAGCTACCAACACATATAGAAATAGATTGTAATAAATATCCGTTAATAAAAGATTCGGTTGTTTTGCTTGAACAAGTAAGAACTATTGATAAAAAAAGAATGAAAGAAAAAATAGGTCATTTAGATGATACTATAATGAGTAAGGTAGACAAGGCATTATTAATTAGCTTGGGACTTAATACATAAGCCATAAAAATATCCACAATATTTTTTAATTATTGTGGATATTTGAGGTTGAAGACAAAGTCTTCAACCTCTTCAAAAAAATAACAAGTTTATTTTTTTGAGATATTCTAAAGAAAAAAAGCTGATTTCTGCGTATAAGGGCTAAAGCCCCTAGAAATCTAGCTTTTTACACAATCCGAGGCAAAGCCCCGTCTTGTGACTAAAATTTTTATATCCTATATACATAGTATATAAAAATTAAAAAAGTTGCCTTAATAATATTTTATCTACAGTCTGAAATATCTACAATATTTTTTAATTATTGTGGATATTTTTTATTTATTACAATTAAGGTATGTTTATAAATGATTTTGTTTTAAAATATTTAGGAATACCTGTTTTTTAATACAAAGTATTCAAAAAATTGGTTATTGTAAAAAATTGGTTGATAAATATTTTATGATATATGTAATTTTTTATATTCGGCAGGAGATAAACCATAGTATTTTTTAAAGCTCTTACTAAAATGATAAGCATCTTCATAGCCAACAATAGAAGATATTTCTTTTATGCTTAAATCTTTTTTGTTTAAAAGTAAATCTTTAGCATTTTCAAGCCTTATTTTTATAAGATAATTTATAGGTGTTTCTCCTATTTCTTCTTTAAAAACTTTAGATATATAAAAAGGGCTTAAATATAAATTTTTTGCTATTTGTTCAAGAGATATTTTTTCAGCAAAATGCTCGTGAAAATAGGACTGTATCTCTTTACTAATAGTAGATTTTTTAGTTTCAGAAAATGTAGTATTTTCTTGTTGTTTTTCTCTAATAGATAACAATATAAATTGTGTAAGATATGATTGTAACATAAAATCTTTACCTGTTTGGTTTGAGCTGTTTTCTTCCATTATATCATCTATTAGGTCTAAAAACTTTTTTCTTGATGAAGGTGTAGTTTTTATAATAGGGTATTCATTTAAAAATAGAGTGTTTTCTATCATATTATTAAACTTAAAGTTAGAAAAACCAACAAAAAATTCTAAGCTAGGCTTTTCTACCGAAACAGGCATACCATAATGAGCTTGTTCTGGGTTTATTAAAACTATGTCTCCTTCTTCTACATCATAAGAAATACCGTTTATATTAAAAATAGCCTTACCAGACATAATATATGCAACTTCCATATGGTTATGCTTATGGCTACATTCTTTAGTTTGTCTAATTCCTTTAACACAAAATAGCATATTTGGGTTAAAGTCTTTAAAATCTATATCTGTTATGTGCATAAAATCACCTACAATCTGTGGAAATATATTTTGCTAATAATATTATACAATACAAAGAAATAATTATCAATTAAACTATAAAATATTAATATTTTTGTAATAAACTAATATAAATACAGCCTTAATACTATATAATATTATATTAAAACAATATAAAAATAAAGCACAATATATTACATTATTAAAGCAAGAAAGTACATTTTTTTTTTAGCAAATATGTTTATAATGTAGAAATAGATTAAAGTTTATTATAATAAAAATAGGAGGAGAATTAATATGGAAGCCTTTAAGTGGTTTTATTCGTTTTTTAAACCTTATAAAAAAAGATATGCTTTTGGGTTGTTTTTAGTTACAATAGCTACGCTATTATCTTTTGTTAATCCATATGTAATAGGGATATTTGTAGATGATGTAATGACAGATGGCAACATAAGTATGCTTAAATATGTATTAATAGGCTTAATAGGCTCTACAATAATAAAAACATCTATAAGATGGAAATATTTAGTATTGTTTGAGCAATGTTCTCAAGATATTTTATACAATATGAGAGATAAAGTGTATAGAAAATTTATGAGACAAGATTTTGCATTTTTTAACAGAAATAGAACAGGAGATTTAATGTCTAGGCAAATAGGCGATATGGACGCTATTAGACATTTTACAGCTACATTTTTTGCCATATATGAAGCTATTATATATTTTGTTGTAGCTCTTATTATGTGCTTTACTGTAAATGTAAAAATAGGGCTTTATATGATATTAGTATTGCCTTTTACTCTTGTTTTAGCTCTTTTTCAATTTAAACACGTAGAAAAATGTTTTGAAAAAATAAGAGATTGTTTTTCTAGCTTAAATGCTTTTGTGCAAGAAAACATTAGCGGTAACCGTATGGTTAGAGCTTTTGCAAAAGAAGATTATGAAATAGAAAAATTTAATAAAGAAAATGAGGCTTATAGACAAAGCCAACTAGATGCTACTAGAGTTTGGAGCAATTATATACCAATATTTGAGTTTTTATCAAATGCATTAACAGTTGTTTTAATGTTTGTTGGTGGTAAAATGGCTATTGATGGCAACATAACAGTTGGGGATTTAATAGTTGTATATAACTACCTTTGGATGTTAAACTATCCTCTTAGAATGTCTGGTTGGTATATAAATGATACGCAAAGATTTTTAACATCATTAGATAAAATACATAAAACTGTAAAAGATAAACCTAGTATAAGAAAGCCGATAGAGGCTGTGTCTAAACACAGTTTATATGGAGATATAGAGTTTAAAAATGTGTCTTATCAACCAGAAGATGACCAAAACTTTGATATATTAAAAAATGTAAGTTTTTCTATAAAAAAAGGTCAAACTTTAGGTATAATAGGTGCTACTGGTGCTGGTAAATCTACTGTTGTCAACCTTTTATGTAGATTTTATGATGCAACAGAAGGTGAAATAACAATAGATGGTATACCTATAAAAGATATAGATATATATTGGCTTAGAGATAACATAGGTATGGCTATGCAAGACGTATTTTTATTTTCTGATACAATAGAGGGTAACATTGCTTATGGCGACCCAAACTGTCCTTTTGAAAAGGTAGAATGGGCTGCTAAAACAGCAGGTGCTCACGACTTTATACAAAAAATGCCAGAAGGCTATGACACAATAGTAGGTGAGCGAGGAGTTGGTTTATCTGGCGGACAAAAACAAAGAATATCTCTTGCTAGAGCCTTATTAAAAGAACCTTCTATACTTATATTAGATGATACAACATCTGCTCTTGATATGGAAACAGAGCATATGATACAAGAAAACTTAAAAGCACTTGATAAAGAATGTACAAAAGTATTAATAGCTTATAGAATATCTTCTATTATGGAGGCAGATTTAATACTTGTATTAGATAAAGGCCGAATAGTAGAACAAGGTACTCATCAGGAGCTTTTAGACCAAAAAGGTTATTATTATTCTGTATTTCATCATCAATATGGAGATTTTAGAGAAGGGAGGTTATAAAAATGGCTAGAAACACTTATGAAATAGATGAAGAATTAGAAGCTCCTTTTGACGCCCAAAAGCTAAAAAGGATAGGAAAATATGTAGCACCATATAAAATGACAATAATTTTTATACTATTTCTTATGGCCTCATCTAGTATAGCTACTATGTTTATACCTATAATCTTTATGGAGGCTATGGACGTTTCTATACCTAATAAAGATATGGCAGAGATAGTAAAACTTAGTGTATATATTTTGGCTATATCGTTATATGTATCTATTGTTTTAAAAATAAGGTCTCAGGTAATGACTAAAATGGGGCAAGATATTATATTTGAAATAAGAAAAGATATTTTTGAACACGTACAAAAACTACCTTTTACTTATTTTGATAACAGACCACACGGTAAAATACAAGTAAGAATAGTAAACTATGTAAACAATTTAAGTGATTTATTATCAACAGGTCTTGTAAATGTTTTAACAGAGATTGGTTCGTTATTTTTTATAGTAGGCTTTATGTTTTATGTAAATGTTAGATTTACAATACTATGTATGTTAGGCTTACCAGTTTTAAGTATTATTATATGGTATATACAGTCTAGGCAACGTAAAGCTTGGCAAGAGGCTAGCAACAAACAGTCTAACCTTAATGCTTATATATCTGAAAGTATAAATGGTGTTAGAATAACTCAGTCTTTTGTTAGGGAAAAAGAAAATAGACAAATATTTAATAGACTTAGTAACAATTATAGAGATAGCTGGATGAAAGCCGTTAAATATAACTTTTTATTAGGCCCTGCTATTGAAAATATATCTGCTATATCAACTGCTATAATATATGTTTTAAGTGTATATTGGGTAACAGGTGGTTCTGAGGTTATAACAGCAGGTACAGTTGTAGCTTTTATATCTTATATAGGGCGTTTTTGGACACCTATCAACACCATTGCAAGTTTTTATAATAGTATACTTACATCTATATCTTATCTTGAAAGAATATTTGAAACAATAGATGAACCAATAGATGTAAAAGATAGAGATGATGCAGTAGAAATGCCAGAGATAAAAGGTGAGGTTGTATTTGATAATGTATGTTTTGCTTATGAAGAAGGGCAAAATATATTAAATGGTATTAGCTTTAAGGCTAATCAAGGAGAAAACTTTGCTATTGTTGGCCCAACAGGAGCAGGTAAAACAACTATTGTAAACTTATTAAGTAGATTTTATAATATAAATTCTGGTCATATATATATAGATGGTATAGATATAGAAAGTGTAACTATAAAATCTTTAAGAACCCAAATGGGTGTTATGATGCAAGAAAGTTTTATCTTCTCTGGAACTATAATGGATAATATAAGATATGGCAACCAAAATGCAACAGACGAAGAAGTTATACAGGCTGCAAAGATTGTGTGTGCTCACGATTTTATAATGGCTATGGAAGATGGGTACAACACTACTGTTAAAGAAAGAGGTAGTGGTTTATCAGCAGGACAAAAACAGCTTATATCTTTTGCTAGAGCATTGCTTGCAAACCCAAAAATATTAATACTAGATGAGGCTACATCTAGTATAGATACAGAAACAGAAATAGCTTTACAAGAAGGGCTTAAAGGACTGCTTAAAAATAGAACATCATTTATTATAGCTCATAGATTATCTACTATAAAAAACAGCACTTGTATACTTTATGTAGATAAAGGACAGATAGTAGAAAAAGGCTCTCACGAGGAGCTTATAGCTAAAAAAGGTGCTTATTATAAACTTTATATGTCTCAATATGAGTTTTTGAAAAATGAAGAATAGAAAATATATAAAAAGGTTATAGATAAAATCTATAGCCTTTTTTGTATATGAATAATTATAAATATGCAAAATATACAAAAATAAAATTTTAAATAGTAACATAGTTACAAAAAAATAATTATGTATTGACAATATTATAAAAATAATATATCATCAACATATACGTACAAGTTGAATTTGAAAGGAAGGTTATCTATGAGTAAATATGTAGAAGACTCAAAAAAATTACTAGAATATATAGGTGGTAAAGACAATATATCTGCCGTTACACACTGTATGACACGTATGAGATTTGTTCTTAAAGAGCCAGAAAAGGCAGATAAAGAAAAAATTGAAAGCTTAGAAAGTGTTAAAGGTACATTTTTACAAGCAGGTCAGTTTCAAATAATTATTGGTAATACAGTATCTCAATTTTATAATGATTTTACATCTGTTGCAGGTATAGAAGGGGTTAATAAAGAACAAGTTAAAGAAGAGGCTAAATCTAATATGAAGCCTATGCAAAAGCTAATGGCAAATTTAGCAGAAATATTTTCTCCTCTTATACCAGCTATTATAGTTGGGGGGCTTATACTAGGCTTTAGAAATATAATAGGTGATGTTAAATTTTTTGAAGATGGTACAAAAACTTTGATTGAAATATCACAGTTTTGGGCAGGTTTTCATAGCTTTTTATGGTTAATAGGCGAAGCTATCTTTCACTTTTTACCAGTAGGTATTACTTGGGCTATATCTAAAAAAATGGGTACAACTCAAATACTTGGTATAGTTTTAGGTATAACATTAGTATCTCCTCAGCTTTTAAATGCTTATAGTGTATCTACGGCAACAGAAATACCTTTTTGGGATTTTGGTTTTGCAAAAGTAGATATGATAGGTTATCAAGCACAAGTAATACCAGCTATTTTAGCAGGTTTTGTATTAGTTTATTTAGAAAAGTTTTTTAGAAAAATATCTCCAGCATCAATATCTATGATTGTTGTGCCTTTTTGTTCATTAATACCAGCAGTTTTAATAGCTCATACAGTTTTAGGACCTATTGGGTGGCAAATAGGTGATATAATAGCAAAAGTTGTATATGCAGGTCTTACTTCTACTTTTAACTGGTTATTTGCAGGTTTATTTGGCTTTGTATATGCACCACTTGTTATAACAGGGCTACATCATATGACAAATGCAATAGATTTACAATTAATGGCACAGTTTGATGGAACTATGCTTTGGCCTATGATAGCTTTATCTAATATAGCTCAAGGCTCATCTGTTTTAGCAATGATATTTTTACAAAAAAATGATGAAAAAGAAAAACAAGTTTCTATACCAGCTTGCATATCTGCTTATTTAGGCGTTACAGAGCCAGCATTATTTGGTGTTAATTTAAAATATGGAGTGCCTTTTATTTGTGGTATGATAGGCTCAGGATTAGCCGCTATAATTTCTGTTAAAAGTGGTGTTATGGCTAATGCAATAGGTATAGGTGGTTTGCCTGGTATATTATCTATACAACCTAAAAGTATGTTAATGTTTGCGGTAGCTATGATAGTTGCAATAGTTGTACCATTTTTATTAACAATTTTAGCTTATAAAAAGAAATATTCGTTAAAAAAATAAGGGGGATTTAAAATGAGTGATTTTAAAAAAAGTACAGTTTATCAAATATACCCTAAATCTTTTAAGGACTCTAATGGAGATGGTATTGGAGACTTAAAAGGAATTATAGAAAAATTAGATTATTTAAAAGAATTAGGAGTTGACTATATATGGTTAACGCCATTTTATAAATCTCCTCAAAAAGACAATGGTTATGATATATCAGACTATTACAATATAGATGAAATATTTGGCACAATGGAAGACTTTGAAAATCTTGTTAAAGAAGCTAAAGCAAGAAATATAAATATAATGCTTGATATGGTATTTAACCATACCTCAACAGAGCATAATTGGTTTAAAAACGCTATAAATGGTGATGAAAAATATAAAAACTTCTATATCTTTAAAAAAGGTAAAGGCGAAAAACCTCCTACAAACTGGATTTCTAAATTTGGTGGCTCTGCTTGGGAGTATGTAGAAAAATTTGATGAATATTATTTACATTTATTTGATGTTACACAAGGTGACTTAAACTGGGACAATGAAGAAGTTAGACAAGAAATATTTAAAGTAGCTAACTTTTGGTTAGAAAAAGGTGTAAAAGGGTTTAGGTTAGATGTTATAAATTTAATATCTAAGCCAGAAACTTTTGAAGATGACAATATAGGTGATGGCAGAAGATTTTATACAGATGGGGTTAATATACACAAATATTTAAAAGAACTTAATAAAAATACTTTTGGCAAATATGATGATATAGTTACAGTAGGAGAAATGTCTTCTACTTCTATTGATAACTGTATTAAATATTCAAATCCTAATGAAAAAGAGTTATCTATGGTATTTAATTTTCATCATTTAAAAGTTGATTATAAAGATGGTGATAAATGGACTTTAATGGACTTTGACTTTATGATGCTTAAAAAAATATTTGAAGATTGGCAAGAAGGTATGCAACAAGGCAACGGCTGGAGTGCAACCTTTATGTGTAACCACGACCAACCAAGAGCTTTATCAAGGTTTGGTAACGATAAAGAATATCATAAAGAAAGTGCCAAAATGTTAGCTACTACTATTCATATGTTAAGAGGTACACCTTATATTTATCAAGGAGAAGAAATAGGTATGACTAATCCATATTTTGATAGTATAGATAAATATAGAGATGTAGAAAGTATAAATTATTATAATATATTAAAAGAACAAGGTGTAAATGAAGAAACTATATTAAACATATTAAAATCTAAATCTAGAGATAACTCCAGAACACCTATACAATGGAATGATGAACAAAATGCAGGTTTTACAACAGGCATACCTTGGATACCTATTGCAGATAACTATAAACAAATTAATGCTAAAAATTCTCTTAGTGATGAAAATTCTATATTTTATCATTATAAAAAGCTAATATCTTTAAGAAAACAATATGATATTATATCAGATGGTACATTTAAAATGATTTTAAAAGATAATAATAAAATATTTGCTTATATTAGAGAACATAAAAATCAAAAATTATTAGTTATAAATAATTTTTATGGAGAAAATGTAAATATTAGCTTAGATAAAGATTTAATAAAAAATAATAAAATATTAATATCTAACTATAAAGATGAAAATATTTTAAATGAAAATATGACAATAAAACCTTATGAATCTATTGTATATCTTATAGAAAATTAACTTTTAATATTACTTAAAATATGTTAAAATGCTATTGGGTGATTTTATGAGTAATAAGTATTTAACTATATACAACGAACTAGCAGAAAAAATAACAAACGGATATTATAAAACTAATGATTTATTACCATCAGAAAGTGAGCTTATGAAGATTTATGGTGTTTCTAGAGATACTATAAGAAAATCTTTAAATATATTAACGCAAGAAGGATATATACAAAAATCTCAAGGTAAAGGCTCATTTGTTTTAGATATAAATAGATTTACCTTTCCAGTATCGGGGGTTGTTAGCTTTAAAGAGCTTGGCAAAAGATTAGGCAAAAGCTTTGATACAGAGGTTAAAGTTTTAGAATGTATACAACCAAAAGAAGATATTTATAAAGGTTTAAACATTAATAAAAATGAAAAAGTTTGGAGAATATTTAGAACTAGAAAAATAGGGCAAGAAAATATTATATTAGATAAAGATTATATTTTGCAAAAATTTGTAAATAATTTAACATATGATATTTGTAAAAACTCTTTGTATGAATATATAGAAGGTGAGCTTAGCTTAAAAATAGCTTATGCAAAAAAACAAATAACTGTTGAAAAATGTACACAACAAGATAAAAAATATTTAGATTTAAATGAATATGACACAGTTGCAGTTGTAAAAAGCTATACTTATTTAGAAGATAATAATATTTTTCAATATACAGAATCTAGACACAGACCAGATAAATTTGTATTTGTAGATTTTGCAAGACGAAATAAAATATAAAAAACAGGCTTTTAGCCTGTTTTTTATATTTTAATATTTATGAATAAAATTAAAATTTTAGTAAAACATAAATTTATAGGTAAATTTTATGGGAGGTTATTATATGAATAGAAAAATATTACTCTTTTTATTATTATCAATATTTATGTTTAACGCTAATAGCTTTATAATTTTTGCAAATGACCAACAAGAACAACAAACACAAGATTTAGATGTGATTGCAAAATCTGCAATACTTATAGAGGCAACAACAGGAAAAGTTTTATATGAAAAAAATCCAGATGAAAAACTGCCACCAGCTAGTGTTACAAAAGTAATGACTCTTTATTTAATATATGAGGCTATTGAAAATGGTAAAATAAAATGGGACGATATAGTGACAGTTAGTGAATATGCAGCAAGTATGGGTGGTTCTCAAATATTTTTAGAGCCTATGGAAAAACAAGATGTAAAAACCCTTACTAAATCAATAGCCATAGCATCTGCTAATGATGCTGCCGTTGCTATGGCAGAGCATATAGCAGGCAGTGAACAAGAATTTGTAAAGCTTATGAACCAAAAAGCTAAAGAACTTGGTATGGAAAATACAAATTTTGAAAATGCTTGTGGCTTAGATACAGATACAGTAAATCATTATATGAGTGCTAGAGATATAGCTATTATAAGTAGAGAGCTTATGACAAAATATCCTGAGATAAAAGAGTTTACAACAAAATGGCAAGATACTATTACTCATAAAACTAAAAAAGGCGAAACAGAATTTGGACTTACAAATACAAACAAGCTGTTAAAAATGTATGATGGTGCAACAGGGCTTAAAACAGGCTCTACAAGTAAAGCATTATATTGTTTATCTGGTAGTGCAGAACGAGATGGACTTTCCCTTATAGCAGTTGTTATGGCAGCGCCAGACCCTAAAGTAAGGTTTCAAGAAGTAGCTAAAATGTTTGATTATGGCTTTGCTAACTATCAGGTTATAAACTCTGATGAACAAGGTAAAAATATGGGCTATACAAACATATATAAAGGAGAAAAGCCTATTGTAAATGGGATTTTAGAAAAACAAGCTAGTTTTGTTATTAAAAAAGGTGGGTCTACCGACATACAAAAAGATGTGCAAATGATAGAAGGACTAAAAGCTCCTATTAATAAAGGTGCTAAAATAGGAGAGGCTATTTATACCTATGAAGGACAAGAAATTGGTAGAATAGATATTTTAGCAGAAGAAGATATTAAAAAAGCAACCTTAAATGATATTTTTAAAAAACTAATAATTGATTGGGTAATATAATATAATAAAAAGTAAGTATAGATTTATTAATAATTTATACTTACTTTTAATTTACATACAATTATGGTATAATTATAACAAATATAATATGAGGTGATATTGTGACCATAAAACCGTTTAATATAGAAGATATAGACAATGTTGTAGATATGTATATACACTATTTTAATAACATAGAAGGCGATAATTGGACTAGAGAAACAATAAAAACAAGACTAAGCCAAATGGTAAATAGACAAGATTATTTTGGGTTAAAGATTGTAATAGATGAAAAAATAATTGGGTTTGCTTTAGGTAATTTTGAACAATTTTTTGATGGGAAAGTTTTTCATTTAATAGAAATATTTATAGATTATAATTATCAAAATAAAGGTTTTGGTAAAATATTAATGAAGGCAATAGAAAAAGAGGTTAAAGATAAAGGAGCTTTTAGATTAACATTAGAAGCTTTTAACGATGAAAAGAGAACTAATTTTTATAATAATATGGGCTATGAAGATTGTAATAATTTAGTTATAAAAGGTAAAAATTTAATTTAGGAGTGTTTATGGAAAAGTTTTTTGATTTTATAAAGTTTGTAAAAATTTTAATAAAAAAAACAACAGAAAATGAGCTTATGCTTATGGCTAATGCTTTAACATATAAGCTACTTATAGCAATATTTCCTTTTATAATATTTCTTATGACACTTCTTGGTTTTTCTAATCTTAATATAGAAACCTATCTTATAGAAGTTAGCAAAACTTTACCAAAACCTATTGGAAATATATTAATAGTTTTTGTTAAAGAAGTTGTACAAACTAAAAGTGTTAGCTTATTATCTACAAGTTTTTTAATAACAATTTATAGTGCATCTACTGGGTTTAATTCTATTATACAAGGGCTTAATAGAGCCTATGAACAAGAAGATACTAGAAACTTTATTATAAAAAGAGGCACAAGTGTTATGTTAGTTTTTATATTTGCTATATTAGTAAACTGTTCTTTACTTATTTTTATATTTAGTGATTATATAGAAAAACTAATAATAAAATATACACCATTAGAGTTTATACCTTATTTTTTAAATAGTATATTTTTATATATTTTTGTAGCTTTAGTTTTGCTAGTTATGGTTCTTGTTATATATAAAATATCTATATCAAAAAAAGTTACATTAAAAAGTATATTGCCAGGAGCTACAATATCTGTTTTTAGTTGGCTTATATTATCTAAAGGGTTTAATATATATGTAAATAATTTTTCTAGGTATTCTAAAATATACGGTAGTATAGGAAGTATATTTGTATTGGTTATATGGATAAATATGATATCTTTAGTGCTTTTATTAGGTGGGCAAATTAATGCTATATTAGAAAAAACTAATTTATTTAAAATTAGATAAATGTTGAAAAAATAAATAAAATGTGCTAAAATAAAAAATTATATCAATAAATATTTAAAAGTAATGTATTTTGAAAATTTTTTGTTTTTTATAATATTTGATAAAATATACATAAGCTAGTAAAATATTATTAAGACTAATGTATTAATTTTTTAAATATTTTTATATTTTAAAAATTATTAAATAATATTTTACGAGGGGATATTATGATAAACTTTGATAATCAGCTAGACATTACAAAAAATATTAAAATGATAGAAATATTAAAAGGGCAAATATTAGCAGGCGTGTCAGACTTACACAATAGTTTTATACAGCCAGATAGCACTGAGGCAGATAAAATAGAAATATTTGCAGATTTAACTATATTAATATATATACTTGCTAAAAAAATTGGTATAAGCCCAGAAACATTACTTTTAAAAATAAATAAAAAATTAAAAATAGGTGTTTTAGATGAAACAGATATTTTTAATGAAGATGTTAAAGAACTTTTAAGATATTTTAACAAATTATGATGTTAAAAATTGTTTTTCTTAATCTTTTTTTAGATTTTATAGAGAGGATTTATTATGAAAAATTTTGATAATATACCTTTTAGTTTTTTAAAAATAGCACCAGATGGGGCTTTTATTTCTTATAATGTTGTTTTTGAAAAAAATATTTTACCTTATATAGAAGAAAAATCTAACATTAAAGACATATTAGAAGATTTTAATTTTGACAAAGAAGAACAACAAGGAATTATTAATCAAAAAGGGTATAATATATTTGTAAAAAGAAATGAGCAAAACTATGACTTATTTTTTAGTGAAATAAAAATACTAGACAAATATAAAACAACAGTAGGCCTAGTTGTTATAGATAACTATGATGAAGTTTTAGACTGTTTAGAAGAATTTAGACACCCTCTTATACTTGCCATTGTAGATAGAAAAATTAAAAAAATGGCTAAAGACTTAGGTGGGGTTGTTAAAAAGTTTGAAAAAGATAAATATATACTTATTATCTCTAAAGAAAATTTAGATGAGCTTAAAGAAAATAGATTTGATATTTTGGACAGTATTAGAGAAATAGATATGGGCAACACTATACCTGTTACATTGTCAATAGGTATAGGCACAAATGGTGAAAATTTAGATGAAAATATGGAGTTTGCTAGAGTATCTTTAGACCTTGCCCTTAGCCGTGGTGGAGACCAAGTTGTTATTAAAGATAATGAAAACTATCAATTTTTTGGTGGCCACTCTAAAGAAGGTAACAGAAACTCTAGAGTTAGAGCCAGAGTTAAAGCCTATGCTTTAACAGAGCTTATAGAAGATGCTTCAAATGTTCTTATTATGGGGCATAGATATACAGATTTAGACTGTATGGGAGCTGGCATTGGAGTTTATTCTATTGTATCTGCTTTAGAAAAAAACTGTAAAATAGTTTTAAATGATGTTACCTCTTCTGTATCATATTTATATGACAGAATAATAGAAGATGAAAAATATAAAAATGCTTTTGTATCATCAGAAGAGGCTTTAAAGCTTGTTAATAGAAAAACTCTTTTAATAATTGTAGATGTTTATAAACAAGGCCTTTGTGAATGCCCTGAGCTTGTAGATAAAGCTAAAAAAATAGTAGTTTTTGACCACCATAGAAAAGGTGTAGACTATATAGAAAATGCTGTTTTAACATATCACGAGCCTTATGCTTCTTCTACTTGTGAGCTTATAACAGAAATGCTTATGTACATTAACAAAACTATACCTATAAAACAAGTAGAAGCAGATGCTATACTTGCAGGTATTATTGTAGATACTAAAAATTTTGCCTTTAAAACAGGTATTAAAACTTTTGAAGCAGCAGCATTTTTAAAGAAAAAAGGTGCAGATACTATTAGAGTTAAAAAGTTATTTAAAAATAGCTTAGATTGTTATAATGCTAGAGCTAATGTTGTATCTAATATGAAATTATATAGAGATAATTTGGCTATATCAGTTTTAGAAGATATTGTAGATAACCCTCTTTTAGTTGTAGCACAAGCTTGTGATGAGCTATTAAATATAGATAATATAAATGCTAGTTTTGTACTTTGTAAACTAAATGATAAAATATCTATTAGTGCTAGAAGCTTTGGAGAAATAAATGTTCAAATTATAATGGAAAAACTTGGCGGTGGTGGGCATCAGTCTATATCGGCAACTCAAATACCAAATGTTACAATAGAACAAGCAATAGATATGCTTAAAGAAGCAATAGATGAATATTTTAAGGAGGAAGATTAAATGAAAGTTATATTACTTGAAGATGTAAAAGGTGTAGGTAAAAAAGACCAAATAATAAATGCTAATGATGGTTATGCTAAAAACTTTTTATTGCCTAAAAAATTAGCAGTTCCTGCAGATAAAAATAATCTTACTAAAATGGATAATATTAAAAAAATAGAAGATGCAAAAAAACAAGAAGAATATGACAATGCAGTGGCTCTTGGTAAAGAAATAGAAGCTAAAAATTTACAAATAAATGTAAAGCTTGGTAGCAATGGAAAACTTTTTGGTACTGTTACAAATAAAGAAATAGCTAGTGCTTTAAAAGAACAAGCAGGTATAGAGGTAGATAAAAAGAAAATAATTTTATCAAGCCCTATAAAAACATTGGGAGAAAAAGAAGCTACTGTTAAGCTACACCCTAAAGTTAGCGTTACACTAAAAGTTACTATTAACGAACAAAAATAGGTGTAATATGGAAGATATAAACCCTAATATAAACCCTAATATAAACCCAGAGATACCACCTAACGATTTTGAGGCAGAACAAGCTGTTCTTAGCTGTATGATATTTGATATAGATGGTATCTCTACTGCTTATGAAATGTTAAAAGCAGATGATTTTTATCGACCAGAACATAAAATATTGTTTGATGCTATGATAGATATGTATTCTGATAGCCAACCAGTAGATGTTATAACTTTAAAAGATAAGCTAGAAAGTATTAATATGCTTAGCAATATAGGTGGATATGAATATGTGGTAGAGCTTTATAACATAGTATCTACAAGTGCTTTAACAAAACAATATGCAGAAATTGTAAAAGAAAAATCTATAAGAAGAAAAATTTTAAAAGCATCTAAAGATATTAATGCACTAACCTTTGACAATACTCAAACAATAGAAAATATTGTAGAAAAAGCTGAAAAAATAGTAGAAAGTATAGGCGATAATAACAATTTAGATGACTTTTCTCCTATTAGCCAAGTTTTAGAAACTTCTATTGAAAAAATAGAAACACTTTTTAAAAATAAAAGTAAAGTTACTGGTGTAGAAACAGGCTTTATAGACTTTGATATGAAAACTTCTGGGCTACAAAATTCTGACTTTATACTTATAGCAGCAAGGCCTTCTATGGGTAAAACAGCTTTTGTTATAAATATAGCTCAATATGCCGCATTACATAATAATGTTACAACAGCTATCTTTAGCCTAGAAATGTCTAAAGAACAGTTAGTTAATCGTATGATTTGTACTGAGGCTTTGGTAGATGCTCAAAAGCTTAGAACAGGCGATATACAGTCTGATGATTGGTATAAAATAGCAGAGGCAGTTAGTGCTTTATCAGAAGCACCTATATATATAGACGATAAGTCTGCAATAACTATACCAGAGCTTAGAGCAAAATGTAGAAGGCTTAAAAAAGATAAAAACTTAGGACTTATTGTTATAGACTATCTTCAACTTATGAATGGTAGTGGTAAAAATGAAAACAGACAACAAGAAATATCTAATATATCTCGTGCTTTAAAAGGATTGGCTAGAGAGCTAAATGTACCTGTTGTTGCTCTTTCTCAGCTTAGCAGGGCAGTGGAACAAAGAAAACCTCCTAAGCCTATGCTATCAGACCTTAGAGAGTCTGGAGCCATAGAGCAAGATGCAGACCTTGTTTGCTTTTTATATAGAGATGAATACTATAACCCAGAAACTGAAAAAAGAGGACAAGCCGAAGTTATTATTGCTAAACAAAGAAATGGTTCTGTTGGTACAGTAAATCTTAGTTGGCTTGGGCAATATACAAAATTTGCTAACTTAGAACGAACTTACAACGACTTATAAAATTTGCCTTTATCTTATTTATTACAATTAAGATAAGGGCTTTTTGTGTATATGAGGTAGAATATGAAAAATAAAAAAATATATATTGGCTTAATATTAATATTTTTTGTTGTATTTTTGTATTATAATAAAGGTAATAATATAGATAAATATGAAAAATATAATATGTATATAGAAAAATTTACATTTTCAGATGATGCACAACAAATATTAAATATTATAGATGATAAAATAATGGTTTTTAATTATAAAGTAGATAAATCTATAAAATTTATGAAAATAAAATTTTTTAAATGCGAAAAAGGTGAATGGGATTTATTTGCAAGTAATGAATATAACCTAGACCTACCAACAAGAAGAGAAGATATGTTTGGTATAAAAATAAGTGATGATAAGGTACATATTATAGAAGAATTTGATAAAAATAGTTCTAAAATGTTAGGATTTCAACAACCTGTAAGCTTTAAACAGTTAAATTCTATATCATCTAAATGGCTAGCTTATAGAGATATAGAACCTAATAAAGAAATTGTGTTATTTGAACAGTATGGATATATAGAAAAGCAACAAGAAGTAAATAATAATAAAGGTGATTTTAAAAATAATAAATGTGATAAGGGATTAGTAATAACAGTAACATTTTTTGATAATAAAATAGGTGAAAAATAGGTTGGTGATATTATGAAAAATAAAAATTTTTTAATGTCAGTTTTTTTAATATTTATAGTTTTTATTATTTTATTTACATATTATAAAAATGATAAAAACTATAATAATTTTAAAGAAGATAATAATATGTATATTAAAAAGTCAGAGTTTTCTCAAGAGACAGACCAAATATTAAAGATTTTTAATGATGAAGTTTATTTTTTTGATTATAAAATAGATGATAGGATAAAATCTTTTAAAGTTGATTTTTTAAAATATGAAAACAATGAATGGGTATCTTTTGCAAGCTCTACTAAAAATTTGAAATCAGAAGACGATTTAAAAGGTAGAATAGGTTTGAAAGTTGATAAAAACAAACTGACTATTATAGATATGGACTTAAACGAAAAAGAATATAGTAGCTCACAATATGAAGATGAAGAAGGGCAGCAAGTACCAGATTTTGAAGATAAAAATTTAAAGTCAGTAACAAAAGGTAGTTCAAGTGAAGGAAAAATAGAAATTAATAAAGAAATTGTGTTATTTGAACAATATGGATATATTGATGAAAAAGAAGTATATAGCACAGGAGGAAACTTTAGAGAAAAAGATTGTGATAAAGGTATGGTGGCAACAGTAACTTTTTTAGATGAATAAAGGTGATAATATGAAAAAGAAAAATATACAAACAATAGTTATTTTACTTATTTTATCTATATGTTTTATAGGGTTAAAAATTTCATATAAAATGTCTAAAAATATGACTATAACGTCTAATGCTACATTAGATCCTTTTGGTAATGGTAAGATTAATTTTGAGTATAGCATAGATGATACAATAAAAGCTATTAGCATAGATTTATGGCAAAAAGATGAAGGGCAATGGAAAAGCTTTGGCAACCTTTCTACAAATCTTAAAGATTTAGCATATTATAATGAAGATAGATACAAAGATAAAGTTACAATATCTTTAGATATACAAAAAAATATATATAAAATAAATGATGATTATGGATATGGTGCAACTGTTACATATGAAAATAAACAAAATATACCAGATGTTGTTAATTTTTATGAGTTTTTACAAAATGAACAATATATAGAACCAAATAAAGAAATATTTTTATATACTAAATATGGTTTTTTAGGTGATAAAGTTACTACCTATTTTGATATTTCAAAAAATTTAGAAAATGCAGACCAAGCAATAGCTATAACAGTAACTTTTTTTGATAAAGAGCTAGAATAAAATTTACAAAAAGTTGACATATACAGGTGTATTTTATATAATTAGTAGTAAGAAAAAAATTATGGAGGAAAATATGAAAAATTTAGGCGTAAATGAAATTAGAAAAAAATATTTAGACTTTTTTCAAGAAAAAGGGCATTTAAAAATGAATAGTTTTTCTTTAGTGCCACAAAATGATAAAAGTTTATTACTTATAAATTCGGGTATGGCTCCTTTAAAGCCATACTTTACAGGACAACAAATACCACCAAATAAACGAGTTACAACTTGTCAAAAGTGTATTAGAACAGGTGATATAGAAAATGTAGGTAAAACTGCAAGACACGGTACATTTTTTGAAATGCTTGGTAACTTTTCTTTTGGAGATTACTTTAAAGAAGAGGCTATACCTTGGGCTTGGGAGTTTTTTACAAAAGTTTTAGAGTTACCAGAAGATAAGCTTTATGTATCTGTATATCAAGATGATGATGAAGCTTTTGAAATATGGAATAAAAAAGTGGGTATACCAGAAAAGAAAATAGTGCGTCTTGGTAAAGAAGACAACTTTTGGGAGCATGGCACAGGACCTTGTGGACCTTGTTCAGAAATATATTTTGATAAAGGCGAACAATATGGCTGTGACAACCCTAACTGCTATGTAGGGTGTGATTGTGACAGATATATGGAAATATGGAACTTAGTTTTCACTCAGTTTAACAGAGAAGAAGACGGAACATATACAAACCTTGCAAACCCTAATATAGATACAGGTATGGGGCTTGAAAGAATAGCTACTGTTATGCAGGGGGTAAATTCTATTTTTGATGTAGACACAGTAAAAGCTATTAGAGATAAAGTGTGTGAATTATCTAATACTAAATATGGTGAAGATAACAAAAAAGATATATCTATAAGGGTTATAACAGACCATATTAGGTCAGTTACTTTTATGACAGCAGACGGTGTGCTACCTTCTAATGAAGGCCGTGGATATGTTCTTAGACGTCTTTTAAGAAGAGCTGCTAGACACGGTAAAATTTTAGGTATAGATGATTTATTTTTAGCAGATTTAAGTAAAATTGTTATAGAAACATCTAAAGATGCTTATCCTGAGCTAGAAGAAA
>CALWSN010000156.1 GCA_944384215.1 uncultured Clostridia bacterium | reverse complement strand
AATGTTTTAGAAGCTCAAACATCTTCTCACCCTCGTGGAGTTTTAGTAACTTTTGTTGATGACTTTTTACCTTTAGAAGAAAAAGTTTATACTTTTGAAGAAATAGAAAAACAAAAAGATATTATTAATTCTAGGGTAGCTTATTCTGGTTCTGAAAGAGTAAGAGATATAGTAAACGATTATGATAAAGTAACTTATACTTTACCTTATTTTATAGAAAATGATTATTTTAAAATTTCTTATAAAATAGGTGAAGGTGTTACATCATTCTACAATAAAAAAGAAGATAGAGAAATGATTTTATCAGGTGATGCTAAATTCTTTACACCTATATACGAAAATACAGAAATAAGAACAGATGTATATGAAGAAAGAAGACTTTTAGGTAGAAACATAAGAGGGCTTCACGCTAAAAAACATATTGCTATTTTAGATGGTGTAAAAATTATAGATAATGGCAAAATATTTAAAACAATTGAGCTTATTTATAAATTAGAAGGTACTTATTTTAGCTCTGTTGTTATAAAACTTTATAATAACTTACCTAAAATAGACTTTAAATATAAAATAGCTAAAACATTTAATGAAGATATAGAAAATATTTTATTACCTCTTGCTCTCGATTTAGGTAATAAAGAAACATTTGTAGACAAAGGTAAAGCTACATTTAAACCAGGGGTTGAACAAATAGATGGTACTTGTATGGAATATTATTTAATAGATACAGGTGTATTATATAAAGGCGAAAAAACTAACATTGCTATAAATACTTTAGATGCTCCTATGATTTATATGGGAGATTTAGACCATCACCCAATAGTGCTTTGTGATAAAAAAGAAGAAAATAATAAAAGAAACGTTTATTCTTGGATAATGAACAATATTTGGGAAACTAACTTTAAAATGGACTTATCTGGTGCAACAGAATTTTGTTATAGCTTAACTATGGAAGAGAGCCAAGATGTAGATACTATATTTAACAGTATGAGAAATGACTATGGAAGAGTTGTAACATTTATGATATAAAATATTAGCTAAAAAAGTTGTAGAATAAATCTACAACTTTTTTAGCTTGTTATTTTATATATATCAAAAAGTTGACTAACTACAAGCCAGTTTTGAGGAAACTCTCTCATAATATTCCAGTAACTAATACCAGGAAAACCGTATAAAAAGGCTGTTGTAACTTTTGTATATATACTTCTAGCATCTTCAAACCATACAATATGTTCAGTGCCATCTGCGTTAGAATAATAAAAATAAGGTGCTTGAGCTACCTCATCAAATAATATTTCTGCACCTTTTTCTCTAGCTATATTAATTGCTTCTACATTACCTATGCTTTTAGCCTTTGTTGTACCTTTTATAAAAGGTAAAGGCCAGTCATAACCATAGTTTGGTATACCCATAAATATTTTATCATTAGGTATGACTGTTACAGCATAATCCAAAACTTGTTTAACTTTGTTTATAGGTGCAACTGCCATAGGTGGGCCATAAGTATAACCCCATACAAGATAATTGTTATTTATTCTTTTAAAAAGCTAGGATAAACAGTTATATTAAATATAGCTAAGTCTCTTTGATTTTTCTTTGTTCTAGTATCTCTTTGATATATTATTTTGTATATAACTTCACTTAATAATTTGTGTTTTAAACTAGCATCTTCTATTGTTCCATATAAATTTATTAAGTTTTGAACTTTTGGTATAAATTCTTTTTTTGTTATTTCCATATTATTTATTTTATTTTCTTCTTCTATTAATTTAAACTGTTTTGAACTTAACTCTTCTAGCTCAGTTTTAAGTTTTTTGTTTCTTGACATAAAAGTATCAATACTATAAATTCCTTGTTCTAATAAGTTGTGTATATTTTCTATTTGTTTTTCTACTTTTTCTATTTCCTTATTTATTAACATTAAAGAACTATGAATTGTTGATAAGTTGTCTTTTAAATTTTCTTTTTGTTTAAATATTAAGCTTTCATCTTCAACCCAAGACTTTAATATAGGAATTAAATGTTGTTCTAATAAATATATAGGTATAGGAACAGTTTTACAGTTTTTAGTTGGACATTTTAAGCTATAATAGTTAGCTTTTGTATTACTACTAACTCTAGTTAACCTAGCACCACATTCATTACAAAAAACTAAATTAGTAAAAGGGTTTTTAAGCTCTTTATTAGAACAGACAGGTGGTTTATAGTTATTTTTAAATATTTTTTGTACTTCATAAAAAGTATTTTCTTCTATTATAGGTGGGTGCAAACCGTCAATAAGTTTATAATCATTGTTAGCTATTCTTGTTTTTTTAATTTTTCCATTTTCATATGATTTATTTTCTTTTTTATATCCCCAACGTATTTTACCTATATAAATAGGATTTGTTAAAATATCTTTTATTGTAGACCTAGACCAATTTTTTGAATTTAAAGGCTTACACATTGTATCTAGTTTATTAGCTATTGCATTTAATGATAAACCTTGTATATATAATTCATAAATTAATTTAACTATTTTAGATTGTTCTTCATTTATTTTTAAAGTATATCCTTTGCCTAGCTTAATTTTTTCTTTATCATACCCATAAGGTGCAGTACTTGCAATATATTTACCTTCACTTACAGAGGCAAGTCTACCTCTTTGTATTCGTCTATTTATTACTTTATATTCACGTCTTGCCATAAATAAACCAAATTCAAAATATTCTTCGTCAAATTCATTGCTAGGGTCATATGTTTTAGCTGGTGTTATTATTTTAGTATTATAAAGTTTAAAAGCTTCTGCTACTATACCTTGGTCTATTGTGTTACCACGAGCTAGACGTTCTACTTCCATAACTAATACACCCTTGTAAATACCATTAGATACGTCTTCCAATAATTTTTGCATTTCAGGCCTAGCATCTATACTCTCACCAGAAACAACTTCTTTATAAACTTTAACTATATTTAAGTTTTTTTCTTTAGATATTTTTATTAAAGCATCATAGTGCCTTTGTAATGTTTCTAACTCGCCTAAAGATTCTAACTCTTGGTCTTTTCTTGATTTTCTTAAATAAATACAATATGACATTTGTTTTGCTCCTTTTTAAGAATATATTTTTATTATATGAGTATATTCTTTGTTTGTAAATGTAAATTTTTTATAGACTAATACTTATTTAGTATGTTATAATTAAACAAACAAATGATGGAGGAAGAGGATGTTTAGTTGCTATGAAGAGTTAATTCAAAACATAAGGAATTTTTTTTCAGATGATTATCACTACAATTTAAGGTTAATTTGCCAGACTAAAAAGAATAATTTTGATAAAAGTTTAGTTGAGTATAAAAGATTATTTAAATTTGAATATAAAAATTTACTTAACAGTATATCAAATTATATAGAAAGTAATAGTAATATAAAAAATAAAGAATTTTTAGAAATATTAAATGGCATAACTTTAGAAGAAATAGAAGAGTTTTTTGAAACAATAAAACAAGTTTATTTAGAATGGTTAAACCATAACTGGAGCAGTTCAATTGAGAAATTTGAGGATATATTAAAAAAATATGATTTATTAGATATAAATAAAGACTGTAATTTAAAAAATATAGATGAGCAATTATTCTTTAGAGCAAGATCTGGAAAAGATAATTTGACGGGTTGGGATATGTTCCATATTCCATTTGATAAAAGGCATAAGATTAAAAACCAGAGATTTAGTATAACAGGGCAACCATTATTATATTTAGGAGGTTCTATTTTAAATACTATATATGAGGTAGGTAAAGATGATATCGATAATTTAAATTTTTCGTCATATTATATACCAAGTAATAGTAATATTAAAATATATAATTTAACTAACAGAATTTATTTTTATGATTTGTTTAGAGACATTCTAATACAAAGAATAGATGAAGAAAATAGTTCAACAGAATGTGAATATTTAAAAAATGATTTTTTTAATTTTATTTTAATGTCAATATGTAGCTTTAAAAATAAATATAGAGATGGCCATTTTAGTGAAGAATATGTAATACCTCAAATTTTATCGAGTATTGTATCTAAAAATGGATTTAAAGGTATAGCTTATTCTTCGACTAGAATTAATTTTAATATTACTCCAATTAATGATTTAATAAACTATAAAATTAATATAGTAATATTTACAGAACTTAGTGTTAATCATGTTTATGATGAAAAGCTATTTAAGAGTTTAAGAATTTCAAATCCTATAAAGATTTTGGATATTAAAGAAAATATAATGGAAAATGATAATATAATAAATTTATATTTAAACTTGAATTATTCATTAGAAAATTCAGAAGATTATAAAATAAAACAAAAAACTTTAAATAAATTTAATATTTTACAGAAGTCCTTTAAAAATGTTAATGATGATAAAGAAATTATAGAAGTAGCATTAAATGTAGAAAAATATTTAATAAATATGGAATTATTAGATTGTATACAGACATAATATTAGAGAGGTGATGATAAGTGAAAACAATAGAAATAGAAATAAAACAAGAATTAGAAAACTCTAAAGCTATACTTGAAGAGCAAGGTGATAAACTAAAAAAAATTTTAGAGGAAAAAATCTCAAATAGCTATGATAAAATAATATTTGATTTTAAAGATATAGAGTTACTATCCACACCATTTTTAAATCATTTTTTAGGGAATTTATTATTAGAAAAGGGTAAGGACTATAAAGAAATATTGTCTAGAATATCTTTTAAAAATTTAAATAAAGATGATATTGATTTAGTATACTTAGTTGTTGCTAATTCAATTAACCAACAATAAAATACTTTGACTTAAATGAGTAAGATTTTCAATATGCCTTCTACCTTAAATAATAATATTCAATCTATAGAAAAATTAATTGATTTAAATAGTAAAACTACGCATATTATAAATGAAGAAATAATTATTGATTTTAGAAATACAAAATGGATAGATTCTAATATATTTGCAATTTTAGGATTAATATTTAACTATGCTATATACAAAGGTAATAAAATAAAATTTATGCTTTCAAGAACAAATAACTTATTCAAAATGTTTTATAATATTGGATTTGTAAAAAAGGATGATTACAATGAAAACTATTATATAGGATTTAGAGAGTTCACAACTAATGATACAACTAAATTTGAAGAATATTTAGATAAATCAGCTAAAAATATGTTTGTAAAAAATATTGAAGAAATATATATTAAAAATTTTAAAAAAGTATTAGTAGAATGTTTTTCAAATGTTAAACATTCTACATCAAATAAAGTTATTATATCTGGAGGAGTTAGTAAAAAATATAAAACAGTATCAGTATCAATTTGCAATTTAGGAAAAACTATACTTGAAAAATATAATACTAGATATCCTGAAAATGCATTTGATGATGATATTAAAGCTATAAAATGGGCTATAAAAAGATCCAATACAACAAAGGTGAATTCTGTTGGAGGGCTAGGCCTTTCTATATTATACAATTTTATAGAAAATACTAAAGGTGAATTGTGGATAATATCAGGCAAAGGATATTTTCATACAAATTTTAAAAATTCTAAAAAAGAAAATGAATATACTTTTAATCAAGAGTTTAATGGAACAATAATAACTCTAAAAATTCCTAATTATTCAAATGTTAAAGATTTTAGAGTAAACTTAGATGAAAATTTAAAATTAGATAAAGCTATATTAAAATTATTAGAAGAAATGTTTTAAAATGAATAAGTATTTTAAATGTTATAGGAACAATTAAGAAAATTGTTCCTTTTTATTATTGATATAAAAATAGTATTTTATTTATATTATAAAGATATTGATAATACATACAGTATATATTATTTTATTAATCACTAAAAATAATAAGGAGTGATTAATAATGTACAATAGTAAAAGATATGAGGAGATAGTAGATATAGCCTATAAAGTTTTAATTAAAGAAAATTTAAAAGAATTGCCTATAAAGGTTAGTGATATATGCAAGAATAATGATATTTTATTATGTTCATATATTAAAGGTTATAATATAATAAAAAAGTTAGGTATAGAGGATAGGCTACATAATAAAGGTTTTTCAATATATACAAGTAATAAATATATTATTTTTTATGATGAAAACCAAGACAGAAAATTAATAAGATTTATTATAGCACACGAGTTAGGACATATATTCTTAAATCATTTTAAAATAGACTATATAAATGAAAACATACATATTATAGAAGAAGAGGCTAATATATTTGCTATAAGTGTACTTGTACCTCTTTATATGTTAGATAAAATACATATTAAAGAATTTAAAGATATATCAAAAATATGTGATATACCTTTAAATTTTTTGCAGTTTATAAAATTAAAGTATAATAAAAATAAAATAAATAATAATTTAAAAAAGTATATAAATAACATTAAAAATTTAAATCAATGTTATCTTTTTTTATTTCTTGAATTTCTTCATCAATCAAAAGATTATTTTTTATATCAATAGTTTTATTTTCCCCACCAAAAGCAATAAGAGATACCTTATTATCCATATAGTTATCTATATAATTAATTAGATTATCTTTTTGTTTAGAGTTTAGTTTTTTTACCTTATCAAAAATTATTTTGTCTTGAAAATCTATTATATTGTTTATGCCACAAAGAGTATTTATATCACAATTTAAGGCTTTAGAAAGTTTTAATAATATAGAAATATGAGGGTCTTTTGTAATGTTAGAACATATTTTATTTAAGGTTGAAAAGGGGATATTACTAATATTTGCTAATTCTTTTATAGTTAAATTTTTTTGCTTTCTAATTTTATTAATATTTTCTACTATCATAAAAATTCCTTTTTATTTTTAAGGTAATATAAAAATTATAAAAAGTCAAGGGAAACTATAATATTGACAATATATAAAGTTAGAGTTAAAATGTATGTACATATTCCATTAATGGAATAATTTGAAAGAGGTTATTTATGAATAGTTTTATTAGTTGGGTAGGGGGCAAAAAATTATTAAGAGAGCATATAGTCAGTATGTTTCCTACTAATTATGATAGGTATGTAGAGGTATTTGGTGGTGCTGGTTGGGTATTATTTCATAAAGAAGAGAGCAAAGAAGAAATTTATAATGATATGAACAGCAACCTTATAAATTTATTTAAAATAGTAAAATACCACCCAGATGCTTTTATTAAAGAGTTAGAATTTTACTTAAATGCTAGAGAGTTATTTAATGAAATAAAAGAAGATATAAAGTTAAAAGGTTTAACAGATATACAAAAAGCAACTAGATTTTTTATATTAATAAAAAATAGTTATGGTAGTAAAATGGGTACTTTTGGTGCTAATAAAAAAGATATGACAAAAGCTATAGAATATATAAAAGAAGTTAGTAAAAGATTAAATAAAGTAATTATTGAAAATTTAGATTTTGAAAAGATTTTAAATAAATATGATAAAGAAAATACATTATTTTATTTAGACCCACCATACTTTAAAACAGAAGATTATTATAAAGACATAGAATTTAATGAACAAGACCATTTGAGGCTAAAAGAGGCTTTAACAGGTATAAAAGGTAAATGGATATTGTCTTATAATGATTGTGAATATATAAGAGAATTATACAAAGATTATAATATACAAGAAATAGAACGACAAAATAATCTTAAAGCTAGATATGAAGATAACTCAAGATATAAAGAATTGATAATAGCAAATTATTAGAAAAAGCTCCATTTTATTGGAGCTTTTTCTTGTTAAAGTATTTAAATATATCATTATTTGATAACTCTGTAAAATTTGTATTATTTTTATTAGTATTATTATTTATATATTTAGATTTTTCTAATGCATCTAATAATTTGTTAGCTGAATTTTCATCTTTTATATGGATATTTTTGAATATGCTTTTAGTTGACATAAAATCACTCCTTTATTTATATATTTTTGCTATAATATAAATTAATAGTATTATTTAAAATAATACACCTTACAATAATATTATATAAAAGTATATATAAATTTACAATAATTTTGTAAAGTAATATTGACTTATGTAACAAATTGTAATATAATAAAGTGAACTTTAATTAAAAAGGAGAGATATTTACAATGAAAAATGAAACAAAAGTTAAAAAGCCAATACACAAAAGACCTTTATTTATTGTTTTGGTAGTGATTGTGGTGTTTATTTTTATAGGTTCACTTTCAGATAATGATACTACAGTAAGTAGCAATGACCCTATAACTAGTGAGAATAGTGTTAAGGAAAGTGGTGAAGTGCCTACATCAAGTGAGGATACAACAGAAGGTGGCAGTTCATCTACAGAGGAACAAAAAGAAGAAAAAAGTGTACCTAAAGAATATAAATCTGCATTAAAAAAGGCAAAAATGTATAGCGATACAATGTATATGTCAAAAGCAGGAATATATGACCAATTAACATCAGAATATGGAGAAAAATTTACGGCAGAGGCAGCACAATATGCTATGGACAACTTACAAGCAGATTGGAAAGCAAATGCATTAAAAAAAGCTGAAGATTATAGTGATACAATGCATATGTCAAAAGCAAGTATATATGATCAATTAACATCAGAGCATGGAGAAAAATTTACAGCAGAAGAGGCACAGTATGCTATAGATACTATACAAGCAGATTGGAAAGCAAATGCATTAGCAAAAGCTAAGAGTTATCAAGAGGATATGGCAATGTCACCAAGTGCCATATATGATCAGCTAGTTTCAGAATATGGAGAAAAATTTGCAGCAGAAGAGGCACAATATGCTGTAGATAATCTTAATCAATAGATATATTTAAAATTGATAATAAAATGGGGTAACTAAAAGTTACTCCATTTTATTATGTAGATAAAACTATATTTATTTTTTACAAATTATTATCTTCAATATCAAGATTATTAATATTTAAGTTAGCTTGTTCTTGATTTAATTCTTTTGTTTCATTATCCCCACCAAAGCCGATAAGTTTTAATTGTGGTTTAACGTCTAAATTAATAGTGTCATCATTAGATATTTCATCAAGTAGATTAGTAAAAAATCTTTCAAAAACAACCCTAT
>CALWSN010000155.1 GCA_944384215.1 uncultured Clostridia bacterium | reverse complement strand
ATCTCCATTTAGAATGTGATAAACTATTTATGTCTTTCATGACAAAACCTCCTATGATTTTATTTTTGGTTGCCAGACCAATTCTATTCTATCATAGGAGGTTTCTACTTTTCTATAAGAGTTTTTATCTACCACCAGCATAGCTGGTGGTAGATATCAAGCCTATTCGGCGACAATTAAATGGAATATCTTCTATTAAAAATAGAAAATATTCCAATTTATTAATCTAACTTATACTATCCAACTTTTTAAGTTTATTAAAAAATATTATTTTCATTAAAAGTTATTTTCGTTAGGTATTATAAATATACATACTATATAAGCAATTAATACTATACCTATATAACCAAATAAAATTAAAAATAATACTCTAATCAAATTAGGGTCTATATTATAATATTTGCCTAGACCCCCACATATACCTGCAAGTTTTCTATCGTAAATACTTCTTGTAATTTTTTTCATAATTTTCACCCCTAATTATTACTATCAATAATATTATTTTCAACAGGTATTATAGCAGACATTATAAAATATGCTATAATAGGATAAACTCCTAGTGTTGTTATAAAAAACACTATAAATAATATTCTAATTATAACAGGGTCTATACCAAAATATACTCCTAATCCACCACAAACACCACTTATAACCTTTTCATTAGTTTTATATAATTTTTTCATATAATCACTCTCCTATATATTGTTTTAGTTTTTTCTAATAATATATACGAGATAAATTTAATTTTGTTTATTGATAATCTAAATTACATAGGCCTTTCTTAGCAAAACTAAAATTATTATCACCACAAACTATGATATGGTCTAAAACTTTTATACCAACATGAGATAATGCATTGCTAATTTTTATAGTAACTTCAACATCAGCATTAGATGGTCTATTATTGCCATTAGGGTGATTATGACCTATTATAACAAATGATGAATTGTGCAAAAGAGCATCACCTACAACTTTTTCCATATAAATATGGGTATTATTTATTACCCCATCACTTATTTGAACTATTTTTCTAAGTCTTTTATTAAGATCTAAGCATAGCATATAAAAGCTTTCAAGAGGCTTACCTAACAATACTGCTTCAAAGTAGCTACTAGCTATATTAAAAGAATTTATTGTTGGTTTATCGTTGTGTAATCCACTACTTAAAAATTTTCTAGTAAGATGAGGAACCATAGATATTAAAACAGCTGTTGTTTCAGATACTTTACATCTTTTCATTATATCTTCAGGTTTTGCATTCATTAATGTATATAAACTTCCATATTCATTTAATAGTTTATGTGCAAGCTCATTAGTATCTCTTCTTGGTACACAATAAAACAACAAAAGCTCTAAAACTTGGTGTTCTTCAAAGCTATCTAAGTTGCCATCTTTTATAAATCTGGCTCTAACTCTTTTTCTATGATTTGCATGTAAATTTTTACTCATAATCAAACTCCTAATTTTATGCTAGAACAAATATTATAGTTATTTTTTAAATTTTTCAAGCTCTTGTAACAAATATTCATTTAAAACTTTTATATAAGTACCTTTCATACCTAAAGAACGTGTTTCTATAATTCTAGCACTTTCAAATTTTCTAAGTGCATTAACTATAACAGACCTAGTTATACCTGCTTTATCAGCTACTTTACTAGCAATAACTAACCCTTCGCCATTTTCTAGCTCTTCAAAAATACTTAATATAGCTTCTAACTCAGAATAAGATAATGTTGATATACAAGTCTTTATATTTTTACGTTTTAGTTGTTTCTCTGCTATGTCAATACTTTTATAGTTATAAATTAATATTCCTAAAATAGATGATATATACTCGCACAATACATCTATATTTTCATTAAATTTATGATATTTTCTATATATTATTACAGTGGCTAATTTTTCTTTATATATATATATGGGTAAAAATACAGCATATATATTTTTTAGCTCATCTCTATCAAATTTGGTAGTATATAAATTATCTAGTGTTATATTTATTTTTATATTTTCAATATTTTCTAATTGCTTTATTATTTGTGTTTCAATAATTTTTTCGTTAGTGAGTTCATTTTTTAAAGCAAAAGAGGGCAAACTATTCGACTGTTCATATAATATGTTACCATCTAAATCTAAAATAATCATATCACTAAATAAACTTTCACAAATTTTGTTTGAAAATTCTTTTATAATATTATCTTGTTTTGATATATTTTTAATTATAAAAGATAAATCTTTTATAACTTTAACAAAATCCATATAAACTTAATGCCCCCTTTACATAATTAATCTTCTTTTGATTCTTTTGATTCTTCTGATAAATAATAACCACAATCATCATTACTACAACAAATTATTTTTTTCTTAGTCCCTTTTTCTATTAAAAAGCTATTACATTTAGGACATTTTTCTCCTGTTGGCTTACTCCAAGATATAAATTGACATTGTGGGTTATTTTCACAACCATAAAATTTTCTACCTTTTTTAGTTTTTTTAATTAAAACTTTTCCACCACATTCTGGACAATTTACTCCAGCTTCTTCAAAAAAAGGTTTAGTATTGCTACATTCAGGAAAATTAGGACAAGCTAAAAACTTACCAAATTTTCCATATTTTATAACCATATTAGCTCCACATTTTTCACATAATATATCTGTTTTTTCATCTTCTATTTCTATATGTTCTATTTTCTCATAAGCTTCTTGTATAGTTCTTTCAAAAGGAGGATAAAAATCTCGTAAAACATCTTTCCATTCTATATGTCCTTCTTCTATTTCATCTAGCTTATTTTCCATTTTAGCAGTAAAATCTACATTTATAACATTACCAAAATTATTTTTAATAATATCATTTACAATCTCACCTAACTCAGTTGTATAAAAAACTTTTTGTTCTTTAGTAACATAGTTTCTAGCTGTTATAGTAGATATAGTTGGAGCATAGGTACTAGGTCTGCCTACTCCTATTTCTTCTAATGTTTTTATAAGAGTAGCTTCTGTATATCTAGCTGGTGGCTGAGTAAAATGTTGTAAAGGATTAATATTTTTTACATCTAATTCTTGGTTTTGATTAATATCTGGTATTAAAATATCTTCTTCGTTTTCTTTAGCCTTTTCTTCATTCTTTTTATATACTTTCAAATATCCTTCAAACTCTAATATAGAGCCAGAAGCTCTAAAATCATATTGATTAGCTTTTATCTTTATAGTTTTTGTAGTATAAATAGCTGGAGACATTTGACTAGCTAAAAAACGTTCCCATATAAGCTTATAAATTTTATATTGTTCTGGTGTTAAGGAGTCTTTTATACTATCTGGTGTTCTTTCAGTATAAGTTGGTCTTATAGCCTCGTGAGCATCTTGAGTTTTACCTTTAGCTTTATACTCTCTTCTTTCTTTTGCAAAAAACTCTTCACCATAAGTAGATATAACAAAGTCTTTAGCTTGTAAATATGCTTCATCTGATATTCTAACAGAGTCTGTACGTATATAAGACACTAAACCTACTGTTCCTTCATCTTTAATATTTATACCTTCATAAAGCTGTTGTGCAATTAACATTGTTTTTGATGATGCATAACCAAAAATTTTAGATGCTTCTTGTTGTAATGTACTTGTTGTAAAAGGTGGCAAAGGATTTTTTTGTCTTTTACCATTTTTTATATCACTTACAATAAATTTACTATTTTTTATATCATCTAAAATTTCATTTGCTTGTTGTTCTGATGTTATGTCTAATTTTTTATCATTTTTACCATAAAATTTTGTTTTTAAAATTTTATTTTTTTCAGCTTTTAAGTCTACATCTATTGTCCAATATTCTTCTGGTATAAAGTTTTCTATTTCATCATCTCTGTCACAAATAAGCCTAAGTGCAACAGATTGAACTCTACCAGCACTAAGCCCCTTTTTTATTTTTTTCCATAATAAAGGGCTTATTTTATAACCTACTATTCTATCTAAAGCACGTCTAGCTTGTTGAGCATCAACAAGGTTCATATCTATTTCTCTAGCTTCTTTTATAGATTTTTGAACAGCATTTTTTGTTATTTCATTAAAAGTTATTCTGTATACTTTTTTGTCGGTGTCTTCATTTAGTTTTAAAGCATATAAAAGATGCCAGCTTATAGCTTCTCCTTCTCTATCGGGGTCGGTTGCTAAATATATTTTATTTGCAGATTTAACTTCTTTTCTAAGTTTTGCTAAAACTTCTCCTTTACCCCTTATAGTAATATATTTAGGTTCAAAATCATTTTCAATATCTATCCCCATTTCACTTTTTGGTAAATCTCTAACGTGCCCCATAGTTGCTTCTATTTTATAATTACTGCCTAAAAACTTTTTTAAAGTTTTTGCTTTGGCAGGTGATTCTACTATAACTAAATTCTTTTTTACAGCCATATCAATATAAATCCTCCTAAATTAGTTATAAAGCCTTTATATATTTTTGTCCTGCAAGTTTTTGTATATATCCCTTAATCTCTAGCATAGTTAAAACATATTGTGCTGTTTGAATATTTATGTTAGCTTTTAAAATTATTTCATCTATTGTTACAGGACTATCTTTTATACAAGCATATACTATTTTTTCATCCGGTGCAAGTAAATTTTTTATATTTTCAGATTTTTCTATACTATTATTACTATTTTTTACATTTTCATTACTAAAATTATCATTTCTATTATACTTATGTAAAATTCCTAAATTTGATAATATGTCATCTACATTGGTTACAGGGAAAGCACATTCTTTTATAAGATTGTTTGTACCTTCACTCATAGGATTATTTATATTTCCAGGTATAGCAAAAATATCTCTTCCTTGCTCCAAGGCTTGTCCAACTGTTATTAAAGTTCCACTTTTTTTAGCCGATTCTATAACTAATATAGCATCACTTATACCGCTTATTATTCTATTTCTCATAGGGAAATTTGCTGGATAAGGTGGTGTTCCTATTGGAAACTCACTTATAACACAACCATTATTTATTATGTCATTTCTAAGCCCTATATTAGACGGTGGATATATTATATCAAGGCCACAGCCTAAAACAGCTATTGTTTTACCCTTTGCATCTATTGCCCCTTTATGTGCCATAGAATCTATACCCATAGCCATACCACTAACTACAACTACATTATTTTCTCCAAGCTCTTTACCAAACTTATATGCGTTAATAGCTCCATATTGTGTACATTTTCTTGCACCAATAATACCTACTTTATTATTAATATCTTTGGGCATATTACCTAGCATATAAAAACCTATTGGTGCATCTGGTATAGATTTTAAAAGTTCTGGATAATCATCACTATTTTGAGTTATAAATTTTAAATTATGCTTTTCAACATCTTTAATATATTTTTCTAATATAATATCATTTCTTACATCTAAAATATTTTTTATATTTATTCTATTTTTTTCACAAAATATTTTAATATCTAAAACATCTGCATAAAAAAATTCTTTAGCTGTATTAAAATAATTTAAAATATCCCATTTTTTCTTTATACTAATACCATCTATTCTAGCAAGCCACATTAAAAAATTATCTTCTAGCATAATAAACCTCTTTAAAACATAAATTTTCTATCTAAATTTCTAAGTTGTACTGCTTCTGCTATATGCGTTACACCTATGTTTTCGCATTCTTCTAAATCTGCTATTGTTCTAGCTATTTTTAAAATTTTATGATATGCTCTAGCACTTAGCTGTAATCTATCAAATACCCCTTTTAATATTTCTCTTTCTGCCTCTCCTAATATACAATATTTTTCTATAAGGCTAGCAGTTAATTGTGAATTAAAATATATTCCATCATTTTTATATCTCTCAATTTGTATTTTTTGTGCTAAAATAACTCTATCTTTAATATCTTTTGAAGATTCTGTCTTAGTGTTCATATCTAAATCTTCATAGTTTACAGCAGATGCTTCCACTTGTATATATATTCTATCTAATAAAGGCCCACTTATTTTACCTAAATATTTAGATATTGCATTTTGAGAGCAATTACATTTATCAGAGTATCCATAAAACCCACAAGGACAAGGGTTCATAGCAGCAACCAACATTAAATTTGCAGGAAAAGTCATAGTTCCATTAACTCTTGATATATTAACTTGTCCGTCTTCTAACGGTTGTCTTAATTCTTCTAAAACACTTCTACTAAATTCTGGCAATTCATCTAAAAATAAAACTCCATTATGAGATAAGCTTACTTCACCAGGCTTTGGTAATCTACCACCACCTACCATTGCCGATTTAGATATTGTATGGTGTGGTGCTCTAAAAGGTCTTTTAGTAACAAGTGAATTTTTATTTTGCAAAATTCCTGAAACACTGTATATTTTAGTTATTTCTATACTTTCATCAAAAGATATATCTGGCAATATACTTGGTATTCTTTTTGCCATCATAGTTTTTCCAGAGCCTGGTGGACCTACCATAACAATATTATGCATACCAGCTGCAGCTATCTCTAAAGCTCTTTTTACATTTTCTTGTCCTTTAACATCTAAAAAGTCAAAATCATTTTTAAGTGTATCATTTTTTAATAAATTGTCAATATTAATATTTATAGGCTTTATTATATTTTTACCATTTAAATGGTCTATAAGCTCTGATAAATTTTTTATACCTATTACATTTATGTCAGAAACAAGACCAGCCTCATCTATATTATCATATGGTACTATGTATTTTTTAATACCTAATTCTTTACCTGTGTGTAACATAGGTAAAACACCATTTACAGGCTTTACAGAGCCGTCTAATGATAATTCACCTATTATCATAGTATCTTTAAAGCTATCCTCTTTTATAGCTTCTATACAAGCTAATATACCAACTGCTATTGGCAAGTCAAAAGCGGGTCCTTCTTTTCTTATATTAGCTGGTGCCAAATTTATAGTTACTCTTTTAACTGGCATATTTATATTAGAATTTTTAATAGCTGTTCTAACTCTATCTTTAGATTCTTTAACAGCTGAATCTGGTAACCCAACTATATCAAAAGCTGGTAAACCTTGGCTTATATCTACCTCTACAATTATTTTAAACCCATCTATACCTATTAATGTAGATGATAGAACTTTTGAAAGCATATTATTCCTCCTTAATATATATTAATTGTATTTTTATATATATTAACAGTATTTTTATTTTTTTTCAAATGTTTTTTTATTTTTACTTGATTATTTTAATAATAAAGTATATAATCTTCTTTAGTTACGTATATTATTTTTAAAAGGAGGCACTTATATTGATTTACTTACAATATTTAATACTTGCAGGGCTTGTTGTTTTTTTATCTATATTCTTATCAAAATATGTTGATGCTTTAGATAAAAAAACCAATTTATCGGGTGCATTTATTGGTGGAGTTTTATTAGCTGCTGTTACATCTTTACCAGAGTTTATAACAAGTTTAACAGCCATATTTTCATTAAATCAACCTAACCTTGTACAAGGTAATGTATTTGGTAGCAACATATTTAACCTTACTATCTTAGGAGCTTGTATTTTATTATTTCCTAAAAAGTTTAAAACTTCTTATTTATCTAAAAGTCATTTATTAACAAGTATATTTACCATACTAATATTCATAATTTGTCTTTTAGGTATGAAATATAATTATAGTTTAAATTTAGGATTTTTAAATATAAGTTATGCATCAATAGCTATTCTTGTACTATATATAATAAATATAGCTAAAACTAACGATGGTGGAGAAAGTGATGGCTCTCTTGATGATAATGTAAATTTAACAGTAAAACAAATAATATTCAGATTTATTATATGCTCAATATTATTAGTTTTATTTAGTATGATGTTAACAAAAGTTACTGATAAACTAAACTCTCAATTAGGGCTTGGTGCAACAGTTGGAGGTGCAATATTTTTAGGTATTGCCACATCTTTACCAGAGCTAACGTCATCTTTTAATTTAGTAAGGCTTGGCAACTTTAATGCTTCTTTTGGAAATGTAATAGGTAGTAATATATTTAATTTTACAATATTATCTATTGGAGATATTTTCTATTCTAAAGGTAATATATTTTCGCCAGATAAACAATCAAACAATCTTATAATATGGGGTATTATCTCTACAATTATAGTTATATCTACATTATATACTAAAAAAAGTGAAAAAACTTCTATGTTTTTAGGTTTATTAATAATTGTATCTTATATTGCAAGTATATTATTTTCTCTATAACACTATAAAAAGGTATGGTAAAAACCATACCTTAAATTTATGTAAAATTAAATAGTCATAATTACATATTATTGTTTTCTTTCTTTTTTTCTAAGTTTTTTAAACTTATACATTTTATTGTCTACTTTTTCTAAAATTTCTTCAGCAGTTAAATCAGTATTTTCATCTATGTAAAGAACACCATAGCTAATTGACATATCATATTCTTTATCACTTTCAGCTAATATTTCATTTAACTTTTCTAATTTTTTTTCTAAAATTTCTTCAGTACATTTTGGTAATATAGCTATAAACTCATCTCCACCCATACGACATATAATGTCTGTATCTCTAGCTAAAGATATTATACCATTACCTACTAATTTTATATATTGGTCTCCTTCTAAATGACCTAATGTATCATTAACAACTTTTAAACCATCCATATCTATCATACCAATACTAAAAGTCATTTTCTCTGATAGCATAGAATATAAAGTTTTTAAACAATATCTTCTATTAAATAGCCCTGTCAATTCATCTTTAAATGCCATACTTTCAAGTTGTTCTTTTTTACCTATTTCTGAAGTTATATCTCCAATAAAATGTACATATGCTATTTTATCATTCCACTGTATCAAAAAAGATTTGCAGTGAAAAATTTTATCTTTATACTCATAGTCAAATTCAAAGTTTACATCATTTTCACCACTATTAGAATATTTTACAATTTGAGTTAAAATGTCATCTCTATCCTCATTATCTTTTAATTGATTGTCAATATTATCAAATAAAGCTTTAGCAGAATGATTTACATAAATAATATCCCCTGTACGCTTTTCTGTAACAACAATCCAATCTTGTAAACTATCCATAACAGATACCATTAAATCCATACTCTGAGTTAATGCTATTGTTTTAGATTTAAGCTTATTTTCTCTTTCTTCTAGTTGTTCAATCATTTTATTAAACGCACTAGAAAATTCTCCTAAAAATCCTACTCTTTGGTTATAATCACCATTTGCAACTTGGTTGGCCTGCCAAGTTAAATGCTTGAGACTAGAATGTAACTCTTTTAAACTACCAGCTAAAAAATTATGTCTACTTGGAGCTTGTGCTTCTAAATTACCTGCTGCTAAATTTGTTAAAAACTGGTTAGTTTCAGACATACATTTAGAAAGATATTCTATTGCTTGTTGTAAATTGTCTAACTCTTTAGCATCTGACTTTAAGTCTTGTGATATGGGTTTGTTAAAAATTATATTTTTTATTTGTAAAAACAAACGCTCAATATCTTGCTCTTCCATAAGTTACTCCTTTTAGCCTTAAAAAAATTTTTTTAAGATTTAACTTTTGCCTCAAATCTACAAACACGTGAACCCATAGCCCAACAGTCCACTTCTGTAACAATATAATCTTTTTGAGTATATCTTTGTAAAATTCCTGATAAAAAGCCTTCATCATAGTTACAAACAGTTTCGCCTGTTATAGGTAAACCTGAGCAGTCTAAGTCTTCACCAAGAGTTAAAGTAGCTTCACCTGTTTCCATATCAAATTTTTCTATTCTTAATATACCTATTCTAGATTCTTCTAATATTTTTTGTAATTGAGCAGTAAATTCATTAAAAGGTAATGTTAAATCTAACATATGATTAGCAAATTCAATACCTGCTAATTTTCCAGCATTTCTAAATATTTCAACAGTAGTTTCATTACCAAATCTTTTTGCAAGTTCATCTTTTATTGTAAATTGAAATAATCTATATACAAAAACAGGCATTTCTTCACCAAGATTTTTTCTACCGTTTATAATATCACCGATAGAATCCCAAGAAAATTTATTTTCATCTAGTTGGTCAAAAATATTAAACATAATTAATCTCTCCTTCATAAACTGTAAATTATATTTCCGTTATATACATACAATATAATAACATATTTTTATATAAAAATCAATGAATATTTTAAAATTTTATACTTATATATAACTAACTTTATATAAATTTGCCATAGTTTGTAGCTTATTATTAAAAGCACTTAATTTTTCTATATCACCTTCTTGATACAGCTCTATAAACTCTCTGTTAAAGTCATTCATTTGTTCTATTTTTCCAATATAATATAAATTTTGTATATTTTTTAGTATTTCATATACTAAATTTTCTTTTGTTTGTATTATTTTTTGAGTTTGTATTATTTCATCTCTTATTGTGCCCATTTCTGTGTCTAGCTTAAAAGATGCTTCTGCACAAGCCTCTAACTTTTGTTTTAAATGTTTAGGCATATTACCATTATATTTATATCTAAGAGAGTGTTCTATAGTAGCCCAAAAATTCATAGCCATAGTTCTAATTTGTATTTCACAAGGAATCTCTTTTAGACCATTTGCTGTTATAACATTATATTTTATAGTAATATGATAGCTTCTATAACCACTACTTTTAGTATTATTAATATAGTCTTCTTCTTCTTTTATAAATAAATCTTTACCATCTCTATCCCTTATAATTTGTACAACTTTATATATATCTTCAACAAATTTACAAGTTATTCTAATCCCAGCTATATCTTCTAAAGTAGTAAATATTTTGGTTAATGGTATATCTCTTTTATTAGCTTTATCTAAAATGCTAGATATAGATTTTACTCTAGTTTGGACAAGCTCTATAGGAGAATGTTGTTCAAGCTCTATAAATTCTTTTTTTATACTATTAAATTTTATATATAGCTCATCTGTTGCCTGCTTATAAGGTAATAGTTCTTCTTTCCAATTAATTATACTCATATAATCACCATTAATTTTTATTTTCTAATATTTTTTTTAATTTATGGTTATGCTTTCTAATTTTATATATAAGTCTTTTATGTCTTCTTTTACTTTCTGCTTTAAACCTATTTTTATTTTTTAATGATTTAATAGTATTGGCGTTAGCTTCTTTTTCAAGCTCATTTATTTTTTCAATATAGTTAGGACATACTTCTTTTAATATTTGCATAAATTCTTCGCCCGTAATATTTTCTTTTTCTATTAAATATTCTGATATTCTATCTAAAGCCTTTTTATTTTCTTGTAATATAGATTTAGCTTTAGTATGGCATTCTTTTATTATAGATTGTACTTCTTTATCAATTTCTCTTTGAGTTTTAGAAGAACAATTAGAAACCATTCTACCGTCAAGGTATCTATTTTCTATATCTTCTAATGCAACCATATCAAATTTATCACTCATACCATACAATGTTACCATACTTCTAGCTATACTTGTAGCTCTTTGTATATCATTGCTAGCTCCTGTTGTTACAGATTTAAATTCTACCTCTTCTGCACAACGTCCTCCTAACAATACCATTATTTCTTCAAGCATTTCTACATTAGTTTGTAAATATTTATCTTGTTCTGGTATTTGCAAAGTATATCCTAAAGAACCCATTGTTCTAGGAACAATCGTTATTTTTTGTACTGGTTTAGTATTTTTTAACATAGCAGATACTAAAGCGTGGCCAACTTCATGATAAGCAACAATACGTCTTTCTTCTTCAGATAAAATACGGTCTTTTTTCTCTTTACCAGCTATAACAACCTCTACTGCTTCCATAAGGTCTTCTTGTTTTACAACGTTTCTACCACATCTAACTGCTCTAAGGGCAGCTTCGTTTACCATATTAGCAAGGTCTGCACCAACACTTCCACTTGTAGCTAAGGCTATCTTTTTAAGGTCTACGTCTTTATCTAATTTTACTTTTTTAGCGTGTACTTTTAATATATCTTCTCTTCCTTTTAAGTCTGGTCTTTCCACAATTATTCTTCTATCAAATCTACCAGGTCTTAAAAGTGCTTTATCTAAAACTTCTGGTCTATTAGTAGCAGCTAATATAACAACACCTTTAGAAGTGTCAAATCCGTCCATTTCAGATAAAAGTTGATTTAATGTTTGCTCCCTTTCATCATTTCCACCACCGTGTCCATCTCTTTTTTTACCAATAGCATCTATTTCATCTATAAAAACAATACAAGGAGTATTTTCCATAGCCTGTTTATATAGGCTACGTACTCTAGATGCACCAAGCCCAACATACATTTCAACAAAATCTGAACCAGCTATTGATAAAAATGTAACATTAGCTTCTCCTGCTACTGCTTTTGCAAGCATAGTTTTACCTGTACCAGGAGGACCTACTAATAGAGCACCTTTTGGTTGGACAGCACCTATTTTTGAATATTTTTCTGGGTTATTTAAAAAGTCAACTATTTCTCTTAAAGATTCTTTAGCTTCTTCTTGCCCAGCTACATCTTTAAATGTAACACCTGTTTCTTTTTGCATATATACTTTGGCATTACTTTTACCCATACCAAACATACCGCCACCCATTTTTTTACTAAGTCCTCTAAATAAAAGTGTAAGTATAAGATACATTATTAAAATAGGCAAAATATAATATACAAAAAAGTTGACAAACCCATTGTTTTCTACAATAGGAGCTTTAAACTCTACATCATATTTTTGTAGCTCTTCTTTTAATGTAAAATCTGGAAATCTACCTGTATATAGTGGTTGAGAACCTGAACCTATACTAAATATTTTTGTATCTTTTTCATTTTCATCTTTAGGGAATATTAATATTTTACCAGATTGAACTTCAACCTTTTCAACTTTTCCATCTTCTAGCATATTTAAAAATTCACTATAACTAATTTCTCTACTACCTTTAGTTATCATAGAAACTGTCATCATATTAAATACAAAAGTTAAAATAATAGCAACAATAAGTATAGTTAAGGCAGTATTTTTATTAGGCTTTTTGTTATTAGGAGAACCATTATTTTTAGGTTCATTTATATTGTTATCCATTTCATCCTTACCTCCAAATAATATAAGAGTATTATTTAAAATTATTTAGTTTTTTATTTTATTACAATTAATATATTACTTACTTATATTATTAATATTATATAAAGATATATAAGTAATAATTAACATAAAAAATATTTTAAAAGCACATATTAACTAACTTTTAAATATTTAGCTAAATTTACCTTAATATCTATTATATCTAATTTATACAGTTTCTTCAACTATTATTTATTGAATTTTTTGTAAACTTTAATAAATTTTATTTAAACTTATACCGTCATAATAATGTAACAATATTTCTTCATAACTACTTCCATCTTGTGCCATAAATGGCTCATTCCTGCTCTGTGTCCATATCCTTTTGTTGTAAAATTTATACTATCTTTTGTTTTTTCTATTATAAAATTTGTTGACCTAAGCCCAAACATTGTTCTTATATCTCTACTGCTTATTTTCTTATCACATACATTTACATTTAATACATAATCGTCCTTAAACCTTTCTCATATTTTTAAAATTACTTATATTACAAGTGTTTTAATTCTAAACCTTCTAAGCATTCTTTAAAAACCAAATATAAACCTACCTGCCATTATAATAATTCTGTTACATAAAATTTTTTAAGTTTTTAAAACTTGAATAACTTCCCCATAATTCATTCTATAATAAAAAAGATTTATAACTTTCTCTTTTTGATATGTTGAATAGTTTTTTAATTCTAAAAACTCTCATTCTTTTAATTATATACTTTTTAATCAGAAGGAAAATTTGTTTTTTAATAGCAAGTTTTAACTTTATATAATCTCAATAAAGTTAGCTTTTGTGTTTTTTAATTTTTTATTTCTACTTTATTAAGAATACCCCAATTCTAAATTCATCATATAAATTACTCTAATCTTTATAAATTATGTAAGTTCATATCTATTTTTAATTTTACCAAGTTTTATTAATCTTTCTTCTATAGCCAATGATGAACGCTTAAAATGTTTGCAAAGTTCTTTTTTACTTTTACCACAATCATACATATTACATAAGATATTTTCATCTTCTTTACTCCAAGGTTTACCGGCATTTTCATATTTTTTAATAGTTATTTTTTTATTATTTTCACATTCACCTAATAATATATATAAAGCTCTTACTATTTCAACTTGATTACAACTATCATTTTCAGATAAAATTTCTCCTGTAATAGGGTTTATACCACTTGCTAATATTGATATTAATTCTTTTGCATCTACTATATTCATAATTAACCTCTTAATATTTATTATTATTTTATACCAAGTTTTTATTTAAATTATAATATCTATTTTATATTATATCTTTCACATTTTGTATACATTTGCAATATTATAACATAGTATATTTTATATGTATATATATTAAAACTTCAAATATAAATAGTAATGTTTAGATATAATATATAGGTAGTAAAATATAAAAAATTTAATTATGCTTAAAAATTATGATAAGTTAAAAATATTTATAATAAATTTACTAAAACCTGCCGTAAATCAAGACCATCTATTCAACAAGTGGCTTACTCTAAGCATATAAGAATATTTTACTATGTCTTAGTATATTCTAAAATATCTAAAAATTGTATATTCTTTACAAATGTACCCTTTAAGAGATTATTTTTATTATTTATAAATCTTTAAAAGTATAATGTTTTATAAATTTTAATTTTATAGTATTTGTCTTATTTAAGTACTGATTACTAGTTATTCTAAATTTTAATTCAATACTTATATATACATTTCTATACATAGACACAACATTTTTAAACCCAAGTGGAAAATATGTGTTATTTTAATAATTAAATATCAATATATTTTTTGCAAACTTATACCGTCATAATAATGTAACAATATTTCTTCATAGCTACTGCCATCTTGTGCCATAAAATTTGCTCCGTATTGGCTCATACCTGCTCCGTGTCCATATCCTTTTGTTGTAAAATTTATACTGTCTTTTGTTTTTTCTATTGTAAAATTTGTTGACCTAAGCCCAAACATTGTTCTTATATCTCTACCACTTATTTTCTTATCACATACATTTACATTTAGTACATACCCTGCCTCTGACCTTTCTCCTGTTTCAAAGCTATTTATTATATTATTTTTATCTATATCTGGATATTTTTTAGATAACATATCTATTATTTGACTGTTTGGTATTGATGTTGTATATATAAAATTTGGTGCTTTTTCATCTACTTTGCTATCCACACTTTTTATATATGGCAAACTTTTTCCCCATATATTTTCAGATACTTCAGTAATTCCTGCACTTGTGGAATGAAAAACTGCCTCTATTGGTTCATTATCATAAGTCATAATAATGCCTTGTGTATCATATACAGCATTTTTTACTTTATTATAATAAGTATCAAAATTATCTCCCCACTTATTTTTCATATCATCTATACTATTGTATGCTTGTCCTATAGATTTGTGGTCAACTGATTTATTTATATCATCTATTCTTTTATAAGCATATGTTCTAGCGGCAACTGCTTGAGCTTTTAATGCTTCTTCTTCAAAACTAATAGGCATCTCTGCACCTACTACCCCTACAATATAATCTTCAAAAGGAATATTTTCACCAGTAGTATTTATAATATTTTGAGATTGAGTATTAACCTCTTTATTTTTCTCACTTTCTAATATTTCAACATTATCAACAATATCTAAAGATTTGTTTTCTTGCTCATAATAAACTTTTTCACTATCATTAAAAAAATAAACTGTAATACTAGGTATAAATACTATTATTGAAAGTATGTAAATACCAAATATAAAAATACTTTTAAACATAAAAATCACCTCAATAATATATATTATTAAGGTAATTTTAATATACTACAAATTTTTAACATTTATATAGTCTTAACATACTAGTGATAGCTTGCTCTATTGTATAGTTATACCAAGGAGAAAACTTTCCTTCACCTGTACCAGCCATAACATAAGTATCACCACTTTTTATACCTGCAACAGAATAAATAATATCTTTAGCCCAAGTAACAAAATATTTTTCATCAACAAATTTTTGTTTTTGAGGTGTAGATTTTATATTAAGTAATTTTGCTAAGTTATTCATCATAACAACTGCCTCTTGTCTTGTGATGGTATTTCCACCAGAAAATGTTGTTTTACTTGTTCCAGATACAATTTTTAAATTATAAGCTGCTGTTACATAAGGGTCGAAATTATCTTCAAAAGGAGATTTTGCATTCATATCCACTTCATATCCTGTTTTTTTAATATAAACTTGCAGTGCAAGTTTAGCAAATTCATTTCTTGAGATTTTAGAAGTATATCTTTCTTGAATTTCTTGAGGTACTATACCTAAATTTATAGCTTCTTGTATACTTTCTTTAGCCCAACTACTAGTGTTATATCCTATTAATGCTTTTAAGTTTTTAGGCTCTTCTACAATATTTCCCTGTAAGTCATAATAATCAAGTTTATAGTATTCACTAGAAGGGTCATTGCCATTAGTAGCTTTAATATATATGTTTCCATCATTTTCATAAAATAACATTTGAGTATATCCTTTATTAGGTTCAACTATTGTTTCTAAATCTTTATTTA
>CALWSN010000154.1 GCA_944384215.1 uncultured Clostridia bacterium | reverse complement strand
GATGTTTTATCTAAAGCAAAGGCTGAGTTAGCAGATAAACTAGAAGGCTTAAATATTGTTAAAGAAATATATGTTCCTGGTAGAATAGTTAATATAGTTGCAAAATAATTATAAAAAAGCTAAAGACAAAGTCTTTAGCTTTTTTGTGTAGGTTATAATTTTTTATTTAGAGGCTTTACAGATTTTCTTTTCATTAGTTTTGGTCTTAATGTAGTTTTATTTATACAAACATTACGCATAATACCTTCTAAAGAAATATAAGCACATTTACCTATTTCTAATCTATTTTGTCTTATAGTTGTTATAGTTGGGTTAGATTTTTTACAAATATCTATATCATCAAAACCAATTATACTAACGTCTTCTGGTACATTTATTCCCATTTCTTCACATACTTTTATAGCACCATAAGCCATTAAGTCACTACCACATAATATAGCAGTTGCATTATTTTTTACTATTTTAGGTATATGATATTTTGCAGAATCTATACCATAGTGACCAAAGCTAATAATATTTTCATCTACTGGTAAATTATTGTTTTTCATAGCTTTTAAGAAAGCTTCATATCTTTCAGAGGCTACCATAGAATCTAAATATGCACTAAAGAAACCTATTTTGGTATGGCCTAATGATGATAAATAGTCTATTAATAAATCAAAAGCTTCAAAGTTATCTGTACCAACGTAGCTAACATTAAAATTTTTTGAAACATAGTTATCTAATAAAACAGTTGGTGTAGATGTTTTAGATAGATTTTGTAACCATAAATCATCTAAAGCAAACCCTACAAAAAAAGAACCTCTATACCCTTTATATAACATATATTTATCATAATTATTTTGTTTTTGAAAAGTATGATTAACTTCTTCTATATAAACTTTCCAATTATCTCTTATAGCGTGTCTTTTAAAGCCAAGCACAATATCATAACCAAAGTCATTTTTAGATTTATAATCCATATTAGTGATAAAAATGCATAATTTTTTATCATCTTCATTTAACATTTTTTTTGGCTTATAACCCATTTCTATTGCCGTATCTAAAATAGTTTGTGTAAGCTCATAGCTTATATCAGAGGCACCATTTAAACCTTTTGAAACTGTGCCAACAGATATATTAAGTTTTTTAGCTATATCTTTAATTTTTACAGACAAATAACCACCTCCTTAAAATATCTTAAAAAACAAAGTTTTATTTATATTAATATTATACCATAATTTATTTTTAGTCAATTTAAAATATAAATATAAAATAATATAATATAAAATTGTATATATTAATATGTAAATTATATAAAATTATAAATCAAAATATATTAAAACTTACCAAAATAAGTTTAAATAGTAAAAATATATAGACAAAATATAATAATAATAGTATAATTTAATAAAGCGAAAATTTACGAAAAAAAGGAGTGTTATATGTGATTAATGAAAAGCTCAAAAATATTATATCTAATAGGTATAATAAAGAACTAGCTGCTTGTACTAATGAAGAAATATATTATTCTATTTTAGAGTTGGTTAAAAAAGAAGCAAAAGAAAAACCAGTTATAAAAAATAATAAAAAACTTTATTATGTATCAGCAGAATTTTTAATTGGTAAGCTATTGTCAAATAACCTAATTAACTTAGGTATTTATGAAGATATAAAAACTATATTAAAAGAAAATGGTAAAAATTTATCTGAAATAGAAGAAGTTGAACCAGAACCATCTCTTGGTAATGGTGGACTTGGGCGTCTTGCTGCTTGCTTTTTAGACTCTATTGCAAGCATTGGCCTTAGCGGTGATGGTATTGGCTTAAATTATCATTTTGGACTATTTAAACAAAAATTTGAAAATAACCTTCAAAAAGAATATAAAAATGATTGGATAGAAAATGAAAGTTGGCTTGAAAAAACAGATGTAACTTTTGATATAAATTTTGGTAATAGAAAAGTTAAATCTAGAATGTATGACATAGATGTTATAGGCTATCAAGAAGGTATAAACAAGCTACATTTATTTGATATAGAAACAATAGATGAAAGCATAGTAAAAGATGGTATAAATTTTGATAAAGAAAATATAGAAAAAAACCTTACTCTTTTCTTATATCCAGATGATAGTGATGAAGCAGGCCATTTACTTAGAATTTTTCAACAATACTTTATGGTAAGTAGTGGTGCACAATATATTTTACAACAAGAAAAACTAAAAGGTAATAAATTAGAAGACTTACATAAAAATGTTACAATACAAATAAATGATACACACCCTACATTAATTATACCAGAGCTTATTTATTTATTAATGCAAGAAGGTATTAGATTAAAAGATGCTATTGAGATTGTGTCAAAAACTTGTGCTTACACAAATCATACAATTTTAGCAGAGGCTTTAGAAAAATGGCCAGCTAAATATTTATATAAGGTAGTGCCACATCTTATGCCTATTATAGAAAGCTTAAATATGATTGTATGTGAAAAATATAATGACCCTAAAGTTTACATTATAGACCAAGACGAAAGAGTGCATATGGCTCATATAGATATACATTTTGGATATAGTGTAAACGGTGTTGCTAAATTACACACAGATATACTAAAAAATTCTGAGCTTAACCATTTTTATAAAATATATCCAGAAAAATTTAATAATAAAACTAATGGTATAACATTTAGAAGATGGTTATTACATTGTAACAATGAATTGTCAGATTATATTACATCTTTAATAGGTGATGAATATAAAAAAGATGCTACAAAATTAGAAAACTTATTAAAATTTGTAGATGATAAAAATGTTATAAATAAATTAGGCGAGATAAAATCATTTAAGAAAAAACAATTAAAAGATTTTATTAAAGCTACTCAAAATATTGATATAGATGAAAACTCTATATTTGATATACAAATAAAAAGGCTACACGAATATAAAAGACAACAAATGAATGCTTTATATATTGTATATAAATATTTAGAAATTAAAAAAGGCAATATACCTACAAGACCTATAACATTTATTTTTGGTGCTAAAGCAGCTCCTGCTTACATAATTGCAAAAGATATAATACATTTTATTTTATGTATGCAAGAAATAGTTGAAAATGATGCAGAAGTATCTAAACATATGAAAATTGTATTTATAGAAAACTATAATGTATCTAAAGCAGAAAAACTTATACCAGCTTGCGATATATCAGAGCAAATTTCTCTTGCTAGTAAAGAGGCTAGTGGTACTGGTAATATGAAATTTATGTTAAACGGTGCTATAACACTTGGTACTTTAGATGGTGCTAATGTAGAAATATCTGAGCTTGTTGGTGATGAAAATATTTATTTATTTGGTGAAAAATCTGAAACTGTTATAAAACATTATGAAAATATGGACTATGTTTCTAAAGATTTTTACAACAATAGCCCTATCATAAAAGAAATAGTAGATTTTATAATAGATGAAAAAGTTTTAGCTGTTGGGCAAAAAGAAAATTTAGAAAGATTATATAACGAAATATTAAATAAAGATTGGTTTATGACTTTATTAGATATAGAAGATTATATTAAGGTTAAAGACAAGGCTTTACAAGACTATGAAGATAGAGAAAAATGGTTAAGAAGTGCTTTAATAAACATAGCTAAAGCAGGATTTTTCTCATCAGATAGAACAATAGACGAATATAACAAAGAAATTTGGAATTTAAAATAATGGAGGCTATATGACTAGAAAAGCAGGAATTTTAATGCCTATATTTTCATTGCCTAGTAACCATTATATAGGAGATTTTGGTAAAAAGGCTTATGAATTTATAGACTTAATAAAAAAATCAAAATTTAAAGTTTGGCAAATATTGCCGCTTAATCCAGTTGGATATGGAAATTCACCTTATCAGCCTTATTCTTCTTATGCAGGTGAAGAAATATATATTTCTATTGATAATTTAAAAGAACTAGGGCTTATAGAAAATATAGAAGAAGTTAATTATACACAAGAAAAAGCAGATTATGAAAAAGCTAGAGATTTTAAACAAAAATATTTTAAAGAAGCTTTTTATAATATGAAAGAAAAAGGCATTTTAAAAGATGAATTTTTAAAATTTAAACAAGATAATAAATGGGTAAAAACTTATGCTACTTTTATTACTTTAAAAAAGAAAAATGATTTAAAGTGTTGGGTACATTGGGATAAAGAAGATAAAAGCTGGATAGATAATAAAAAAGATTTACCACTTTTAGAAGAAAATATAGAATATGAAATGTTTGTACAATTTTTATTTTATAAACAATGGTTTGAACTTAAAGATTATGCAAATAAAAATGGTATAGAAATTTTAGGCGATATACCAATATATGTGGGACTAGATTCTGTTGATGTATGGGAAAATAAAGAAAACTTTTTGTTAGATGAAGAAGGTAACCCAACTTTTATAGCAGGCGTACCACCAGACTATTTTAGCAAAACAGGACAAAGATGGGGTAACCCTATATATGACTGGGATTATTTACAAAAACATAACTTTAAATTTTGGGTAGATAGATTAAGCTGGTGTAATAAAATATATGATATTGTAAGAATAGACCATTTTAGAGCTTTTGATACTTACTGGAAAATACCATCAACTTGTGAAACAGCAATAGAAGGTCAATGGGTAGAAGCACCAGGTTATGCTCTTTTTGATACTGTATTAGAAATGATACCAAATATAAATATAGTTGCAGAAGATTTAGGAGATTTAAGACCACAAGTTTTAGAGCTTAGAGACCATTATAAATTAAGTGGTATGAAAATATTACAATTTGAGCTAGACCCTAACGAAACAAACAATGATTTTACAGAAACAGAAAGAACTATTTTATACACAGGTACTCACGATAACCAAACATTAAAAGGAGCTTATGACAACTTTAGTAAAGAACAACAAGAAAATATTAAAAATATGTTTGAAAAATATAGTGGTGATAATATTTTAGACAAAATGATTTATAGATGTTTTGATAGCATATCAAATCTTGTCGTTATACCTACTCAAGATATTTTAAATATAGGTGATGAAGCAAGAATTAATACACCTTCTACAATAGGTAGCCCTAACTGGGAATGGAAATTAAATAACTATGATTTATTAAAATCTAAAATAGAAAAATATGAAAGCTGGATATTAAATACTAACAGAGCTTAAAGTATACAAAGGAGAGAATAAAATAATATTAAATATTCTCTCCTTTGTATATTAAGCTTTATTGGGAGGGGATAGTATGAATATAAAAGGTAAAAAATCTCCATTAGAATGGAAAGAAATTTTTTTATCTAATGAATTTGAAGAAAAGTATAAATACTTAAAAGATGATTTAGGGTATGAATATAGTAAAGAAAAAACAATATTTAAAATATGGGCTCCTACTGCTAGTAATATTATTTTAAATTTATATAATAAAGGTAGTGAACAAGAAGAAAATAGCAAAAAAATAAATAGTTATAATATGACAGAAACTGAAAATGGTGTATGGACTATAACTATATATGAAGACTTAAAAGATTTATATTATACTTATACAATAGAGGCTAATGGAGAAATAAATGAAACAAACGACATAAATGCTAAGGCTTGTGGTGCTAATGGTATAAGAAGTATGATTATAGATTTACAAGATACTAACCCAGATGGTTGGGAAAATGATAAAATAGTTGATATACCAATAGAAGAAAGAGTTATTTACGAACTACATATAAAAGATTTTTCTTATGATAAAAACTCTGGTATAGATGAAAAATATAGAGGTAAATATTTAGCATTTACACAAAAAGGGACAACATTAAAAGGAGATAAAAACTATCCAACAGGTATAGATTATCTAAAAAGTTTAGGAATAACATATGTTCATTTATTACCTTTTTATGACTTTGGCTCTATTGATGAAACAGCTAATGATGATAGCTTTAACTGGGGATATGACCCAGTAAATTATAATGTACCAGAAGGAAGCTATTCTACTAATGCCTATGATGGAAAAGTTAGAATTAAAGAAGTAAAAGAAATGATAAAAGCTTTGCATACTGAAGGCATAGGTGTTATTATGGACATTGTATATAATCATACACAAAGTTTAGAAAGTAATTTTAACAAAACAGTTCCATATTATTATTATCGTATAAATAATGATGGAGAATATTCTAATGGCTCTGCTTGTGGCAATGAAACAGCTAGTGATAACATTATGTTTAGACAATATATGATAAATTCTATTTTGCATTGGGCGAGAGAATATCATATAGATGGTTTTAGGTTTGATTTAATGGGTATACACGACACACAAACTATGAATGAAATAAGATATGCTCTTGATAAAGAGTTTGGAAAAGGCAAAATATTAATATATGGTGAGCCTTGGACTGCAAATGAACTTGCAATGAAAGAAAACAGTAAACCTTCCATTAAAAGCAACTTAAATTTATTAGATGAAAATATTAGTGCCTTTTGTGATATTATTAGAGATTTAGTAAAAGGTGATGTTTTTATAGAAAAAGACTGTGGTTATGTAAATGGAAATGATGAAATAGCTATAAAGCTAAGGGATTATCTTTACAATGTATGGAATAATAAACATATACAAGAGTTTACAGTAAATCTACCTAAACAGTTTATAAACTATGTTTCTGCACACGACAATTTAACTCTTTGGGATAAATTAGTTATAACAAATAATAAAGAATCAAACTTCAAACAATATGATGAAGATTTAATAAGACAAAATAAGTTAGCAGCTGGTATAGTTTTTACAACTTGTGGTATAGCATTTTTACAGGCTGGAGAAGAATTTGCAAGAACAAAAGAAGGTGATGAAAATAGTTATAAATCTTCACCTAAAATAAATGCTTTAGATTGGGAAAGAGCAAAAAGTTTTAAAGATTTAGTAGAGTATTATAAAAAGCTTATATGTACAAGAAAAAATTTGCCTATTTTATGTAACGGTGATAACAAAGATGTAGATAATATTGAAATTATAGAAAATGATAATGTATTAACTATATATTTAACTAAATCTAAAAATTGTGACCAAAAATATAATAAAATATGTTTAATATATAACTCAACAAATAATGAAAAAAATATTAATTTATTAGATAATAATTGGGAAATTTTATTTGATGATGGAAATTATAGTATTAATGAGAATATTATAAATATAGGACAAAAAAATATATGCATTTTAGGTAAAAATAATGTATAAAAAATAAAGAAAATTTACGAAAAAATCAACAAAAATCATATATAAAAAATATATAAAATGCCAAAATTGAAAAATATATATAAAATGTATAGACAAATTGTATTTTGGTAGTGTATAATTACCTATATCGAAAAAATACGAAAAAATATAAAATGGAGGGATATTTATGAAAAAGAAATTATTATCTACATTACTTATATTAGCTATTTCTACAATAAGTTTAGTTGGCTGTGGAAATAAAAATAGTGAAAAAAATTTAGATGCTAACTCTACTGTAAGCTCTTCAGAGGGAGAAGCAAAACCAGTTGATTTAAAAATATGGACAGCTGAAAATCAAGTTTCAGCTGGAACTATGGACTCTATGACAAAATCTTTTCAAGAGCTTCATCCAGAATGGAAAATTAACTATACAGTTGAAATTGTAGGCGAAGATGTTGCTAAAGACGAAATATTAAAAGACGTTGAAATGGCAGGAGATGTTTATTTCTTTGCTAGTGACCAATTACCAGATTTAGTTAATGCGGGTGCTATATCTAGATTAGGTGGTTCTACTGAAGAAATGGTTAAAACTACTATGTCAGAGCAAGTTGTAAATACTGCTATATATGAAGATGCACTTTATGCAATACCTTTTACACATAATACTTTCTTTATGTATTATGATAAAAGCTTATTATCAGAAGAAGATATAAAATCAGTAGAAAGTATATTAGCAGTTCCAACAGCTGATAATGTATATAATTTTTGCTTTGATAATGCAGGAGGTTGGAAATTAGGTGCTTGGTATTATGGTGCAGGTCTTTCTATTTATGGAGAAAGTGGTACTGACTTTGAAAAGGGTACTGATTGGAACAATGAAACAGGTATAGCTGTTACAAATTATATAATAGATTTAATCAATAACCCTAAAGTAGCCTATGCAGATGATATATCTGTATCAGAATTAGCAGCAGCACATAGATTAGGTGCTTGGTTTGATGGAGCTTGGAATTATAATGTTTATAAAGAAGCATTAGGTGATGATTTGGGTGTTGCAATATTGCCTACATTTAATCCAGATGGTAATGACTATCAATTAAAAAGTTTTTATAGCTCAAAAATGATAGGCGTTAATTCAAAAACTAAAAACCCAGAAGTTGCAGTAGAATTTGCTAAATATTTAGGCAGTGAAGAAATGCAAATTCAAAGGTTTAAAGAAACAGCTCAAGCACCAACAAATTTAAATGCATCTGAAATAGAAGAAGTTAAAAATGATGTTGTTTCAAATGTATTGATAGAGCAATCAAATGTTGCATCTGTTACACAGCCAACATCAGTAGAATTTAGTAAAAGATATTGGGCAAATGCAGGAGCTATAGCAACAGAAATAAGAGGTGGAACATTAACTAAAAATAATGTTCAACAAAAAATGGATACATTTGCTAAAGCTATGGCAGTAGAATAAAATATATTTTTATTAGTGTTTAATGGGACATATTAAAAATGTCCCATTAACTATTAATAAATGAAAAAATGTTAGAAAGGAGCATTACTATGAAAAACTATGTATCTTTAAAAGAAGCATTAAAAAATTCTGATATATATACCAAAATTTCTGGCATTATATTTGGTTTTGGAAACTTGATTAGTGGTCAAATAGTTAAAGGGATAATGTTTTTTGTATTAGAAGTTATATATTTTATATATATGATATCTTTTGGCTTTCAATCTTTAATAAACTTAAAAACATTAGGTACTAACACTCAGCAAGAGGTTTTTAATGAAGCAAAACAAATATATGAATATGTATCAGGCGATAATTCTATGTTATTTTTGTTATATGGTGTTATAACAATATTTATAACATTAGGGTTTATATGTCTTTTTATTAATTCTATAAAAAGTGCTTATATTGTACAATTACAAAAACAAAGAGGTAAAAAAATACCTAAATTTATAGATGATTTAAAAAGTTTAAAAGAAGAACGTTTACATATAATGTTACTATCTTTACCTGTTTTAGGTGTTATACTTTTTACAGTAATACCTATTGTATTTATGATTTGTATAGCTTTTACAAATTATGACCATAAACATCAACCACCAGGAAATTTATTTACTTGGGTTGGTCTTGAAAATTTTAAAAGTATGTTTTCTTTTGGAAGTGAACTTTCACAAACTTTCTTTCCAGTGTTAGTATGGACAATAACTTGGGCTATTGTTGCTACATTTTCTTGCTATATATTAGGTATGTTACTTGCAATATTAATAAATAGAAAAGGCACAAAATTTAAAAGCTTTTGGAGATTTTTATTTTCTTTATCGGTTGCAGTTCCATCATTTGTTACTCTTCTTACAATGAGAACTATATTTAATACAAATGGGCCTATGAATGTTTTATTAAGAGAACTAGGAATAATAGCTCAAACATCAGCTGTACCATTTTTTACAGACCCATTATTAGCAAAAATAACAATAATAGTAGTAAATATATGGATAGGTGTTCCTTTTACTATGCTTACAACAACAGGTATATTACAGAATATACCACAAGAGTTATTTGAAGCAGCTAAAGTAGATGGTGCTACATCGGCTACAATATTTAGAAAAATAACATTACCTTATATGTTATTTGTTACTACGCCATATTTAATAACAACTTTTGCAGGCAATATTAATAACTTTAATGTAATTTTCTTATTATCTGGTGGTGGTCCAGATACACTAGAATATTATTATGCAGGTAAAACAGACTTGCTTGTTACTTGGTTATATAAATTAACTATAACACAAAAAGATTATAATTTAGGTTCTGTAATAGGTATTTTAGTATTTGTTATTTTAGCAACATTATCATTAATAACATATAGAAGAACAAATGCTTATAAAAATGAAAGTTCATTCCAATAAAAAGAGGTGATTGAAATATGAAATTTAGAAGAATTTTTAAAGAAACAATAGCTCACGGTTTTTTAGCCATATTAGGTTTTATATGGATTTTGCCTATATTTTTTGTATTATTAACTTCATTTAGAGCAGAAAGTGGCTCTTATAAGAGCTATATATTTCCTAAAGCATATACATTAGATAATTATATAAATTTATTTACACAATCAACAAGTGGTATTGATTATCCAAGATGGTTTTTAAATACTTTAATTGTTGCAATAGCTAGTTGTTTATTATCAACTTTATTTGTTTTATTTGTTTCTTATGTTATGTCAAGATTGAGATTTAAAATGAGAAAACCTTTAATGAATATAGCATTAATTTTAGGTATGTTCCCTGGATTTATGTCTATGATAGCAATTTACTATATATTAAAAGGTTTAGGCTTTTTAGAAACAGGTCAATTAAAATTAATAGCATTAGTTATGGTTTATTCTGGAGGTTCAGGGTTAGGGTTTTATATAGCAAAAGGTTTTTTTGATACAATACCAATAAGTGTAGATGAAGCCGCTTATATAGATGGTGCAACTAAATGGGATGTATTTAAAAATATAACTATACCATTATCAAAACCAATAATAGTATATACACTATTAACATCTTTTATGGGACCTTGGGTTGACTACATATTTGCTAAAGTTATATTAGGTACAGATAGACAATATTATACAATAGCTATAGGGTTATGGACTATGCTAGAAAGAGAATTTATAGAAACATATTATACACAATTTTATGCGGGCTGTGTTATAATATCAATACCAATAGCAATACTATTTTTAATAACTCAAAAATATTATACTGAAGGAATTTCAGGAGCTGTTAAAGGCTAAAAATTTTTATAGTGGTTTTAAACTTTTTAGTTTATAACTACTATTTTTATATAATTGATTTATAATAAGAGAGGTGTAAAAATGAATTTTGCAGCTATAATACATAGAACATCAGATAACTTTTGTTATCCATTAGATAATGATACAATACAAGTAACTTTAAAAACTGGTTATGATGTAG
>CALWSN010000153.1 GCA_944384215.1 uncultured Clostridia bacterium | reverse complement strand
AAGATATAGTGAAATAGGTACTAAAGGAGGACAGTTGTTTAAACAGACACTTCACCCAGCAGGCAAAAATAACAACTTATTACCACTTAAAAAGGGACTTGATGTAAACAAATACGGCGGATATGATAGTAAATATGTTGCATATTTTATAATAGTAGAGCATACAAGCAAGAAAAAAAGAGTTAGAAGTATGGAAAATGTATTTATGTATAACAAAGATGAATATGAAAAAAATCCAGAAAAATATTGCAAGGAAATATTAGGACTTGTAGAACCTAAAGTTCTTTTAAAACAAATAAAAATAAATACTCTATTTTATTTAGATGGATTTTATTTACATTTATCGGGTAAATCTGATGATGCTCTATTATTTAAACCTGCTATGCAACTAATACTTAGCTATGAAGAAGAAAAATATATTAAAAAAATAGTTAATTGTGTAGAAAAAGGTGAAGAATACTTTATAAATAATAATGAGTACATAATAAAAGAAATAGAAATAACAAGAGAGAAAAATATACAATTATATAATAGGTTGGCACATAAAATAAAAAATAGCAAATATAGTGTTGTTTTTAGTGGTATATATAATTATATGGAAGAGGGTAGAGATAAATTTGAAAATAGTATATCCTTTTATGAACAATGTAAAATTTTATTAGAAACTATTAAAATATTACATTGTAATGCTACAAAAGGAGATTTTGGTGCTTTGTTTAATGGTAAAAACAATAATTTAGGAGGCATAAAAATAAGTAAGTCAACTATATTTACAAAATATAACAAAGCAAAAATAATATACCCATCTATAACAGGGCTTTATGAGCAAGAAATAGATTTATTAAGTGATGATTTTACACCTAAAAGAAGGAGATAAAAAATGAGCTTTAGAACTGTAGTTATAACAAAAAGATGTAAGCTTGATTTAAAGATAGGCTATATTGTTATAAGAGATGAGGTAGAAACAAAGAAAATATTTTTAAATGAAATATCTACACTTATATTAGAAACAACGGCTATATCTATAACAACGGCTCTTTTATGTGAACTTATTAAAAACAAGATAAATGTTATATTATGTGATGAAAAGAGAAATCCTTTATGTGAAGTTTTATCTCTATATGGTTCTCACAACACAAGCCTTAGGGTAAAAGCCCAAACAAACTGGGATTTATATACAAAGCAAACAGTATGGACAGAAATTGTGTATCAAAAAATATTAAATCAAAGTAAAATATTAAAAAAATATGGGCTAGATGAATATGCTCTCCTTCAAAAATATTTGGAGGAGATAGCATTTTATGATGAAACTAACAGGGAAGGGCATTCTGCAAAAGTGTATTTTAATGCACTTTTTGGCAAAGGTTTTTCTAGAAGTAAAGATTGTAACATAAACGCTGCTTTAAATTATGGATATAATATATTGTTATCAACATTTAATAGGGAAATAATATTAAATGGATATTTAACACAGTTAGGGATATTTCACGATAATATGTATAATAAATTTAATTTAAGCAGTGATTTAATGGAGCCTTTTAGAGTTATTATAGATGAATGCGTTTATAATATGGATTTAACAAAATTTGAAAGAAATGAAAAATTACAAATTGTAAACTTATTAAACAAAGAAGTAATTATAGAAGGGAAAAGGCAATATCTAAATAATGCTATAAAGATATATTGTAAAAGTGTGCTAGAGGCTATAACAGATAGAGATATATCTCTTATAAGTTTTATTGAGATAGAATAATATGAGTTATAGATTTATGAGAATTTTGGTACTTTTTGATTTACCTACATTAACATATACAAATAAAAGAGAATATTCTAGGTTTAGAAAATATTTAATAAAAAATGGATTTTTAATGCTACAAGAATCTGTTTATTGTAAATTAGTTTTAAATACAACAGCAGCCAATATAATGACAGACAACATAAGAAAAAACAAGCCTAGCGAGGGGCTTGTGCAGATGCTCGTTATAACAGAAAAGCAGTTTTCAAAAATGGAGCTTTTAGTAGGAATGCCTAAAAGTGAGGTTTTAAACACAGATGAAAGGTTGGTTGTTATATGATAAACTTAGCACATTATAATTTTTCTAACCCTATAAACTTTTTAGAAAATAATATAAATATTTTAGTTTTAGAAAATCCTGCTATATTTAGCAAAATGATAAGAGAATTATTAGAACAAAAGGAGGGATATGAAGGAAATTTTGTTTTATCAAAAAATTATGAAATAATAGATATAAGCAAAAATATAGAGATAATAACAGATGTATTTAATTTAGATTTTAACAGTAAAAAAATAGTAAATAAAGTGTATAGCTGGTTAAACGAAACAGCTAATATAGATATGCTAGAAAAAACAAGAAATATTTATAAAGAAATAGTAACATATTTAAGCCATATAATACAATATAGCGATTATCCTTTAACATATAACGAAGATATAAATATAACAGACATATTTAAAATATGTAATTTAAAAATAGACATAAGTGCAGATAATTTGTTAGAAAAAATAATAAATTATATTTTATTGCATATGAACATATTTAATACTAAATTATTTATATTTATTAATTTAAAATGTATGTTAACAGAAGAAGAGCTAGTGGAATTTTATAAAACTATATGCTATGAAAAAATAAACATATTGCTTATAGAAAACGTGGCTAGAGATATTATACACCCTTATGAAAGAATAAGAATTATCGATTACGATATGTGCGAATTGTATTGACAGAATACCCTAAAGTTAGTATACTAATTTTAGGGTATTTTATAATAATTTTAATACCTTTGCTAACATATAAAATTCGTATGTTGTGGTGGCATATTCTTTTGAGCCATTTGTGGAGAACTATATTTAAAATTTGAGGTTTGAGAATGGTGTAATTTTATATGGTAGTAAAACTATTAGTTTTGTATGGGTCAATACTCATTTGTTTGAGAATGGTGTAATTTTATATGGTAGTAAAACTGTTCCGTCTTTTTCATTTCTTGTTACTTCGTTTGAGAATGGTGTAATTTTATATGGTAGTAAAACTGTAATA
>CALWSN010000152.1 GCA_944384215.1 uncultured Clostridia bacterium | reverse complement strand
AATAAAAATTTAAAAGGTAAAACAAAAGTTTTAGGAGATAAGTCTATATCTCATAGAGCTATTATGTTTGGGGCATTGGCAGAAGGAACTACAACTATTAAAGGTTTTTTAAAAGGTGAAGATTGTATATCCACAATAGAGTGTTTTAAAGAGATGGGGATAAAAATTATAGAAGAAGATAATATAATAAAAGTATATGGTAATGGGCTTTATGGATTAAAAAAACCTAAAAAAACACTTTATGTAGGAAACAGTGGTACAACTATACGTCTTATATCTGGTATATTATCAGCACAAAAATTTTCTAGTACAATAACAGGAGATAGCTCTATTATAAAAAGACCTATGAAAAGAATAATAGAGCCATTATCTTTAATGGGTGCTAAGATATATAGTGATAATGGGCTTGCACCTTTAAAAATAGAAGAAAGTTTATTAAAAGGTATAGAATATAAAATGCCAGTTGATAGTGCACAAGTAAAATCTGCTATATTATTAGCTAGCCTTTATGCAAAAGGTAAAACAATAATAAAAGAAAACTTTAAATCTAGAGACCATAGTGAAATAATGTTAAAATATTTTGGTGCTGATATTTGTGTTAATAAAAATGTTATAGAAAGTAATTGTATTAATAAACTAAATCCTCAAAATATAGAAATATGTGGAGATATTTCATCTGCTAGTTTTATTATTGTAGGGGCTTTGATTACTAAAAATTCTCATATTATTATAGAAAATGTTGCTATAAACCCTACAAGAACAGGGTTTTTAGAAGTTCTTTTAAAAATGGGAGCTAATATTAAATTTTTAAATGTCAGATATATAAGTGGTGAAAAAGTGTGCGATATAGAGGTAAAATCTTCAAAACTAAAAGCGTATAATATATCTGGAGAAATAATACCCCGTATGATAGATGAAATACCATTATTTGCATTAGTAGCATCTTTAGCAGAAGGTACAAGTATAGTAAAAGATGCAAGAGAATTAAAATTTAAAGAAAGCAATAGAATAAACACTATATCTACAGAGCTTAATAAAATAGGTGCTAATATTATAGAAACAGATGATGGTATGATTATAGAAGGTGATAAAACTTTTGTAGCTAATAAATGTGAAAGTTATAATGACCACAGAATAGCTATGTGTATAGCTATTGCATCTTTAATTTGTAAAGAACCTATTATTTTAAATAACTATAAATGTATTAATATATCTTTTCCTACTTTTTTTGAAATTTTGCAAAATTTATAGCAAAAAAGACTATATAAAATATATAGTCTTTTTTGCTATAAGTTTAAAATTATGTTTTATACAGATGTTATTTGGGTTAAAATATATTATATTTATCTTTTCAAAATGTAAAAAATTTGATATAATAATTATAGTTTATTATAAAAATATGTTGTTTATAATTATAGATTTTTGGAGGTATATATGGCTTTTACAAATAATAATGGCATAGTACAAATAGCAGATGATGTTTTAGTAGCTATTGTTCAAACAGCTACTATGGAAATAGATGGAGTACATTCTATTAGCTCTACGTTAGCTAGTGAATTAATAGGAAAACTTGGTAAAAAAACAGTAAGTAAAGGTGTTAATATTTTTAATGATGACAATAAGCTTACTATAAATATTAATTTATCTATAAAACAAAATTATAAAATTTTAGATGTTGCACAAAATGTTCAAAATAAAGTTAAAACAGCAATAGAAAATATGACAGGTTTAGAAATAGATAAAATAAATATAAATATTGTATCTATAGAAATAGATAAAAATAAATATACAGACAAAAAAGAAGACTAAAAATTTAGATATAGAGGTGATATAATGGAAGATTTACATATACCAGTAAAAAAAAGGCTAGAAACAAGAAGTAATACAAGAAACCACGTTTTTAACCTTGTTTTTCAATTAGAGTTTTTTGATATTAGCGAAACTAAAGAAATTTTAAATAAATATTATGAAATATTAGAAGCAGAAGAAGAGCTAGAAAAAAGAAAAGATGAAAACTTTAATTCATTAAAAATAAATAAATCTATTATAGAAAATCAATTATTTGGGTTAATAGATAAGCTACCAGATGTAGATGAAAAGATAAAAGCTTGCTCTGAAGGTTGGGAAATATCACGTATTGATAAAGTAGATTTAGCTATATTAAGATTAGCTATATATGAAATGTTGTTTGATGATGTACCAACAAAGGTTGCAATAAATGAAGCAATAGAGCTTGCTAAAGAATATAGCTCTGAAAAATCTTATAGATTTATAAATGCAGTTCTTGGTAAAATTTAGGAATATTTATGAAAGATAATATTTATACAGTTTCACAAGTTAATAATTATATAAAGCTTTTATTAGAAGATGATGTTTTATTAAATGGTATTTATATAGAAGGTGAAATATCTAATCTAAAAAAACACACATCTGGTCATATATATTTTACTATAAAAGATGAAGAATGTTCTATAAATGCTGTTATGTATAGACAAGATGCTTTATCTTTTGAAGATGAATTTGAAAATGGCTTAAAAGTGATTTGTTTTGGGTATATATCATCTTATCCTAAAACAGGGCAATATCAACTATATGTAAAAAATATAAAAATAAGTGGTATAGGAAATGTATTTTTAGATTTTGAAAAGTTAAAAGAAAAACTAAAAAATGAAGGTCTGTTTGATGAAGTGTATAAAATGGATATACCTAAGTTACCTAAAACAATAGGGGTTATCACTTCTCAAACAGGTGCAGCTATAAGAGATATATTAAATATTGCTAAAAGAAGAAACCCTAATATAAAAATAATAATAATACCAGCTTTGGTGCAAGGGAAAAATGCACCAGTTAGTATAATAAATGCTATAAACATTGCAAACGAATATAAAAACTTAGATGTTATTATTTTAGCACGTGGTGGTGGTAGCAAAGAAGACTTATGGGCTTTTAATGATGAAAATTTAGCAAAAGCAATTTTTTATTCATCTATACCTATTGTTACTGGTATTGGGCACGAAATAGATTTTACAATAGCAGATTTTGTAGCAGATTTTAGAGCACCAACTCCTTCTGCAGCTATTGAGGTGTGTTTACCTAAAGCAGATGATTTACAAGAAAAAGTATACAACAATTTTTATAAAATTAATAAAAATATAAATAAGAAAATTAGTGAAAATAAGCTTAAATTTAAACTAAATATAAATAAATCTTGTTTTAATAATTTTTTAGATAAAATATTAGATTATCAAATATTTACAGAAAATAAACTTGAAAAAATAAACTATAATATGGTTTCAAAAATAAAAGAAAATAAGCTTATTTTACAGTCTAATATAAATAAAATAGAAGCTTTATCACCAATTAATATATTGAAAAATGGATATAGCTTGGTATCTAAAGACAATAAAAATGTTAAATCAGCAAAAAAACTTAAAAAAGATGATGTGGTAACATTAAGTTTTTATGATGGTGATAAAAGTGCTAAAATAATAGAATGAGGTTTTTATGGCTAAAAAGAAAGATTTTGAAAGTTCTTTAAAAAGGTTAGAAGAAATAGCAGCACAAATGGAAGAAAATGACACAACTCTTGAAAAATCTTTAAAGCTTTATAAAGAAGGAGTTGAAGAAGCTATGTTTTGTGCAGATTTTTTAAAAAATATGGAACAGCAAGTTTCTATACTTCAAAAAGATGCTAATGGGCTATTTAAGCTTAATCCTTTTTATGATATGGAGGAAAACTAATGGATACATTAGATAAAAAAAATGATATGATTAATGTTATCAATGATGAAATATTAAAATATCTAAAAAAATATTCAGGAAAAGAAATGTATGAACCTATGGAATATAGCTTAAAGGCAGGGGGAAAGCGTTTTAGACCTATGATAATGCTATTAATGTGTGAGGCTTTATCAAATGATTATAAAGATGCTATCCCTTTTGCTGTTGCCATAGAGTGTATACATACATACTCTTTAATACATGATGATTTACCTAGTATGGATAATGATGACCTTAGAAGAGGGGTACCTACTTGTCATAAAAAATTTGACGAAGCAACTGCAATATTAGCAGGTGATGGACTTTTAAATATTGCTTTTGAAATAATGTTAGACAAATTGCAAAATAACTTTGAAAAAAAATATTTAAAAGCCATAAATTGTATAGCTATTTCTTCAGGAACAAATGGTATGATAAAGGGACAGGCTTTAGATATTAAAGCTGAAGGTAAAAATATTAATGAAAAAGAGCTCTTTAATATATATGAAAATAAAACAGGTAAGCTAATTTTAGCTAGTATGAAAGCAGGAGCTATTATAGGTGGAGCTAGCCAAGAACAATTAGAAATAATTGAAGATACGGCTTATAAGCTTGGGATAGCTTTTCAAATACAAGATGATATATTAGATATAGAGGGTGACCAAGAAAAAATAGGCAAGCCAATTAATAGTGATTTAAAAAATAATAAATCTACTTATGTTAGCATATATGGTATAGAAAAAGCTAAAAAAGATTATATAAACCTATCATCACAGGTATTAAAAAATTTAGAATCATTAGGATTTGTTAATAAACAAATTTACCATTATATAAAAAATCTTATAAATAGAAATAGCTAGTATGTAAAATAAATAGAATTAAGGTGATATTATGACAGTTTTTCAGCAAATTATAGGCAATAAAATAATACAGACAGCTGTTTTATCTTGGTTTGTTGCACAGGTAATAAAAATAATTATTGATTGTATAAAAAATAAAACTATAAACCCTGCTCTTATTGTAAGCTCAGGTGGTATGCCTAGCTCACATAGTTCTTTTGTTACTGCTCTTGCTTGTGCAACAGGCTTCACAGAAGGATTTGGCTCTACATTATTTGCCATTACTTTTGTTCTTAGTATGGTAGTTATGTATGATGCATCTGGTGTAAGGCGTGCTGCTGGCAAACAGGCAGAAGTTTTAAATATATTTATAGCAAATTTTGAAAAACACGGTATAAAAATAGATTCTAAATTAAAAGAGCTTTTAGGACATAGTCCAGTAGAAGTTTTTGCTGGTGCTATACTAGGTATAGTTATTGCAATTATAATGTTTTAAAATATATTGAAAAGGAGGACTAAAATGTCATATTTAGATAATATTAATAGTCCGTCTGATTTAAAAAAATTAAGTATAGATAAGTTAGATTATTTAGCAGAAGAAATAAGAGATTTTTTAATAAAATCTTTGTCTAAAACAGGTGGACACTTAGCGTCTAATTTAGGCGTTGTAGAGCTTACTATTGCACTTAATTATTGTTTCGATTTTTCAAAAGATAAGATTATATGGGACGTAGGGCACCAAGCTTATACTCATAAAATTTTAACAGGTAGAAAAGAGCTTTTTGATACACTTAGAAAAAAAGATGGTCTTAGTGGTTTTCCTAAAACAGAAGAAAGTATTTATGACCATTTTAACACAGGCCATAGCTCCACCTCTATATCAGCAGGCCTTGGTTTTGCTACTGCTAGAGATTTATTAGGAAAAGACTATAACGTAGTATCTGTTATAGGTGATGGTGCTATGACAGGTGGATTAGTATATGAAGCTATGAATAATGCTGGAGCTAACAACAAAAAGCTTTTAATGATATTAAATGATAACCAAATGTCTATATCTGAAAATGTAGGGGCTATGAGTAAGCATTTAAGCAGTTTACGTTCTGCACCAGAGTATATAGAGGCTAAGTTAGATGTAAGACAATTTTTAGAAAAGTTTAATCTAGTTGGAGATAAAATAAACAAAATATTAGAAAAAACAAAAGAAGGTATAAAATATGCTGTTTTGCCTAATGTAATGTTTGAACAGCTAGGTATAAAATATATAGGTCCAATAGATGGACACGATATAGAAGGGCTTATTAAGGCTATAAATAATGTGAAAAATATAAATAAACCTGTTTTATTACACATTATAACTAAAAAAGGACTAGGGTATGTTCACGCAGAAAATGAACCTTATAATTATCACGGGGTAGCTCCATTTGATGAAGAAACAGGTAAACCTATAAATAAAAACAAGGTTGAAACATATTCAGATGTTTTTGGTAAATATATGGTTAGAGAGGCTAATAAAAATAAAAAGCTTGTAGCAATTACTGCTGCTATGCCATCAGGCACGGGGCTTTCATTTTTTGGTAAGGTATACCCAGATAGGTTATTTGATGTTGGTATAGCAGAAGAACACGCTGTTATATTTTCAGGTGGGCTTGCTATGAGTGGTTTTACACCAGTATTTGCAGTATATTCTACATTTTTACAAAGAGGTTATGACCAAATAATACACGATATATGTATACAAAATTTACACGTTGTATTTGCAATAGATAGAGCAGGTGTTGTAGGAGATGATGGAGAGACACATCAAGGTATATTTGATATTTCATATCTTTCTCATATACCAAATTTAACCCTTTTAGCACCTAAAAATAAAAGTGAGCTTTTAAAAATGTTAGACTATGCTATTAATAAACATAATGGGCCAATAGCCATAAGATATCCTAAAGGTGTTGCTAAAGACACATATAGTGAAAATGAAATAGAAATATCTTATAATAAATGCGAAATTATAAAAGAAAATGGAAATATAGCTATTATATCTGTTGGTACTATTATAGATAATGTAAAATTAGCTTACGAGAAGCTAATATCAGAAGGGTATAAAATATCATTAATAAATGCTAGGTTTATATCCCCAATAGATAGCCAACTTATTGAAGATATAAAAAATAAGTTTGATTATATATTTACTGTTGAAGATAATGTTCTTAAAGGTGGATTTGGCTCAAACCTTACAACTGAACTTATAAAAAATGAAGTTTTTAATAAAAAAATATACAATATATCTTTTCCAGATGAATATATAGAGCATGCAACAATAAAAGAGTTGCACCAAAAATATGGTTTAGATGAAGATGGTATATATAATACAATTAAAAATAAGTTAGGAAATATAGAAAATGGAAAATAGGCTTGACATAGCTATAAAAGAAAAATATGGATATTCTAGAGAATATGCTAAAGAAATAATTTTAAAAGGTTATGTTTTTATAAACAATAAGAATATAAAAAAGCCATCTTATAAAGTTTTAGATAGTGATATTATACTATTAGATGAAAAAGCTTTACCTAAATATGTAAGTAGAGGTGGTTTTAAGCTAGAGAAAGCTTTAAAATATTTTGATATATGTTTAAAAGATAAAGAATGTATAGATATAGGTGCATCTACTGGTGGTTTTTCAGATTGTATGTTGCAAAATGAGGCTAAAAAAGTTTATGCAGTAGATGTAGGGACTAACCAGTTAGATAGCAAAATATTAAATAATGATAAGGTTATATCTATTGAAAATATGGATATAAGAAAATTTGAAATAGATAAAAAATTTGATTTTATATCTGTTGATGTTTCTTTTATATCTCTAAAAAAAATTATTTATAAAATATATAGTCTTTTAAAAGATACAGGTATGGTAATAATGCTTATAAAACCTCAATTTGAGGCAGGCAGAGAAAATATAGATAAAAATGGAATTGTAAAAAATAAAAATGTACACATAAAAGTTTTACAAGATATATCAAATTTTTGTAAGCAACAAGGATTTTTTATAAAAGATATTACTTATTCTCCTATAAAAGGTGGTAAAGGTAATATAGAATATCTTATTTGCTTAACTAAACAAAATAATGAAAAAATTTTACCTTTTAAAAATATAGTTTTTGAGGCTTTTGAAAAACTAAAGTAAAGGAGAAATAATATGTATATAGGTTTTATAACAAATGAGGATAAAGATGAAAATTTTGAATATACAAATAGCTTAATAGATTTTTGCTTACAACAAAATACAACTCCTTTAATACTTAAAAATTTTGAAAATATGATAAATAATCAAAATGTTATATTTTTAGAAGAAAATGAACTTTTTAAACAATCAGATTTTATAGTTATTCTTGGTGGAGATGGTACAATACTTAGATGGGCTAAAAAAATAGCTAAATTTAATAAAAATATTTTAGGTATAAATATGGGTAACTTAGGCTATTTAACAGATGTAGAAAAACACGAAGGAACTTTAGCTATAAAAAATGTTTTAGATAATAAATATAAAGTAGAAAAACGTATGATGCTTAGTGCCATTATTAATAATAAAGAACATATATGTTTAAACGAAATAAATATTCATAATGGTAATATATCAAGAATGATAAAAATTGGTATAGATATAAATGGTAGATTTGTAGATGCATTTAGTGCTGATGGGCTTATTATATCTACCCCAACAGGTTCTACTGCTTATAATCTTTCTGCTGGAGGACCTATATTAAAACCAGATATAGAGCTTATGGCTATTACTTATGTTTGCCCACACGCATTGTTTTCTAGACCTTATGTAATATCATCTAATGACGAAATAAAAGCATATGTTACAAACCAAGATAGCGTAGCTTATTTGTCGTTAGACGGGCAAAAGTCTATACCTATTAAATACGGTGAAAATGTTTATATAAAAAAGTCTTCTTTTTATACCAACATTATAAAAACAACGGAGCTTAGTTTTTATGATATATTAAGGAGTAAAATGTTTGAAATAAGGAAGTGATTTTTATGAAAACTCAAAGACATTCTAAAATAATAGAGTTAATAAAAGAATATGATATAGAAACACAAGAAGAGCTTACAGAAAAATTAAAAGAAGCAGGTTTTGATGTTACTCAAGCAACTATATCAAGAGATATAAGAGAATTAAGACTTACAAAAATTTCTGCTAGTGGTGGCAAACAAAAATACCAAGCATTTTTACAAGATGATAGCCAAATATCAGAAAAATTTATAAGAGTTTTTAAAGAGGGTGTTATAAATATAGATTATGCTCAAAACATTATTGTTATAAAAACATTAAATGGTATGGCTATGGGTGTTGCAGCAGCATTAGACGCTATGAATAATGATGAAATAATGGGTAATATAGCTGGTGATGATAATATTTTTAGAGAAGAAAAAACTGAAGAAAAAGCTATAAAAATTGTAGAAAAGCTAAAAGCAAAGATTAATTCTTAATATAAAGGAAGTGACAAATTGTTACAACAACTTTACATAAAAAACGTAGCTTTAATAAATGAAGCTTTAATAGAATTTGATAAAGGGCTTAATATATTATCTGGTGAGACAGGTGCTGGTAAATCTATTGTTATAGGTTCTTTAGCTTTTGTTTTAGGTGCAAGAGCTACAAAAGATTTTATAAAAAAAGGTGAAGACTATGCTATGGTTGAAGCTTTACTAACTTTAAAATCTGAAACTATTAAAAATGAAATTAGAGAGCTTGGTGTTGATATAGATGAGGATAGCTGTGTTCTTATAGCTAGAACTTTTAATAAATCAGGTAGAAACACTTGCAAGGTTAATGGTAGGCCTGCTACACTTGGTATGATAAAAGAAATTTGTGAAAAGCTTATAGATATACACGGACAACACGAGCATCAATCACTTTTAAATCCTGCTAAGCACATTTTATTATTAGACAGGTTTTGTGAAAATGAACTATTAGAACCTAAAAGAAATTTAGCTAATCTTATTAAAGAATATAAAAAAGTTTTAAAACAAATATCAGATTTATCTATGGGAAAAGATAGAGAAGATTTAATAGACTTTTTTAACTATCAAATAACAGAAATAGAAAATGCAAAGTTATCTAAAGATGAAGAAGATACTCTTTTAGAAGAACGAAAAATTTTATCTCAAGCAGAAAAGCTAAAATCTCTTTATACAGAAAGTATATCTCTTTTATATAGCTCAGATGATTTATCAGCCCTTGATAAAATAGGTATTGCATTAAATAATATACAAACTATAACTAGTATAGATGGTGAAAAAGCATATATATATGATGAATTGCAAGATGTTTATGCTAAGCTTGAAGAAATAATAAGAGATATAAAAAAATATGATGACAGTATAGAGTATAATGACCATAGGCTTAATGAAATAGAAAATAGATTAGATTTAATACAAAAATTAAAACGAAAATATGGTTCTAATATTAGTGAAATATTAAGCTTTAAAGAAGAAACTAAAATAAAGTTACACAATTTAATAAATAGTGAAGAAAAAATATTAAAACTATATTCTAAAAAAGAAAATATAGAAAAACAGATAAAACAATCTTGTATAAACATAAGTAATATTAGAAAACAGCAAGCTAGCTATTTAGAAGAAAATATAGAAAAGCACTTATTTGATTTAGGTATGCAAAGCTCTAAGTTTAAAATAGATATAAAACAAAAAGATACTTTTAATCAAAATGGATTTGATAAAGTTGAGTTTTTAATAAGAACTAATTTAGGAGAAGATGTTAAGCCTCTTTCTAAAATAGCATCTGGCGGTGAAATGAGTAGAGTAATGTTATCATTAAAAGCAGTTTTATCTTTTGTTGATACAATAGATACATTCATTTTTGATGAGATAGATTCTGGTATTAGTGGAAGAACAGCTCAAATGGTAGCAGAGAAAATGTCACTTTTGTCAAGAAATAATCAGATTATATGTATTACCCATTTACCACAAATTGCTGCTATGGGCGACCAACATTTTTTAATAAACAAATTATCAGATGATAAAAACACAATGACTAGTATAGAAAGATTAAAAGATAGTGAAATAGTAAATGAGATAGCTAGAATGACAGGCGGTGCTACTATAACAGATTTTACATTAGCATCTGCAAATGAAATGTTAGAGCAAGCTAAAAATATAAAAAATAGTTTAAAAGGCTAAAGAGTTTCTTTAGTCTTTTTTATATTTTTATAAAAATAATGTTGACAAAATAAATGGGATATCATATACTATAAATATAGTATAGGGGGGTATAGTATATGAATAATATAACAAAGAGAAATGATGATTTTAAAGATAATTTATGTAAAAGGCTTAATAGAATAGAGGGGCAAGTTAGAGGTGTAAAAAAAATGATTGAAAATGACGCATATTGTAATGATGTTTTAAATCAAATTTTATCTATCAAATCTGCGCTAGATTCTGTTAATAAATTAATTTTAGAAAGCCATATAAATAATTGTCTTGTAGAAAAAATTAAAAATGATGATAAAGAAGTTTTAAGTGAATTAATGTCTACAATATCAAAAATAATTAAATAAGGAGTGATTTTATGGAAAAGGCTATTAAAATACAAGGTATGTCTTGTGCAGGTTGTGCTAAAGGCTTACAAGATGCAATATCTAAATTAATAGGTATTGAAAGTGCTAATGTAAATTTTGCTAATGAAACTTTATATGTAAAGTATAATGAAAAATTAAATATAAATGATTTATTTAAAACTATCGAAAAACTAGGCTTTAAATATTTAGAAGAAAATAATACTAAAGAAGCGATTATTAGTATAGGTGGTATGTCTTGTGCAGGTTGTGCTAAAGGTATTGAAAAAGAGCTTATAAAAAATAGTGGAGTTGAAAAAGTAGAGGTTAACTTTGCAACAGAAAAGGCTAAAATTATTTATAATGATAATATAAGGTTATCAAATATAAAAAATAAAATAGAAGAAATGGGTTTTAAAATTTTAGAAGAAAACATAGAAGAAAAAGAAAACTTTAAAGAAAAAGAGATAAAAACTATGTTTAAAAAAGTTTTACTTTCTGCAATATTTGGTATACCTTTATTATTTATAGCTATGGCACCTATGATAAAAGGATTAGATAAATTAGTACCTAGTGTTATAAATATGAATGATAGTCCTTTAAACTATGCTATAATACAGCTTATATTAACTATACCTATAATGATAATAGGTTATAAATTTTATACAAATGGTTTTAAACTATTTTTTAGGGGTAAGCCTAATATGGATTCTCTTATAGCTATAAGTACAACTGCTGCTTTTTTATATAGTTTATATAATACTATAAATATAATAAATGGCAATTTGCATTTTGTACATTCTCTTTATTATGAAACAGTAGGTATGATTATAGTTTTAATATTACTTGGAAAATATTTAGAAACTATATCAAAAGGTAAAACTTCTGATGCTATAAAAAAATTAATGGGATTAGCTCCTAAATATGCAACTATACTAAATAATGGTAAAGAAGAAAAAATAGCAATAGATGAAGTTTTAGTAGATGATATTGTTATAGCTAAACCAGGTGAAAAAATAGCAGTAGATGGTATTGTTATAGATGGTGAAACTTATATTGATGAGGCAATGCTGACAGGTGAAAGCATACCTGTAAAAAAAGAAAAAGATAGTCAAGTTTTTGCAGGCTCTATAAATAAAAATGGTTATATAAAATTTAAAGCTACAAAAACTTCTAAAGATACAGCTCTTGCTAATATTATAAAAATTGTAGAAGATGCTCAAGTTACAAAAGCTCCTATTGCTAAAATTGCCGATATTGTTTCTGGTTATTTTGTACCAGTTGTATGTATAATAGCACTTGTTGCTAGTGTTATATGGTTTTTTGTTACTAAAGATTTAGAATTTTCTTTAAAAATATTTGTATCAGTTTTAGTTATAGCTTGTCCTTGTGCTTTAGGCCTTGCTACACCTACTGCTATAATGGTTGGTACTGGTAAAGGGGCAGAAAATGGTATACTTATAAAAAGTGGAGAAGCTTTAGAAATGGCTTATAAATTAGATACAGTTATATTAGATAAAACAGGTACTATAACAGAAGGCAAGCCAGTAGTAACTAATATTATAAGTAAAAATATAGAAGAAAATGAATTATTAAAATTAGTAGCATCTGTTGAAAAAATGTCTGAACATCCTTTAGGTGAAGCAATAGTAAAATATGCTATAAGTAAAAATATAGACTTATGTGAAAATATAGAAGATTTTAAAGTAAAAGTAGGTTTTGGCATAGAGGCTAAAATAAATAATAAAAATATTTCTATTGGCAATAAAAAACTTTTAGAAAGTTTAAATATAGACTTATTAAATATGGAAGATGAAGCTATTAATTTAGCTAACGAAGGTAAAACACCTATGTATGTTGCTATTGATAATAATTTAGAAGGTATAATAGCAGTAGCCGACCCTATAAAAGAAAATAGTAAACAAGCAATAGAAAAATTATCTAGTATGGGTCTTAATATTTTTATGATAACAGGGGATAATAAAAAGACAGCAGAGGCGATTGCTAACCAAGTAAATATAAAAAATGTTTTTGCTGAAGTTTTACCAATAGATAAAGCAAATTATGTTGAAAAGCTTCAAAAAGAAGGTAAAAAAGTTGCTATGGTAGGTGATGGTATAAATGATGCGCCTGCTTTAGCTAAATCTGATTTAGGTATAGCTATTGGCTCTGGTACAGATATAGCCATAGAATCTGCTGATGTTGTGCTTATAAAAAATGATTTAAACGGTGTTTATAATGCAATAAAATTAAGTAAAAAAACTATAATTAATATTAAACAAAATTTATTTTGGGCATTTATTTACAATATTATAGGTATACCTATTGCTTGTGGTATATTATATATTTTTGGTGGACCTTTATTAAATCCTATGATAGGTGCATTAGCTATGAGTTTAAGCTCTATATCAGTTCTTTTAAATGCTCTTAGGTTAAGAAAGTTTAAATAACAATTTTATTAAAGGTTGTAGACTTTGTTCTACAACCTTTAATATTGAGTAAAGAATAAGTTTATAGTATAATTAAATTAATAAATTATATTTAAAGAAGGTGATTAATATGAAGTTTAAATTGTTAGTTAGTTTTTTTACTATTTCCTTATTAAGTCAAAATGTATTTGTATATGCAGAAAACACTCAAATTATTCAAAACGAAAATAAAGAAATTTCTCCAGAGGTTACTTTTTCTGAATATTCATCATATGAAAAACTATATGAAGACAAGTTTGGTGGAGATATATTTTCTGTTTCAAATTCAGAGAGTGTAAATAATAAAGCATTATTTCATAAAGATACTCAAATAACAGATTTTATTTTTAACAGTATCT
>CALWSN010000151.1 GCA_944384215.1 uncultured Clostridia bacterium | reverse complement strand
ACCAATTTTCTATTTCTGTCATTTGGTTATTAAAAATTTGTTCAAGTTCTTCTTTAATACGATTAAGCTCATTGTCGTTAGCCTCTTTAAGTCCTGTCATAAACTCATCAAACATTCTTTGCCACTCAGAGCTATCAAGCCCTAAAATACTATTTATAAGTCCACAAACATCATCATTAAAACGTTCGTCTGTTATGTCTTCTTGTTTTATAACAAGGGTATTAGCTTTAACAAATATTTTAGCTAATGATATTTCATAAACTAGATTATTTCTAGTTAAAGCTGGTGGCACTGGGTTGCTACTTGCCGTGCCTCTAAGTATAATAGGTTCTATTGTCCTTTTTTGTGCATTTCTATCAAGCCTTAATACAGCTCTATCTATTCTGTTGTATTGATTATGAGATTCTTCTAGCTCAAGTTCTATGTATCTTCCACTGTTATCCTTTTCACTTATGAATATATAGCCTTGGATATTAGCTATACCTTCATCTATATTTATGGACATACCTGTTTTATTAGTTACTTGTAAACAAGTTCCACCATTTCTTATACCATCTGTTATAAACGTTCTTATATATTTTGCCCAATCTTCTGCAAGTAAAGACCTTTTATCATTAATAGCGCTGTCAAAATGACCATACCATACTTTAGCCATTATCTTATTACCTCCTTATTTTTAATTGAAAATATATTAGGTACTTTATCTCCTAGTCTAAGTTCACATATATATCCCCCCTCTCGCTCCCATATTTCTATAACAGATGTTACAATAACATCTATTTCAAGACCTATTTTATCTATATATACACTTACTTTGTCGCCTAAAAAATAATCTTTTTCAAAAGTAAAAGTTCTAGGTAGTGTTAGTAATTCTATTGTCTTTTTAGGTTCAAAATCAACCATTTTTTGCTTAGCATAATACATCAAATCAGTTATGTTATCACTGTTTGCACAATCTAAAAATGTTTCAAATCTATCAACATCTTTATTGTCTGGGTTTAAAACATACATTAGCCTTTTTTCATCTTCTCCAGAGCCACCAGCATAACCTGTATTGGCATAATCTAAATAATCTTCTGTGTATGTAAATTCATTTATATTTGAATATTCTGTTCTAAAAACAACAGGAGAAATATCTTTTTGGCTTTTTGTTCTGTCTTTGCCCCTTAAAATATCAAATACCCATTTTTTATTTTTAATATCCGCATATATGCTATATCCTACTTGTGCATAAGAACATATGTTTTCTAATTCTTCTGCAAGGTTTGTATATCTTGCTTTCCAAGGAAATGTCTTACCAAAGTTTGTATTGTCTGCAACTATTAAATTTTCTACATTTCTATTTTTGTCATAAGCGTTATACATATTCCTATTTATAAAATGTTTTATAACAGTTTCAGCATTACCCTCTATCTTTTCCCAACCTAAAGCATTACTGTCTTGTGATGCATTGGGTGGTACTACAATTTTCTGTGTTGTTAACCCGTCACCTGTATGACCATTTATTGTAATAGTTGCTCCTTTTCTGCTATCTTCTATTTTAAAACTTCTTATTATACCTACTTTTCTGCTATCTCCATTTACAACTATAATATTACCTATCTTGCATAAATCTAATATACCTTTTATACTTAAACTTATTTGTAATTCAAAGCTACCAACGCCATATAATTCTCGTTTAAACTGTAAATAATTGCATAAATTTATGACACCTATCCAATTAAATTTTTTATCATAAAATCGTATTTCAAATTTCATAGCTACACCCCTAAATAACACTTTCTGTAATAGATTTTGACTCTTACTTTTTTATTTTCTTCATCATCAGATTTAAAAGTAAGTTCATTTATTCCTGTCTTTAGTTTAAACAATGTACTATCATAAGTTAAATATCCATAGGCATTTTCTCTTATTTCTTGGTTAGTTTCTGCATCTTTTCTAATGATAGATACTTCTATATGTTCTGGGTTAGTATTTATATATAGCTTTTCATATGGTTCTAAAGGTTTTTCTATTTTTATAAACTCTCCTGTTGTTTCATTTTTTATAGTTGGGTTTAAAGAGCCACCATCTACATACATTTCTACTGGCAAATCACAGTCCGAATCATTATCCACTTCTACGTAATACCCAAACAAACCAAATTCAGTAGGTGTAACAAGTGGAAATTCTAAACCGCCTTCTACGTAATTTAAAAATACTCCATTTTGTTCCGTATCTTGAAAAAAAGGAAAAGGACATTCAAATATTAATTCTACTGTTTGTAACCCTGCACTATTATACTTATCAAGATTTGTATGACTTTTTAAAAATGCTCCTATTTCATATTCTCTATAATCATTTTTGTATATAAGCTTACCCATACTAAGCATAGGGTTTAATACTTTAGCAAGTTTTCGTCTTATTTTATACATTTCTAATAAACAATCTTGCCCCTGTCCGTGTATATGACCTGTTATAGTTATAGTTCTTTCATTTAGTAATAAGTTATTTAAACTATAACCGTACTGGCTAGGAGACTGAGTATATACTGGCTCTACATCTTGCACACCTAAACCGTCTATTTTCCAAAATACATATGGCGGGTGTGATGTAAATGTTATTTCTTCCCCGTTAGAATTAATAAACTTTAACTCTTGCAATATTGCACCTCCTTATTTTTTTTACATCGATTAATAAAAAAAGACAAGTAAAAACTTGCCTTTATAATAGTTATATGCTATAATAAGTATAAGAAAAGCTAACCTTAATTGTTAGCCTACTACTGTTTTTAGTTATTTAAAATAACAGTCCTCAGTTTTGCAGACATTCGGGGCTGTTATTTTTTTATGTTTATTATTAAAATAACTAGAGTAGCAAAGTTTATCATTAATGATATAGCTTCATATGTACTCATACATTTCACCTCCTAACTTTCTAAAGTTAGTTGGCTTTATGTACTGTTATAAATTAAAAACATAATCATCACCCCCTAACTCGTGTTAGAGTTAGTAGGCTAACAACCCTTTATTAAGATTAGCTCCAATAAATTATACATTTTTTGTTATATATTGTCAATCTATAATATCCCTTTATAAATACCTAGCTTTATTAAGCATTTGTTCCATTTCTCGTCTAGCACGGCTAGGGCTAAAGTTATTAGCATTTATTGTTTGATTAAAGTTATAGCTATTTACTTGGTTATTACCACTTGCCCTACTTCTTTCGCTTTGTTCAAAGCTATAAGTAGCATTATATGGTATGTTTGACGTTATACTATCAACTACACTGTTGAAAGCATCTGCTACTGCTTGACCCCAGCTACTACCAATATCACTAAAACTACTTGTAAAATTATAAAGTGTATTTATTAATCTATTTGCACCACTTTCTATTATTTGATTTTCTTTATTAACATTTTCAGTTGTAGCCTTTTCTTTTTTGGTATGCATTTTTTTAGTTTCATCTAGCCTTTTATCTAAGTTTTTCTTTAAATTTTTTGTAGCTTCTTCATTAGTATTTATTTCTATTTCAAGTTTTGTTTCTAATGAGGCTAAATAGCTTTCTAGTGCTTTTTCTGCTTGTTCTATTTCATAATCACGCATTTTTTGTAGCTCTTCTATTTTTTTATTGTTATTTTCTTTTATAGCATTTATTTGCTCTTGTAGGTCCTCTTTTTCATCTTCTAAAGCATCTTTTTTCTGATTTTTTTCATATTCTGCTTTTAATCTGTCAATTTCTTTTTGTAATTCATATTTATTAGTTTCATTTGTTTCATATTTAAGTTGTTCTTCTGCTCTTTTTATTTTATCTAATATATCTTCGTCTCTCTCATCTCTTTGGTCTTGCTTTAATATATCGTCTATTTCTTTTATTCTTTGTTCATAAATGGCTATTTCTTCATTAGCTGCATTTTTAGCAAGCTCTATCTCTTCATCATATCTAGATTTTATCTCTTCTATATATTTTTTATTATATTCTTTGGCTAGCTCTTCTTGTCTTTTAAAGCTATCTTCTAAATCTTTTATTCTTTTTTCATTTGATTCTTTCTCTTTTGCCTGTCTTTCTTTTTCTGCATTTATGAGCAAATCAGTATATTTAGAATTATAACTTTTTTGCATTTCTAAAAGATATTCATAATATTCCTTATCTATATCTGTCATTAATTTAGTGTTATTACCTTTTTGTGTTACAAATTCATTTAAAGATTTTGTTATTTCATCTAAGTTTTGTTTTATAAGTCTTGCTTCATCTTCATAAGTAAATATTATTTCTCCATTACCAGTGTCTAAGCCATTTAATTTTTTCATTAAAGATATGTGTTCTTCTGTATTTTTTATTTTTTCGTTTAAAGCCTCTTTTTCTAGATTAGCTATTTTTACAAGCCTTTGTTCTGTCATATCTATTATATAGTTATTAACTTCATCTTCTAATTGTTTTAATGTTTCTGGATAATCTTTATATATAACTTTAAGTTCTTTTATAAGGTCTTGATATTTGTTTATAATATCTGCAAAGTCTGTGTTATCTTCTCGGCCCTTATTAAGTTTTTGTATAGTTTCTATCTCATTCTTATACCACTCGTCGTTAGCTTGTTTTCTAGCAGAATATATAAGTTTGTCTATTTTCTCAAAATCTTCTGTTGTTTTAGCATATTTATTTTTAATATTTTCTAATTGTTCTAATTGCCCTTTAGCACTAAGCTCTGTTGTTTCTTTAAGCTTGTTATATATTTCTAATTGCTTTTCAAGTTCTGTATTTTGTTCTTTAACTGCACCAGATGCACTTTTAGAAACACCACTCCCACTGCCACCTTTACTCTTTTTAGATATATCCCCCATAGCCTCAAGCTCTTGTATAGCTTTTTGATACTGCTTCTTTTCTTCTTCTTTATATTTAGCGTATTCATCTAATATTTTTTTATTGTATTCTTTATTATCATCATAAGTAAGTGGACCCATTTTACCATAATCAACAGATATACCATTATTATATAAAGTTTCCCTAGCTTTCATTAAATCTATTATGGATAATCTTTCTTGCTCATACATACTTGTTATAGCTTCAAGTTCAAGTTCTATTGCTTTTATCTCTGCTTTACTATTAGCTATTAAACTTTCTCTTTTTGTATTATAGGCTTGTGTTACTTGATTTGTTATCCCTATTATTAAACTTCCAGAATTGAAGCTTACATCTCCAGTTTGTTGCAAATGTTGTTGCAGTTCTGGAAATGCATCTATAAGCTTTTTAGTTTCTTCATAAGTTAAACTTTGCCCATTAGCTAATTTTTCATAACAACTATTTAATAAGTTTAATTCACCCTCTAGAGTCTTTAAATCACTTAAGATTTCATCTACTCGTAAATTAGATATTTCATTGTTTAATAAATTTTGGCTAGCCTGTACCTTTATAGCTTGCTCTTCATATCCTTTTAACTGCTCTTTTAAAACTTTTATTTGCTCTGATACTTTAGTATATTCTTCTCCCGATAAAGTTTTTAGAAGTTCCTCATTAGCTTTTATTTGTTCATTTGTTATAGCTATACTATTTTCTATTCTTGATTGTTCACTTATCATTAGTTGTTTTTGTGCCAAAACTTGCTCATCTAACTGCCCTAACAATTTAGTACCATTGCCAAGAGATAAATCTCCTGTCTGTGCTACATATTCTGCAAGCTCCTTATTTTGTGCTAAAAGTTTACTAAGCTCTGACCCTGCTAGTTGTTCTCCATTTGCTAATCTTTCATAAGCACCTGTTAAACTTTCTACTGTAGATAAACTTTTAGAAATGTCATCTAAATTTACATTAAATTCAGCTGTTTCATTAAAATGCTCAACATCATTTGTCACTTGCCTTATGGTTTCATCAAAAATATTTAACTCTGGTGTAAATTCTCCAAAACTATTAAATAATTCATCAAATTCTACCCCACATTTTGCTACTGCCTCTTTTAAATTTTTTAAATCTTCTTCTTTTTTACCAAGTTCTTTTGTAAATAAATAATCAAAGTCTTTCTGTTCATAACTTATTCCAGTCGTATTAGAAGTATGTGGTTTTTTCTGCAAATAATCATATATTTCTTTTAAATCTTGTTTAGCTTTTTGCAAATTTTCTAATTCTGTCTCTTTTAAACCAACATTAAAATCGTTTGTAGCCTCTCCCATAAGCTTTTTAAAGTTTTCTACTTCTTCATTTAAAGCTTTTTGTTCTTCTTTAGCTTTTTCCATTTCTGTTCTAATAGATGTAAATAAACCAATCCCTACACTAGCTGCAACAGATAAAGCTATTCCAATAGGACCAAGTGCTGCAGAAAAACCTGTTGCTGATACTTTAGCCGTATCAAGAGCTAATTTTAATGATTTAATTACTTGTACACCTTTAGTAAGTGCAAATATAGTAGTACCTAAACTTATAAATGTAGCAATACTTGTTGTTGCTCCTGCTACAAGTCCTTGATTTTCTTTTGTAAAGTTGGTAAGGCTAACTATAACTTTTGTCATTATTATATTAAAATCTTTTACAGCTGGTTCTAAAGCACTACCATAAGCCTGTGCAAGCCTTTTAACTTGTGCGTCATTTTCTGCCATTACACCGCCTAACTGTTCACTGTATAGCGTGGCATTACCAACTACTGCTTCTGTCTCTTTCATTACACCTACATAAACTGCGTGTGCTTTTTCAGACTGAGTTAAACTATCATAAGTTTTGCCTTGACTTTTAGCATATTCTTCTTGCATTTTAGCTATGTTTTTTGTAACACCTGCTGCATCTGATAGTACAGAGTTTTCATTTTTGATACCTTCTGTTGTAACCCTTACAGCTTCTCCTAATTCATAGTGTGCTTGTCTATTATAAGCGGCACTATCTTTAAGCCTTAATATCATATCATTTGCCTGTTCTAAAGAATATCCATATAAAGTAAGATTTTTTATAGCCATAGCAACATCTGTTTCACTCATAAGACCATCTTTGGTAAGTTCTTTTACCATTTCTGTTGCCTTGCCCATATCTTCGCCTACATATTCCATTTGACTTTTTAAACCACTCATAGCATTTGTATATTGATTATATGCTTCTATTCCTTTATTTACAGATACTACAATACTAGCAAATGTAGCAGTAGCAGTTGCTCCTAAAGCTAAAAAAGAACCGTCTAAACCCTTGTTAATATTTTCAGTTTGTTTTAGTTTTTCATTTAAGCTATTAAGCTCTGTTTTAGCCTTATTTATACCACTTGTCTCTAATGTTATTTGTTTTTGCCTTTCAAGTTTTTGTATTTCTTTAGTTATGGCATTTAACTCTTTATTTAATTTATCTTTATTTTCTATATCAACCTTAACTTTAGAATTAACCTCTTTTTGTAAAGATAATTTTATATTCTCTAGTTCTTTAAGTTTTTGTTTAGCTTGTTCATCATCAACATTTAGCTTAATGTCTTTTATTTGTAAGTCTATATTTTTTATTTGTGATTTAAGGTTATTTATATCACTTGTATTAGTTTTAAATTTTATTTCTGTTTCTAACTCTTGCTTTCTCTTGTTTAAATCGGATATAGCATTTTCTATATCTTTAATTCCACTTTTATCAAATTTTAGTTTTATCTCTTCTTGTAAAGCTTGTATTTGTTTTTGATAACTTGTTAAATGCTTTTTAGCTTCATCTATACCACTTTTTACGCCTTGTGCCTTTACCCTTATACTTATTACAAGTTCATCTAAAAAATTTGACACATTATACCTCCTTTTTACATACAAAAAAGCATTTAGTTATTTCTAAACGCCTTTACAAAATATTAAATATATGCTATATTTTATCTAGCACTTTTGTGCTAGGAGTAATTATTGATTAAGGTTGTTCCCCTTTTAATAAAGGGGGTGATACTATGAAAAAGGTTATTTTGTTTTTTGTTTTAACTTTTATTTTTATAGTATTATCTACTGTTAAAGTTTATTAATTTTAATTTTAGATAAATAAAAACAACCTTTAAGAGTTGGCGCTCAAGGTTGTTTTAATCTTAAACAAATCTATGGGAACAACTTCAATAATTGCTCCTTTTATATTATTAGTATATCACTTATATTTTATACCGTCAATATTTATTTAAAAGTTAAAAAATTCTTCTGGCCCAACATATGTTACATCTTCTTTTTCTTGGTTAAATAAGTTATATTGCTCAAATATATGTTCTATTTCATCTATGTAATAATCTTCAAAAAGTTCTTTCTTGCTTATGCCTATTTTTAAACAACATACTATTAGTTTTTGTAGCCAATATTCTGTATCTTCATCGGTTCTATTTTTATTAACTTTTTGAATTTTTCTATTAGCTTTCCCAAGTTATTAAGCTCTATAAATGCCTCTATTATTTCTATAAGTTCATATAAACCTATTTCATCATTGTTTATAAGTTTATCTTTATCAACCTCTAAAACATCTACCATAAAATTTATTACTAAATCTGGAGAAGTGTTAAGTAAACCATTAAATAGTTTTATAAGCTCATCTTTATTAATATTTGATAAGTCTTGTAATATTTCTTCAATAGATTTATTATTAAAACCTTTTTCTAATAAGTCTTTTCCTAAAATATTTATTTTTTTAGTTAATTCTAAATATTTACCAATAGGTAACTTTCTTATTTTTATACCATACATAGTTTTACTATTTGCAAGTGATAAATTATCCATAATAACCTCCTAATATTGAAAAAGTAGAGAGGCTAAACACTCTCTACTTGTTTTTTAGCTTTACCATTTGTAACAGACATTTCTAAAGGTGGAGAGGGCTCTATTGTATCAAGCCAAGTTAAATCACTACCATCTTTTATTACGCTATAACTATCGTCTTTAGCTCTTCTTTTAAAAATACCCGTTATTGTATATGGTTGTATATCTCCACTATCGCCTTTTGTTTTTATAGCAGATTCTTTTACCTCTATAATAGCAAAATCGTAAAACTTAAACATTCTATATGTACCATCGGCTTTTTCACAAGCAAAAGATGATGCAAACTCTTTATTCATCCCTTGAGGGTTATGCTTAAATTCTTGGTTTTCTTGATCATATTCTCCAAAGCCTAAATCAGCCAGTGTTTGTAAATTCATTTCTGCCACAGTTATGCTTATTTTTTGGCCACTCCAGTCTACTAAATTAAGATATATACCATCATCTGCATATACCTGCTTTTCTGTTTTTATATCCTCTTTAGTCATTTCTTGCACAGCATTAATTGGTATTGCTCCCCCTACTGCATATTCTGTTGTTGTATTTTTTAATATAGGGAAAAGTTTAAATCTTTTAAACCCTCTTATCGCTTGTTTCCCTCTTATCGCTTGTTTTTCTTTCATAATTTGTCCTCCTATTTTATAGTTTTAAACCTCATAAATTTGTGTTTTATTTCTTCGCTAGGAACATCGTAACTAACTTCTTTTATAAAATCTATTTCTTTTAATTTCTCATTTACTTTTATAGCTATATTGTTTATCTGCTCATAAGTTTCTGCCCAAATATCAATAACATAATTTATTTCAGATAAATATTCATCATCTTCAGCAAACTTTACTATTGAATTATTAGCTTCATAAAAAGTAATACAAGGTAATTTAGAAAAAGTTTCTGGATAAGAATAGTTTACACCTTTTACTATGCCTAGCTCTTGTATTTCATTTAACTTATTAAATATATTTTTATTTAAATTAATCATTTAAACTGCTTATATAAGCTTTTACCCCCTTTTTAATATATTCTTCTGCTTTGTGTTCGTTAGCCTTAAAAGCAGGATATAAAAAAGGCTTTGCTACTTGTCCTTTAGTATATCTAACACCATCTTTAGCTTTATAATACCAACCTTGTGTCTTATATTTAGGTGTTATGTTAGGTGGTAATATTTTAGGGCTTTTTGCTCCAACAGGCCCAGTGCCAAGCTCTACAAATATTCCATAGTCTAGGTTAGTCCCTACTGTACCTAATATTTCTTTATTTTCGTATTTAACATTAGTATGTATGCTATTTCTTAAATGTCCTGTCTGAACAGTGCAATTTCTTTTTGCATCTGCTTGAATTTTAGATACATAATGCCCTACACCTTTATATATACCCTCTTCTATATTTCCACCTAAATTTTCTATTTTAGATAAAAGTTCTTCAAAGCTATTGCTCATTGTATACCTCTTTTACAGTGTAAATGTTGTAGCTATCCCACCTTTTTATAACTAATATTTCATAAAATACACCATCTAAAAAAAGCCTATCTAATACATTAGCTAGACTTTTAGAATAAATGTTATAACAGTTATTTAATGTAATGCCATATTGCTCGTTTACTTGCTTTTCAGATATAGGTTGCATACTACCATATAAAAAATTATCAGTTTCTTTATATTGTTTTAATATTTCCCCATAATCTGTTTCTTTTTCAGTAAACTTAAATATTTTAAAAGCTTTTTCTTTATTTTTTATAAGCCTCATTAAACCACCCTGCAAACTCTGTATTTATTTAAAATATTAGTTATATCTTTAGGATAATCATCAATATAGCCGTTAGATATACTTCCTTCTGTCTGGCTTGATAAATTTTCAATACCAAGCTTATTATAATCTATACTTGCTATTTTAACTTGTATATCATCAAATATAGGTATCCATTTTTCTTCTTTTCTCCCTGTATAAGATAATATATAGTTTTTAGCACTATCTAATAGGGTCAATAAAAGAGGGTCTTTTTCTGCCCCCTCTATATCTAACCTTAATTTTAAAATAAGTAGCTTATTTTGCATTTCTTACACGCCCTTTTCTTGCCTCTTTCGGCTCTTCTGTTTCTTCAACAGGTTCTTTTATATCTTCTACTTCTTCTTCAGTAGGTTCTTGTATAACCTCTTCTATTTCTTTGTCAATCTCTTGCATATCTTCTTCTACAATTTCATCTTTAGGCTGTTCTTCCTCTTCTTCTGCGTCTTGCCCATATAAACTATAGCCTTGTTTTATAAGTTCTTCCTTTTCTTTTTCTGTTGAAACAACTCTTCGTACATTTGCATATTTTAATTTATACATTATTTAGCCTCCTGTACATTTACATAAATGTGTTTTAGTGCATTATCTAGTACCCATAAATCGTGAAATCTTCTATAATCTATAGCCCAAGAGTTGCCATCTTGATATGTTTCTGGGTCAAATATACGAACTATATCTTGTTTTGTAACTGCTTTAGGAGCAGATTTTGATACAATAAGAAAGTTAATATTTTTAGCATCATCTGCTTTTTTATACCCACCTTGTTCTTGCCCTACAGTTTTACCATCTAACATTTGTATAGATGTATACATTCTGTTGCTAGAAACTTCTATTAAAGGACAACCATCAATAGAAGGTACTCTTGTATCAATACCCCCTTGACTAAATGTAACAGACTGCAACTTGCCTAAAGCTACTTCTTCTACCGCACTTACTGTATCAAATGTAGCTAATATATAAATCTCACCATCTACACCATTTTCTCTTACAGTTTTAATACCCTTTTTTATTTCTTTTATAATATTGTTATCTACTGTATAACCATATCTTACCTGTGTATCACCATCTACACCCATTGCATAAGTTGCAAGCTTAGATATTCTATAAGCATCTATTTCTGGTACAACCCTTGTACGTTGATACTCTCCCATTACTCTAGTTGCTGTTGGTATAAAAGCTGCCTCATCTACCTCCATAGCATCTAATGTAAAACGTCTACCTCTATCTTGTGTCATTTTAAATGTTTCATAAGTTAAATTAACTGCACCTGTTACATAGCCTTTTTGTCTGTCATAATTAGCCTGTCCGTCTACGTCCATTTTAGGTATTTTTACTTCATCGCCGCCGCTATATTTAATGCCGCCAATGTTATTATCCATAAACCCTGTCTTTAATGTCTGTTCCGCTAATAAATCTAAATTTGTTTGAAATAATTTTGCCTTTTCTGTGTTATTTGTTCTTTCACTCATAATTTAAAACCTCCTATTTTATACCTAAACCTTTTTTAATTTCATCTTCTAAAGAGCTTGTAGCATTATTAATAGATTGTTTAGGTGTACTGCCTTTTAATCTATCATTTACAGCAACCTCTAAAGCATCATTTAATATACTTTCTATTGTATCTATGCTTTTTATACAGTTTTCTTTGTTGCTATAATCTAAAATATCTAGTATTCTACAGTCTAGCTTCCTCTCCACTAAAATGTTGTGTGCATCTAATCTTAGTTCTCTCTTGATAAGCTCAGCTTCTTTGTCTTCATTAGCTTTTTTTATTTTGTCTAGTTCATATTTAGCTTTTTCATCAGGCTTCATATTTTTTGTTTTTTCACTTTCTTGTTTTGATTCTTCAAGCTGTTTTTGCCATTCTTTAAATAGCTCCTCTTTGAAAGCATCTTTGTCAAATGTATCTTTGCTTATTTGCTCATTTACATTGTTTTCTTGAGTACCTTCTTGTTTTTCTTCCATATTTTCTTTTATATTTTCTTCGCCCATACTGTAACCTCCTTTTAGGCATAAAAATAAGACAGTTTTATGTCTTGTCTAGGACAGTTATTAAATATACTGAGATAATACCTCTTCTATATATTCATAACTAGGTGTTATAACTACACCTTTTTCTTTATATTCTTGTTCTCTCTGCTTAGCCATATCTTGTAAGTCTTTTATATATTGCTTAAGTTCTTCTTTGGCCCATTGTGGTGCATCTTCTTTTAATTTATATTTTTTAGTTTCTTCATCAAAATATTCAAACCCTTGTATTTTAAACTTAGGTATCCCTAACATATTCAATTCAACTCCTTCAATACCTTATTTAATTTATTACCAAATATTATAGCAAATTCTCTAGGACTTTTGCCACCATAAAACTCTGCAAATGTTTCTGCAAATAATTCTGACTCCGCACTAGCACCATAAATGCTAACTATATTTCTAAACTCTCTATAGCTTGTATAACTTGTATTATATTTATCATTATATTCTTTTATGCATTCACTTATAAACTCACTTTGCCAATTATAATTATTACTTATCCATCTCATAGAATTAGAAATATGATGCCCATATTCGTGTACAAATGTATGTATTGATTCTGCATTTGCAACACTGTGATTACCTTTAACATAATCTAAATATTGTCTAAAATAATCTTTATCACTATGGTATTTTGCATTTAAAGCTAATTCAACAACTTTGTTATTATTAGAATAATATGAATAATACCCTACACTATTTTTCATCTTACTGTCTGGATAATTAGCAATAATAGGTATTTTACACGGATTTACTTTCATAAAATTTGAATACTCATCATTAAATGCATCAAGCCAACTAACACATTCATTTAAAATACTTTCATCAATAGGATATTTTCTACTATCTTTAAAATCTATGCCATATTTATTTTTTAAAATTGATATGGCCTCTTTTTTAGTATAATTAGAATTATTTTGTATACCTTTCCACTCTTTTATTATACTACCTTTATCATCTCGTTGCAACTGTTCCTCTTCAAAATAAGCAACTGTTGTGCTTCTACAAAAAGGGTGCATAGGTGGATAGTTTACGCCTGTTTTAGCTTTATCTATTTGAAATATTTGTCCATTTAATTCACTACATATAGGTGATGTTCTGCTATCTATTGTAGCTAAAAACTCATATTTTTCTATTCCATAATCTTTGTAAGCTTTTAGGCTTGTTCTGTTATGGAAAAAGTTAGTTTCTGTACGTATTAGTCTTTCACAATTAAAACTGCCTACTCGCATCATTTTATTAATTTGTTTAGCCATAAAATCTATACTTTTACCTGATACTATTCCATCTAACAATATATCTTCCATTTTTTTGGCTAATAAATTTGTATTTTTCCATACTCTATCGGAATAGTTTTCTCCTAGCCATTTTATGCTTAACAAATCTTGTATAGAATCTGTTTTTAGCATAGAAAAAGAAGCATCTGTTTTAATGCTTCCTAAATGTTCTGATATATTTTTATATGTGTTTTCTATTACATCTTTGTAGTGTTTAGTAGTTACATTTATTTCTTCTTGTGATAGGCCTCTATATTCATCATATATTTTATTTTTTAAATCGTTTAATAGCTTTTGCCTATATTTATAAGCTTGTATATCATCTAAAAATATAACGTTTGTATTGTCTATTTTTTCTTGTATTTTATTTATTTCTTCACGCAAATTTTTAGCTATTCTTAAATAACTTGCATTTAACCTTTTTATTGTTTCTTCACTTTTTATAAAATTGCTATTTTCTAGTTCAAA
>CALWSN010000150.1 GCA_944384215.1 uncultured Clostridia bacterium | reverse complement strand
TCTACTTTTGAGCCTATATTTAATAATTTTTTTCTTAAAAAAGATATATATACTTCAACATTGTTATAGTCTGTGTCTTTATCAAACCCCCAAACTTTTTCTATTAAATATTCTTTTGTAATAATATTATTAGGGTTATTAATAAATATTTGCATTATATTAAATTCTTTTAAGGGAAGTTGAATATGATTATTATTACAACATAAAGTATAATTATCTAAGGTTAGGCTTATATCTTTAAAGTTAATAGTATTATTTAATATTTCACCTTTTCTTCTTAACATAGCTCTAACTCTTGCTAAAAGCTCTTCTATCTCAAATGGTTTTGTTAAATAGTCGTCAGCACCTGTGTCTAAACCTAAAATTTTATCTTCTAATGTACTTTTAGCAGTTAAAAATAAAACAGGAGTTGATATTTTATTTGCTCTAATATTTTTTAAAATATTTATACCATCTAATTTTGGTAACATTATATCTAAAATAATTAAATCGTATATGTTAGATAAAGCATAATCTAGCCCACTTTCACCATCAAATATAGCATCTACTATATATTTATTTTTTTTTAATATATACTCTATAGCTTGAGATAGATTTTTTTCATCTTCTACTAATAATATTCTCAATTTTATCACCTCTTAAATTAATTATAACAGATAATATTAAAATAATCTTAAAAAATTTAAGATTATTTTAAGGATTATAATTTATAGTATATTTTAGGAGGTGATTATATGGATTTTAGAAGCGAGCTAAAGCATTATATAAATTATCAAGATTATTTAATAATAAAGTCTAGAATATCAAAAGTTTTAGATTTAGATAAAAACACTAATAATAATTTTGAATATAAAATAAGAAGTATTTATTTTGAAAACTTTAATGATAAAGTTTTACAAGAGAAGCTTTTAGGATTAAATAAACGAGATAAATTTAGAATAAGATTTTATAATGATGATGAAAGTTTTATAAGACTAGAAAAAAAATCTAAAATAAATGGACTGTGTAAAAAAATAAGCTGTCCTTTATCAAAAGATGAGGCTCTGAAAATAATAAATGGTGATATAAGTTTTTTAATAAATTCTTTTGAACCACTTTTTCACGAACTATATATAAAAATGAAAACAGAGTTTTTAAAGCCAAGGACAATAGTAGACTATGAAAGAGAGGCTTATATATACAAAGTAGGTAATGTTAGAATAACATTTGATAAAAATTTGAGAACAGGTATAGTATCTAATGATATTTTTAACAAAGAACTTTGTACTATAAACCCTATAAATAAAGATTATATTGTTCTTGAGGTAAAATATGATGAGTTTTTACCAGATTTTATTTTAGATTTAATACAACTAGGCGAAAGAACTAAAACATCAATTTCAAAATATGCACTTTGCCGTATGTATGGATAATAAGGAGGAAATATAAATGAGTTTTAAAGATATTTTTAAATCAAGCTTTTTAGAAGCAACAACAACTTTTTCTATAACAGATACAATTTTAGCACTTATGCTTTCTTTTGTAATAGGTATATTTATTATGGTTATTTACAAAAAAACTTTTAAAGGTGTTATGTATTCTAATAGTTTTTGTGTATCTCTATTAGCATTAACACTTATAACAACTCTTATTATTTTAGCTGTAACATCTAATGTAATATTATCACTTGGTATGGTAGGGGCTTTATCAATAGTAAGGTTTAGAACTGCCATAAAAGAGCCTTTAGATATTGCTTTTTTATTTTGGTCTATTTCAGTTGGGATAGTTTTAGGGGCTGGGTTATTGCCACTTGCTATTATAGGCAGTATATTTATAGGAATAGTTTTAATTTTATTTGTTAACAAAGATACTAAAGATAACCCATATATTTTAGTTGTTAATTTAGACAGTGATGACACAGAAAATGTTGTGTTAGGATATATTAAAGAAAAATGTAAAAAATATGTAGTAAAATCTAAAACAGTATCTAATAAAGGAATAGAATTTTCTTTAGAAATAAGACTTAATGATATGTCTACAAGTTTTATAAACACAATATCTGATATAGATGGGGTGAAAAATGCTATATTAGTTAGTTATAATGGTGACTATATGGGTTAGAAATATTTTAGAAAGGTGGTGTTTATTTTGATAAAAGAAAAATATATATCTAAAATAGCATATTTACTTATAATAATTTCTTTAGTTCTTTGTATAAGTATATATCTTTATAACAAATTTACACCAGAAACATTAATAGTACCAGAGTATGTAGAAAAAAGTTTTGATAAAAATAAAGTTATGCAAATAAATATTGATATAGATGAAGAAGATTTTTTATATTTGATAGAAAATGCAATAGAAGAAAACTATGTAAAAGCTGACATAACAATAGATGATAAAACTATAAAAAATGTAGGTATAAGAGCAAAAGGTAACTCTAGCTTACAACAAGTTGCATCTAATGATGAAACAGATAGATTTAGCTTTAAAATAAATTTTTCAGAGTATATAGATGACCAAAATTTTTATGGATTGGAAAAAATGGTATTAAATAATATGATAGGAGATACTACATATTTAAAAGAGTATATGTCTTATGATGTTATGGAGTTTTTAGATATTAATACACCTGCTTATTGTTTTGCTAATATAAAAATAAATAATGAAGATTGGGGGCTTTATCTTGCAGTAGAAACACTAGAAGAAGACTACTTGGAAAGATATTATGGAAAAGATTATGGTAATCTTTATAAACCAGAAAGTGACCAAATGGGTGGTGGAGAAAAACAATTTAATATGAATGGTAATAAAATACCACAAGATATGAAACCACCAAATGTAAATGATGAAGATGTACAACAAGATATA
>CALWSN010000149.1 GCA_944384215.1 uncultured Clostridia bacterium | reverse complement strand
TTGTTTTACAAGATGCTTATGCTCAAGCTGCTGAAGAAAGCAAATTAGAAATAGTTTCAAGACCTGAAATAGATGTTGTTAGTGCTTCTAAAGAAGATGGTGTTGTATTTACTGCTATTGTTTATACAAAACCAGAAGTTAAAGTGTCTGATTATAAAGGCTTAGTATGTGAAAAACCTAACACAACTGTTAACAAAGATGATGTAGAAGCTTATCTTAATAGAGAAAGAGAAAAACATTCAAGAATAAACCCTGTTACAGATAGAGCTGTTAAAAATGGTGATTTAGTTAATATAGACTTTGAAGGCTTTATTGATGGTGTTGCTTTTGAAGGTGGTAAAGGTGAAAAATATGACCTTGAAATAGGTTCTAAAACTTTTATCGATACTTTTGAAGACCAAATCATTGGTAAAAATATTGGTGATGAATTTGATGTTAATGTTACATTCCCAGAAAATTATGGCAAAGAAGAATTAGCTTCTAAACCTGCTGTATTTAAAGTAAAAATTAATGAAATTAACGAAAAAATTCTTCCAGAATTAAACGACGAATTTGTTCAAGATACTACTGAGTTTGAAACTTTAAAAGATTATAAAAAAGACATAAAAGCTAAACTTACAGTTGCAAAAAAAGATGAAGCTGATAAAAAAATGAAAGAAGCTGTTTTAGAAGCTTTAATAGAAAAAGTTGAAGTTAATATCCCTACACCTATGATTGAGCTTGAAATAGACCACAAAATTAACGAATTTAGAAATGGTATTGGTGCTCAAGGTTTAACTTTAGAATCTTACTTAAATTATATGGGACAAAGCTTAGAAAATATGAGAGAAGCTTATCGTATAATTTGTGAAAAACAAGTTAAAGGTAGATTAGCTTTAGAAGCTGTTGCAGAAGCTGAAAAAATTAAAGTTTCTGAAAAAGATATTGATGCAGAGTTAACTCGTATAGCAGAAGCTTATCGTATAGATAAAGAAAAAATTGAAAGCATCTTTGGTGAAAAAGAAAAAGAAAATATCATTAAAGACTTAAAAACTCAAAAAGCTCTTGACTTTTTAGTAAAAAATTCTGTTCAACCAGAAGCTGAATAATATTAGTATAAAACAAAAAGGGGGTAATACCTCTTTTTGTTTTATACTATATAAATTAATCTTAAAATTTTTGGTTAAAATTATTAATACAAAGCATATTTTACATAATTTGGGATATACTATTCTTTAGGAAATTTTATATATTAAACTTTTAAGGAGGATTTTTATGAGTTTAGTACCTATGGTTGTTGACCAGACTAATGCTGGTGAACGTTCTTATGATATTTATTCAAGACTTTTAAAAGATAGAATTATATTTTTAGGGGAAGAAGTAAATGACACTACTGCGAGCTTAGTTGTTGCACAGCTTTTATTTTTAGCTGCCGAAGACCCTGATAAAGACATTAGCCTTTATATAAATAGCCCTGGAGGCTCTGTTACAGCAGGTCTTGCTATATATGATACTATGCAATATATTAAGCCTGATGTTTCTACTATATGTATAGGGCTTGCTGCTAGTATGGGTGCCTTCTTATTAGCTGGTGGTGCAAAAGGTAAAAGATATGCTCTTCCTAATGCCGAAATTATGATACACCAACCTTTAGGTGGTGCTAGAGGTCAAGCTACTGATATGCAAATACAAGTAGAACAAATTTTAAAAATAAAAAACAAATTAAATCAAATGCTTTCTGAAAATACAGGTCAACCTTTAGATACTATTAAAAATGATACAGAAAGAGATAACTATATGTCTGCCGAAGAAGCTAAAAATTATGGCCTTATAGACAATGTTATCACAAAACCACAATAATTAAGGAGTTGAAGTAAATGTCTTCAAAAAATGATGAACATAGAATTTCTTGCTCATTTTGTGGCAAATCTCAAGATGAAGCTAAAAAATTGGTAGCCGGTCCTAAAAATATATATATATGTGATGAATGTGTAGACCTTTGTTGTCAAATTATATATGAAGAGTTCCCTGCAGAACCTACACATTTTGAATTCTCTCCATCAGATTTTAAGCTACCAAAACCAAAAGAAATAAGAGAGCACCTAGACCAATATGTTATAGGTCAAGATGATGCAAAAAAAGCTTTAGCTGTTGCTGTTTATAACCATTATAAAAGAATAACTTCAGACCCAGTAGAAAGCAATGTAGAGCTACAAAAAAGTAATATTTTACTAATAGGTCCTACTGGTACTGGTAAAACTTTACTTGCTCAAACACTAGCTAGACTTATAGATGTTCCTTTTGCTATTGCTGATGCAACAAGTCTTACAGAAGCAGGCTATGTTGGGGAAGATGTTGAAAATATTCTTTTAAAGATAATACAAGCAGCAGATTTTGATATAGAACGTGCTCAAAGAGGTATTATATATATAGATGAAATAGATAAAATTGCTAGAAAAGCTGATAACCCATCTATAACTAGAGATGTTAGTGGAGAAGGTGTTCAACAAGCACTTCTTAAAATTTTAGAAGGTACAGTTGCATCTGTTCCTCCTCAAGGTGGTAGAAAACACCCTCATCAAGAATTTATACAAATAGATACATCTAATATACTTTTTATATGTGGTGGTGCTTTTAGTGGTCTTGAAAAAGTTATACAAAAAAGAACAAAAAATAAAGTTATAGGTTTTGGTGCAGAAGTTTCATCTAAAAAAGACTTAATATCTGGTGAAATATTAAAAGATGTTTTACCTCAAGATTTACACAAATTTGGTCTTATACCAGAACTTATAGGACGTATGCCTGTTGTTGTTACATTAAATAATTTAGATGAAGATTCTTTAGTATCTATATTAACAGAACCTAAAAATGCACTTATTAAACAATATCAATACTTGTTTGAGCTAGATAATGTAACATTAGAATTTGATGAGCCTGCTATAAAAGCTATTGCTAAAAAAGCTATTGCTCAAGAAACTGGTGCTCGTGGTCTTCGTGCAATAGTAGAAAGTTTTATGACTGATATTATGTATGATATACCTTCAGATGATAATATTGCAAAATGTATAATAACTGAAAAAGTTGTAAATAAAGAAGAAAAACCAACTTATATATATAAAAATAATCAAGAGCTGGCTTAATTTTATTTATAACTACTATCAAACAAAAATTATAAATTAAGACCACCCTTTCAATGGGTGGTTTACTTTAACCACATAAATGTATGCTGCTTACTATATAACAGATTTGCCAACTGCAGTTTTTTAATAAACCCCTTAAGGGGTTTATTTTTTATGCTTTGGCGTTCTTATAACGTTTAAATGGTTCAATATATTCTTTCAATGTCATTTAGTCTGTTGCATATCTTCTTGTAACTGATTTGTTATATATTCTTCTATTAATTTTGTATTTATGCCTATTATATATATTAACCTTTAACTTTTCTATATATCACTTATCTTCTATATTTTGGTGCAAACACTATATGATATTTGCAATTCCACTTTGTATGGCTAAACTATTATTATCCATTTTATATACCTCCTTTGTTTTTATATGGCTGGCAAACCCATATATATTTTACAACAGGAGGTTATTTTTTTCTACTCATAGGCACAGCCTTTTTGGAACCACCTGTAAAATAGGTGGTATTCTGTATACAATAAAAAGTGTGATAAAAAATTTATCACACTTTTTTAACTATTTTAAATCTTCAATAAGTTTTTTAATATTTTCTTCTATTTTAAAAATAATTTTTTTAAACTCTTCATCATCTTTTCCTGTTGGGTCTTCTAATTGCCAATTATCATAAAATTTATTATCTAAAACAGGGCAAGAAACATTGCACCCCATAGATATTAAAATATCTGGCTTAGGTATATTAGTATATAATTTAGAATATTGTTCTTTTTCCATATCTATATTATATATATCTTTCATAAGCCTAACAGCATCTTGATTTATTTTAGGTTTTGTTTCTGTTCCTGCAGAATAACTTTCAAAAATACCTTTGCCTAAATGCTTGCCTAAAGCCTCTGCTATTTGTGAACGGCAAGAATTATGCACACATATAAAAGCAACTTTTTTCATAAAATTCTCCTTATACTAAAAATTTTTCAAAAATATTAAATAAATAACCTATTAATATTATACCAATAGAAGTTATACTAATAAATATAAATAATAGTTTATTTTTTAAAACTCTTTTTAACATAATCATAGAAGGTAAAGATAATGCAGTTATACTCATAATAAAAGCTAAAACTGTACCTATACCTACCCCTTTATTATATAAAGCTTCTGCTATAGGCAATGTACCAAACGTACTTGCATACATAGGTATGCCTACAATAGTAGCTATAATAACTGAAAATATATTTTCTTGTCCTAATATTTTTTGTATAATATCTTCTGGTATCCAGTTGTGAATAAAAGCCCCTACTAAAACACCTACTAAAATATATAAATATACACTTTTAAATGTAGCTATTGTTTCTTTTTTAGCATTTATAATACGTTCTTTTTTTGTATAAGTAGGTATTTCTTCTTTTTTACAACCACACCCACAATTATTATTTAATATATCTTTTTGTATATATTTATCAAGTTTAAATTTTTCTATTATAGTTCCACCTATTACAGCTAGTATAATACCTACTATTACGTATGTTATAGCAATTTTAAAACCAAATATACTAGCTAATAATATAATTGAGCCTATATCTACAAGTGGTGAAGATATTAAAAAAGAAAATGTTACACCCGTAGATAACCCTGCATTAGTAAACCCTATAAAAATAGGTATTGAAGAGCAAGAACAGAAGGGTGTTACTGTGCCTAATATAGCTGAAATAGTATTTGCAAATATGCCTTTAAAGCCTCCTAATATTTTTTTAGTTCGTTCTGGTGGAAAGTAACTTTGTATATAAGACATTATAAATACTATAACACACAATAAAAACATTATTTTTAATGTATCATAAATAAAAAAATGAATACTTTCACCTATTTTAGTTTGCATATTAATACCAAGCATGTTTAATAATTTTTCTATTAATACACTAAGCCACTGCATACCTAAAATTTGTTTTTCTATAAAATTAAACATATGTTCACCTCCCTATTAATTAATTTTTAATTGATTTAATAAGCTAATAGCATAGTCTATATTTTCTTTACTAATACTATAATAAGTCCATTTACCTTCTTTTCTAGCACTAACTATTTTAGAATCTGTAAGTATTTTCATATGATGAGATAAGGTAGATTGGCTTATTTGTAATTTTTCTAATATATCATTGCCACACATCTGACAGCTACATTTTTCTCCTGTTAATAATATTTCTAAAATTTTTAATCTACTTTCGTCACAAAAAGCTTTAAATAATTTAGCACTTTGTTTATAATCTTCAAACATAAAATCACCTCATATCTATATATCTAAATTTATCAATATATTTTATTATATTTTATATATCGATAAATGTCAATACATTTAAAATAAAAATGAACCTTAATCACTAAAATATTTTAGCTTTAGGTTCATTTTTACTTATTTTTTATTAGTTTTTATTTTCTTCGTAAATATTAAAAAATTTAATCATAAGTGGTATATATGTTATTACAAATAATACCATACAAATACATAATGTTAAAAATTTAGCCTTTTTAGTAACAGTTGTACCTACAATAATACCTGCACTAAATAAACATATTTTTAAAAGTAGCATTGTTTTCCAATCTGATTTTTCAACATATTTATTTGCTAAATCTAATAACTTCATAAAAACACCCTCTTTGTTAAATTATATTATTTATCTCTAAGTTGTGCTTGTAATTTTTCTTCAAGTTCTTTTAATATTTTTTTCATAGGTGCATTAACTTCTTCATCTGTTAAAGTTTTTTCGTTAGACCTAAATAAAATACTATAAGCTACCGATTTGTAACCTTTTTCTATTTGCTCACCTTTATAAACATCAAAAAGTTTAACACTTTCTAAAAGTTTACCACCTTTAGCTTTTATTATTTTTTCAATTTCTTTTACATTTACCTCATCTTTAACAAGCATAGCAATATCTCTTTGCATAGTTGGGAATTTTGGTAATGGTTTATAATTTATATCAAAATTAGCAAGCTCTACAAGTTTATCTATATAAACAACACCAAAATAAACTTTTGTTTCTATATCATAGTTAGATGCTATTTGTGGGTGTATTTCACCTACATAGCCTATTTCTTGGTTATTATTATCTGTTATAATAGCAGTTCTACCTGGGTGCATATAAGGTAATGTTTCTAATGGGCTATACTCTACTTTGTCTATCATACCTAATTTATCAAATACATTTTCAAATACACCTTTTGCATCATAAAAATCTACATTACCATACATAGCAATAGTTAAAACTTCTTTTTCTTCTGGCAGTTCTTTAAGAGGTAATTCTTTAGGTAAATATACTTTACCTATTTCAAATAAATGTGCCTCTTTATTTCTTCTATTATAGTTTGTAGAAATAGAATTAAGCATACCATTTAAAGTTGAAGTTCTCATTATGCTAAAATCTTCGCCTAATGGATTTGATATAGTTACAGTATTTCTAAGGTTGCTATTTTCTTCTATATTAAGTTTATCAAATACTTTAGGGCTTTCAAAAGAATAAGTTAAAGCTTGGCTAAGTCCACAAGATACCATAGTATTAGTTATTTCTTCTATTATAAGCTGTTTATAAGTCTTTTTACCTACTGTTGGTGTGCCTGTTGATAAAGTAGCCTCTATATTATTATAACCATAAAATCTTGCTACCTCTTCTGCAATATCTGCCTCTGTTTCTAAATCTGGTCTAAATGTAGGTATTTTAGCAGTTTTTCCATCTGACTCAACTTCTACTAAAGCAAGTATATCAATAATTTCTTTTTCAGAAAGATTAGTCCCTAAAAGCTTGTTTACTCTTTCATTATCATATGATACAGTCCAGCTTTCTCTCTTTTCTGGGTAAAAATCTAAATGTCCTTTTAAAACTTTACCACAATTTAACATATTAATTAACTGACAAGCTCTATCTAAAGCTAAAATTGATAAATTAGGGTCTAGGCCTTTTTCATATTTGCTAGATGCATCTGTTCTAAGACCAAGTTTTTTAGCAGTAAGTCTTATATGAGTTCCATTAAAATTAGCAGATTCTAAAAGTATAGTTTTAGTATCATCTGTAATCATAGAGTTTTCTCCACCCATTATGCCTGCAAGGTCTACTAATTTATTTTCGTCTTGAATAACAAGTACAGTTTCATCAAATTCTCTTTCAATACCATCTAATGTAGTAAGTTTTTCACCTTTATTAGCATTTCTAACTATAAGTTTTTTACCTTCTATTTTATCATAGTTGTATGCGTGCATAGGTTGCCCAAGCTCAAGCATAACATAGTTTGTTATATCTACAATATTATTTATAGGGCGTATACCAGCTGATGTTAATCTATGTCTTAACCATTGTGGAGAAGGCTCAATTTTTACATCTTCTATAATACGGCAAGTGTATCTAGGGCAAATATCATAGTTTTTAATTTCTATATCTATCATATTGTCCATAGATTTTTCTTCTTCTACAACCTCTATTTTAGGCATATTAAAAGGTTTTCTAAAAGTGGCAGCTGCCTCTCTAGCAAGCCCTGTTATACTAAAGCAATCAGGACGGTTAGATGTAATTTCAAATTCTACTACATCTTCATCTATTTGTAATATTTCTTTAACGCAACTACCAAGAGGATATTCTTTATCAAAAATATAAATACCGTGCTCTGGTGCTTCTGGATAATCATTTCTAGTATATCCTAGTTCTTCAACAGAGCAAAACATACCGTTAGACTCAACACCTCTTAACTTGCTTTTTTTAATTTTTAAGCCTTCTGCAAGTGTAGCTCCGTCTAAGGCAACAGGCACATATGCCCCAACAAAAAGGTTAGTAGCACCTGTTACTATTTGTATTGGTTCACCTTTTCCTATATCTGCTTTTACAACTACTAATTTATCTGCATCTGGGTGTTTTTCAATTTCTAAAACTTTAGCTACAACAACTTTTGTTATATCTTTTCCTTTATTTTCTACACCTTCAACTTTAGAACCAGATAAAGTCATTTCATCACAAAATGTGTTTACATCACAATCTAAATCAACATAATCTTTAATCCAAGACATTGGTAAATTCATTTTAATATCCCTCCCAAACTAAAATTGCTCTAAAAATTTAATATCATTTTCAAAAAGTAATCTTAAATCGCTAATTGCATATTTTTGCATTGTTACCCTTTCAAGCCCCATACCAAAGGCAAAACCGCTATACTCTTTAGGGTCAATACCAGCCATTTCTAAAACTTTAGGGTGTACCATACCACAGCCTAAAAGCTCTATCCAACCGCTATTTTTACATACTCTACAACCTTTACCACCACAAGCAAAGCAAGATGCATCCATTTCTGCACTAGGCTCTGTAAATGGGAAATGGTGTGGTCTAAATCTTACTTTTGTATCACTACCTAAAAGCTCTTTAGCAAAAACTGTTAAAGCACCTTTTAAATCTCCCATAGTAATGTTTTTATCTATAACAAGCCCTTCTAATTGGTGAAAAACTGGAGAATGTGTAGCATCTACCTCATCAGAACGATATACTCTACCTGGTGCTATAATTTTTATAGGCATTTCTTTATTTTCCATAACACGAACTTGTACAGGAGAAGTTTGTGTTCTAAGAACAAAATCTCCAAGTCCATTTACATAAAAAGTATCTTGTTCATCTCTAGCAGGGTGATTTTTAGGTATATTTAAAGCTTCAAAGTTATAATAAGCTGTTTCTACCTCAGGGCCTTCTGCTATTTCATAGCCCATGCCTATAAATATATTTTTAATATCATCTATAACTTGTGTCATAGGGTGTTTATTACCTAATTTTTTAGTTTTAGCAGGCATTGTAACATCAATTTTTTCTGCTTTTAATTTAATCTCTTGCTCTTTAGCTACTAAAGTTTTTTTCATATTGTCAATTTTTTCTTCAATAGCTGTTCTTACTTCGTTAGCAAGCTGACCTATTATTGGTCTTTCTTCTGACGATAAAGAGCCCATACCTTTTAATATACTTGTAAGCTCTCCTTTTTTACCAAGTATCTCTACCCTTATTTCTTCTAAAGCTTTTAAATCACTTATATTATTAAGTTTTTCTATTGCTAAATCTTTAATTTGTGATAATTTTTCTTTCATTTTTTATACTCCTTTCAATTTTTTAGGTAATCACACAAATATAAACAATTTTTTAAATACTCTGTATTCAAAAACAGATATTCATAAATATTTTTAATATAAATTTAAAACAAAATCATTTATAAATTTACATTAAAAATTATTAAGTCATATCTTAATTGTAAATAAAAAAGCCTTCGCCCCAAAAGGGACGAAAGCATAATTTCCGCGGTACCACCCAAATTTGTAAAGATATACTTTACACACTCATAGGCTTAACGTGCCTTAACCGTATCTTTCTAATAAGAAACCTTTTCAAAAGATATACTCCAGCGTGAACTTCTATATTATTTTATCTTAAAGATGCTTTCAGCCACGACATCTTCTCTCTAAAAGAACCATAATATATACTTTCGCTTTCACAGTATTTTACTATTTAAAATATAAATAATTATAACATAATAGTAAATGTTGTCAAGACTATTTATAATAAAATATTATTTTTCTCTTGATTTTCTGGCAAGATATTTTTGTAAAAATTTAGCTTCATTACAATAATTATTTAATTCTACTGTTGACATAACTTCTTCTGTAAATAAATAATAACTTTCAGGAAAAGCATCATCTAAAGCAGGTATCCCTATTTTACTACAATTTTCCATACTAAGAGTATAAGGATTAAAATCAAAAAAATTATTTAATGTATTAAATTCTGTTTTATTTTTTATCTTCTAAAACAAATGTAATATAATGGATATCTCTACAAAATCTTCCATTAGCATTTATTGTTAAATCTTCTATATAATAATTATTGCTTAAACTATCTTTATCTTCAAATTCTGTTTTATCCCAATTTTCTCTAAAATAAAATGTAGTATTATCTCTTTTTATTAAAATAGCCTCATCTGTAATAGAAACTTCATCATACCCCTTATCTTCAAGTATATATTTTAAACCACTTTCTTCAAAATTATTTTTTAAACTATAAAAATTTATTGAATTTTCAGTTGATAATTTATATACTTTATAATAAGTTGATACTACTAAACCAAGCATAAATATACATAAAATAACTAAAAATAAATTTATATTACTTTTTTTCTTCATTCTTATATTTCCTTACTAAATAATATTATTAGTAAAATTTAATCTTAAATATTTTACAAAATTAAACAATACAACTCCTATTATAGCAGTTGTAATATATATTTGAACACCTTCTAGCTGTTTAAATATGTTAGCTATATTTTCATAACCACTATTATTTAAGTAAAACACCATTTTTTGTGTAGCAACTGTACCTATTGCCATAGGGAAAGTAAGCCCTGCAAAAGCTGGTGTAAATGCATATGAGAAAAATTTAGGTAGCATAACTAATACGTATAATAACGATAATAAAACACAAATATATAATACCCAAGTTAAGACTATATTAGGATTTTTTATTATATTAATATATGATACTATACAAAGGCTACAAGGTCCTAAAAGTATAGCTGTTCCGTGCATCATTGTATCTTTTATTTCAAATTTTATAAGACGCCAAATCATAATAGGTAATAATAAAAAGTATATCATTATACCATAATAAACAATAAATGTTAAAAATTTATCTGCATTCATATTAGCCCCAACTACACTACTAACCATTATACCATTATAAGTAACAAACCAAGTTGGTAAAAATGTGTTTATATCTCGAGATTTTATAAAATGTAAATAAGTAAATGTAAATATATGAATACTATGCAAAATAATAGCTATTATCCATATAATCTTACCAAATGTATTAAAATAATCATAAAGATATGCTCCTATAACCATAGATACCATACATATACCTGGGTATAAACTAGACGTAACAGGGTTTTTATATTCTTCTTTTATAACACTTGGGTGAACTATAATTTTTATTATATATGCCAACACTATAATTATTGCAAAAAATGTAGTTAAATGCCTTATAAAGCTAAAACCTAAACCATTATATACGTTAGATAATGTACAAGCGCCTAACATACAAGGTACAATAGGTAAAGGTATATGTTTTGTTTTATGAAATATATTTTTAATAATAACCAAATCCTTTCTAAAATGTTTTCAAATAATTATAATTATATTGTAAATTTTATAGACCAAGATTAAAAGTTACTATTTGTATTATAACTAAATAGTTATACTATATTTTTTACATATTTTTATTTATTTATTACTAAAAATTTATTTACAACTACATAATTATATTAAAATTTATAATTTATTTATAAAAATATATTAAATATAAAAAAATAAACTAGCATTTTTTTATTATGCTAGTTTATTTTTTTATAAATTTTATTATTTTGCTGTTAAAGCAGCCATAGTTATATAGTTATAAGGTTGATTAAAGTGTGGTAAGAAGAAAATATCTAATAATTTTAATTTATCAATAGTTACTTCTTCTTGAATAGCTAAAGAGAACATATGGATACCCATAGAAATGTCTTCTCTAGAAGCCATTTGTGCACCTAAAATAACTCTTGTGTTTTTATCATAAACTATTCTTAATTTAACTTTTTCATTATTATGTTCAATAAATGCTGGTTTTTGTAAATCTTCAAATTCTGTTGTAATAGCATCAAAGCCATTAGCTTTAGCTTTTTCTAAAGTAAGACCAGTAGATACCATATTAAGACCCCAAATGCTAATACCATTAGAACCTTGTACACCAATACTTTGAATATCTGTACCACAAGCATTGTGAGCTGCTACAACACCAGAACGTACTGCATTAGTAGCAAGTGCTATATAGTTTGTACCTTTAATAGAGTTGTCATAAACAGTAGCACAGTCACCTATTGCATAAACGTCTTTTATGCTAGTTTCTTGTCTTTTATTAACAAGGTATGCACCATTTTTAAATAAAGCTAAGTCATTTTTACCAAGCTCATTGTTTGGTCTAAAACCAATACAAAGAACAACCATATCTGTTTTATATTCATTTTTATCAGTAACGATAGCTTCAACTTTACCATTACCAGTAATTTTTTGAACCATCTCGTTAAATACAACTTGTACACCATTTTCTTTTAAATTTTCTGTCATCATATCAGTAAAGTCTCTGTCATAATAACCAGAAAGACAAGTGTCTGCACAGTCAATTAATGTAATATCTCTACCATTTCTTTTAAATGCTTCTGCAAGCTCAACACCTATATAACCAGCACCAACAACAGTAACGTGTTTGATACTATCATCTTTTAATTTTTCTATAACTTCAGCAGCATTTTGATATAATTTAACAAATTGAACATTCTCAAGCTCCATACCTTCAATTTTTGGTGTAATAGGTAAAGAACCAGTAGCTAAAATGATTTTATCGTAGCTTTCTTCAATTTTGTTACCATCTTTATCTGTTGCACAAACTTTTTTATTAGCATAATCTATACAGTCAACTTTAGTTTCCATATAGATTTTAGCACCTTTGCCTGATAATATCTCTTTGTTAGAATAAAATAAACCTTCAGCACCAGCAATTTGGTTACCAATCCAAAGAGCCATACCACAGCCTAAAAAGCTTATGTTGTTGTTAGCATCAAAAACTACTACCTCTTTATCTTTATAATTGTCAAGTATTGTATTTATACAAGCAGTACCAGCGTGGTTAGCACCAACTACAACTATTTTTTCCATAATAATTTTCCTCCAAAAACAATTATTTTGTACATATATGACAATATTATACTATATTACAAGGAATTGTTCAACAATAATTATCGTATAAACTTTAACAATTTTTAACAATAATTATTGTTAATTTTTCTTAATATACTACTTTTAATATAATGCAATGTTTACTAATTTACTATACTTTTTGTCGTAAAATTTATTAATAATAACTATTATTGTAATAATTTTTCGTTTTTATATACATTTTTAAACTTAAACCTATAAATTTTATATTTTTTAATTGTTATTTTTTAGAATAAATAAGTAAAATTTTGACTATATTAATATTAGTAATATTTTACCTATAAGATAATTTATGGAGGAACACAAATGGAAAACTTACTTCTATTAAAAAAAGAAAAAAACTTATTAAAATCTACAAATTCTTTAGATAGTGAAGCTAGCGAAATTATATACTTTCTACAAGATACTAAAATAAAACTTGAATATGCCGAAATGTGTTTAGATTTTGCAAATGATGATACATTAATAGATAGTATTATATATGAAATAATGTCATTACAAAAAAAATATGATTACTTTTTAAAACTTAGTAAGAAAAAAGGAATTGTTATAAACTTTCCTCAAATCTTACAAAAATTTCCCGCTTCATAGGAGGTTTTATATGTCTTCAGATAACTTTATTTATATATTGTTAGGCTTGCTTTTTATAGTTTTATTATTTTCTAGCAAATCTATGATAAAGCTTTTATTTAATATATTATTAGGTGTTGTTTTTATATACATCTCTAATGTTATATTAAAAGCTAATGGTATTTACGTAAATATTAACTTATTTACTGGCATTTTTTCTGGTATCTTAGGTATACCAGGTATAATTTGCCTTTACATATTACAAATATTATTATAAAATAAAAAACATAAGAAAATAAATTTTTATAAGAAGGAAAAAATAATGGATTTAAATTTTTTATCAAATTTTAATAACTATCTATTAAATAACGATTTTTTTAAAATTGAAAATAATATTTCAGATAATGATATATACTTTAAAAATATAGGTTCTAATGGGTATCTTATTGTACCTATGGTTAAAGATAATATATCTTATAAAGATTACTTTAATGTTATAGAAGAAAATTGTTCTTCTATATTAAAAAAATTTAACCTCAATAAAATATTTTTAGTTAAATTATTAATAAGCGAAAATTTTTTAGAAGATGATATACATTTTTTAAGCTCTGAGCTTGATTTAGATAACAAAGTTGTAAATATAGTATGGGGGGTAGATTTATCAAATAAAAATATACTAGTAAAATCTAACCAACCTACAAAATTTTTAGATATAGAAAAATACATTAAATATTCATTAAATGAAGATTTTAATTCTGTTAAAATAAAAAAACAAAATTATATTATATCTAAAAACACTTATTTTACATATAGTTTAATTTTTATTCTTTTACTTATACATATGGTTATAGCTATGTCTCCTGTGTTTGATAAAAATTATATTATATATAATTATGGCATATCACCTACTCTTTTTAAAGATAAAGAATATTATAGGCTTATAACATTTTTATTTTTACATTCTGGCTTAACACATTTAATATCTAACCTTTTAAGCCTTTATATATTTGGCACAAGAATAGAAAAATATTTAGGTAAAACTGCATTTTTATTAATATTTATAATTGGTGGTTTTTCTAGTGGTATTTTTAGTATATTATTTACAAAAACTTATTCTATTGGTGCTAGCGGTGCTATATTTGCTTTAGAAAGTGCTACATTATATTTTAGTATAAAAGAAAAAATTAAACTTGATGGCCTAGATTATTATACAATAGCTATATTTTCTATAATTGGTATTTTAGCTAGCTTTACAAGTCCAAATATAGATAATGCAGGTCATATAGGTGGGTTTTTGATGGGAATTATTGTTTGCTTTTTATACTATAATCTCTACTATAAAAAATTTATAAATAAGTAATATTTTTATACTAGTATAAATATCATTTATTATGTAAATATTTTTAACATAGTAGGTGATTAAATATGGATAAACAGTTATTTAATATTTTATCTACTTTTAATAAGATAAAATATTTAGATAAAAATGATAAAGAAATATATAATTCTTTTTATAATTTTTTTATTAATAATTATAAAAATTATAATAATTTAAATGACTTATTAACAATATATATAGTTTATAATGGAAAAGATAAAATATGCAACACTATATCTTTTTTAAATAAATTTTTTAATGTAGATGTAAAATTAGATAAAGTTTTTATTCTTAATGAAATTAATAGATATAACAAAATAAAAAAATGTACTTTATCAAAAAATAATATTTTTTACTTTAATAAAAACACTAAATATAAAGATAACTTTACTGTCTATACAAAGTGGTTTGATAATTTTATAATAATTAAAAGTTTATCTAATAATAAAATATTAAAGTTATATGTCCCAAATGATATAATAAAATATATATTTATTAATGATGTTTTTTATTTAGAAATAATAAAAAAACATAAATCTTTTTGGTCTATATTAAATATTTTAGACTTTTATCCAAATGGCTTAAAACACCATACATATAATGAAATATATAAAAGGCTGTGATTACACAGCCTTTTATATATTTTTATACATCATATCCTGATGTTTTTGCTATTTCTAATAAGTTTTTAATTGTTTTTAAAGAAACTTTTCTGCCTTTGTATTCTATTAAATCTGTCATATCACCATCAAAAATATCACCTGGTTCATATTTTCTTAATATAATTTTATCTTCTTCTACAAATATTTCTAAAGCATCTTTATGTTTTAAATTAAATGCCTCTCTCAATTCTTTTGGTAATACAACTCTTCCAAGTTCATCTAATTGTCTTATCATACCGATAGATTTCATAAAATTTATCCTCCTAAAAATAGTTATATATTTTAAAGATATGCAGAGTTTAACTTAACTCTCATTTTATAGATATATTAACATATTTTTTTGTTTATGTCAAATCTTTACATTTTTATACAAAATATTACATTTTTCGCTAGCAAATAGGATTGTTATCTATATAGTTTGCAATAACTCTTGCAGCATATCTTCTTTTTTGGCATAAAAGTCCATTTTCTTCTGGTAAAACAAATTTAATATTAGTAAGCCTAATATCTTCACATACATCACTATTGTGTGGCGGAACAGATATTATTTTCATACCTTTTTTAGTTTCTACACCTAAATCATCTACTTGGTTTAAAATAACTGCTAATGCAACTTTTTTATTAGGACAAACATTTTTAATAGTTAGGCTAAGCTCTAAAATACGACCTAAGTTATCTAAAAAATAATTTCCTAAATCATAGTCTAAATAATCTTGACAATTATCAAAATCAATATTTTGAGGTGTTGGGCAAGGGTCTACTACTATAACATCTGTACAGTCTATTGCTATTTCTGGTGAGCCAAAATTAGCTATATTATTTTCATCATCTGTATACTGTATAGATTTATTTACCTCAAATACACCAGATGAATCTCCTAAATATTTTACTTCAAATGTTAAAGATGCACCTTCATTAGTTGTTTTACCAAGCTCATCTATTGTCCATTTTAATGTTGTATTATTTATTAAACTAGCATTACCTATGTTAGGTGGAAGAATTTGTACTATATTAAATTCATCATTTAAAACTTCATCTATAACAATATTTGTAGCACCTGTTTTAGATATATTAGCTGCTAATTGTTTAAATATTTCTTCTAAGTCTGAAGGCGTTGGAGCAATAGAAACATGCGTACTATCTGGGTCTGTTGCCCAATCATTTAACGCACTAACATCTATACCTCCTGAACCTGTAAGTCCTATACAATATATAGTTATACCTAAACTTCTTGCCAATGCTGCTTCTATAGATGGGTTTGGACCTACTGTTGTTTTTCCATCTGTAAACATTACCATAACTTTAGCATTAGTAGATAATGGGTCAAATAGCTCTCTTGCCTTTTTAAATGCATCAGAATGATTTGTGTTTCCACCTGCTACTAAAGTATCTACTGCTGCTTTTAAATCACTAACACTTGTTGAAAGCGGTGAATCTTCTGTAGCAGTTGTAGAAAAACTAACTATACCTATGCTACTACCATTGCCTATTGTTCCATCTTTTACACCATCTGTAGCTTCATCTATAATATCTATAAAGGTTTTAGCTGCAGATTTTACCTCTTCTAATGGTAAGCCTGTCATACTACCAGACCTATCTAATATTAAAACAATATCTGTTGGGTTAGTTTGTATATCTGGTGAAGCTGAAAGAGCAAGTGTAACAAAAAAGGGTTCTCTACATAATATTTTGCTTTTGTCTAATACTTTATTTGAAAGGTTTAATCCCATAAAAATTCTCCTTTTAAATTTTAATTAAGGACATTGTTTGTCCTAATATTATAATATTACTATCTATTTTTTTTGTTACATTTATTTTTTTGTTTACAATTATTATATTTACATATAATATATATAAGCATATCTATATAAACGTTATTAGCTATAAAATATAAGACTTATAATCCCTCACATATAGGCTTAAAAATATTGTTCAAGTTGCTTAAAAAAAATTAAAATTACTAATAAAAAATTTAACTATACTGATGAATATGCATCTTGATTTATGTAAAAATATATTATATAATGTTAATGAAAAGTAGATTAAATTAATATACTTTATTTTTAAAATAAAATATTTAATATTGTTATTTAGGGGTGAATGATTAATGAACACTGAATGGAAAGATTTTGTTGGTGGTAATTGGCAAAAAGAAGTTAACGTTAGAGACTTTATACAAAAAAATTACACACCATATGAAGGTGATGATAGTTTCTTAGCTGGTCCTACAAAAAATACTACTGACCTTTGGGCTCAAGTTATGGACCTTACAAAACAAGAAAGAGAAGCTGGTGGCGTTTTAGATATGGATACAAAAGTTGTATCTACTATTACATCTCACGGTGCTGGTTATTTAGACAAAGATAAAGAAACTATTGTTGGTTTCCAAACAGAAAAACCTTTTAAACGTTCTTTACAACCTTATGGTGGTATAAGAATGGCAGAAAGTTCTTGTGAAGCATATGGATATAAAGTAGACCCAGAAATTAGTGAATTTTTTACTACTCATAGAAAAACTCACAATGCTGGTGTTTTTGATGCTTATACAGACGAAATGAAAGCTTGTCGTTCAAGCAAAATTATTACTGGTCTTCCAGATGCTTATGGTCGTGGCCGTATAATTGGTGATTATAGAAGAGTTGCTTTATATGGTGTAGACAGACTTATCGAAGATAAACAAGAACAAAAACGTTCTACTGGTAGTGTAATGACTCCAGATATTATTCGTGATAGAGAAGAATTATCTGAACAAATTAGAGCTCTTGGAGAACTTAAAAAATTAGGTGAAATTTATGGTTTTGATATTTCAAGACCTGCAAATGACGTTAAAGAAGCTATTCAATGGATGTACCTTGGTTACTTAGCTGCTATTAAAGAACAAAATGGTGCTGCTATGTCTCTTGGCCGTACATCTACATTTATTGATATATATGCAGAAAGAGATTTAAAAGCTGGTAAATATACTGAAGAGCAAATTCAAGAATTTGTTGACCACTTTATTATGAAATTAAGACTTGTTAAATTTGCTCGTACTCCAGAATATAACCAATTATTCTCTGGTGACCCTACTTGGGTAACAGAATCTATCGGTGGTGTTGGTTTAGATGGTAGACCTCTTGTTACAAAAATGTCTTTTAGATATTTACACACTCTTAACAACTTAGGTACTGCTCCAGAGCCAAACTTAACTGTTTTATGGTCTGTAAGATTACCTGAAGGCTTTAAAAGATTCTGTGCAAAAACTTCTATTACATCATCTTCTATCCAATATGAAAATGCTGACCTTATGAGAGTTACTCACGGTGATGACTATGCTATCGCTTGTTGTGTATCTTCTATGAGAGTTGGTAAAGAGATGCAATTCTTTGGTGCTCGTGCTAACCTTGCTAAATGTTTACTTTACGCTATCAATGGTGGTGTTGACGAAGTTAAGAAAACACAAGTTGGTCCTAAATTTAGACCTATTACTGATGAATATTTAACATATGATGAAGTTATGCCAAGATATAAAGATATGATGAAATGGCTTGCTGGTGTTTATGTAAACACATTAAATGTTATTCATTATATGCACGATAAATATTGTTATGAAAAACTTCAAATGGCTTTACACGATAGACACGTTACTCGTTGGTTTGCAACTGGTATAGCTGGTTTATCTGTTGTAGCAGACTCTTTATCTGCTATTAAATATGCTAAAGTTAAAGCTATTAGAGATGAAAATGGTATTGCCGTAGATTACGAAGTTGAAGGTGATTTCCCTAAATATGGTAACAATGATGATAGAGTAGATAGCATAGCTGTTGAGCTTGTTCATACATTTATGGAATATGTAAGAATGAACCAAACTTATAGAAATGGTATCCCTACTACTTCTATCTTAACTATTACATCTAACGTTGTTTATGGTAAAGCTACTGGTTCTACTCCTTGTGGTAGAAAAGCTGGTGAACCTTTTGCTCCTGGTGCTAACCCAATGCACGGTCGTGATAGCCACGGTGCTGTTGCAAGCTTAGCTTCTGTTGCAAAATTACCATTTATGGACGCTCAAGATGGTATCTCTAATACATTCTCTATTATACCTGGTGCTCTTGGTAAAGAAGACCAAGTATTTGTTGGTGACTTAGAGGTAGAACTTGATAAATAATTAACCTAAGAAGGTGTTATTATGAACAATGATAAAAGAATTGATGATATAATTGCTATGCTAGATAAATTTATGGTAAAAGACGGTGGTCATATGAACATAGAAGTAAATAGCAATGATATTAATTCAAAAAAAGTTGATACAGCCAATAGCTTAGATTGTTCATCTGGTGATATGGCTTGTAAAGTACCTACTCTTTTTGAAGGTATAGAAGATAATAATTAGTCAATATAGGGGCTATATAATAGCTTATAGCCCCATATAATAAATATATATTATTTATAAATAGGAGGAATTTTATTATGTCAAATGTAAATAATCAACAAGTAGATAACTTAGTAGCAATGTTAGATGGATATGCTGAGCACGGTGGACACCACCTTAACGTAAATGTTTTCACTAAAGAAACTTTATTAGATGCTCAAGCTCACCCTGAAAAATATCCACAATTAACAATCCGTGTTTCTGGTTACGCAGTAAACTTTAACAAACTTACTAAAGAACAACAAGACGATGTAATCAACAGAACATTCCACAAAGCAATGTAATTATGGAAGGCTATATTCACTCTACAGAAAGCTTTGGTACAGTAGATGGACCTGGTGTTAGATTTGTTGTATTTACACAAGGTTGCCCACTACGTTGCCTTTATTGCCACAACCCTGATACTTGGGAACTTAATAAAGGTACAAAAATGACTGCAGATGAAATATTAGCTCAATATGACTTAACAAAAAGTTATTATAAAGATGGAGGGCTTACTGTTACTGGCGGTGAGCCTCTTCTACAAATAGACTTTGTAACAGAACTTTTTGAAAAAGCTAAAGCTAAAAATATTCACACTTGTTTAGATACATCTGGTATTGTTTTTGACCAAGCTAATGATAAAATAATAGAAAAAATGGATAAACTTTTATCTGTTACCGATTTAATTCTTTTAGATTTAAAACATATAAATAATGATGAACATAAAAAACTATGTGCTGTACCTAACACTCATATTTTAGAATTTGCCAAATATTTAAGCGATAAAGGTCAACCTATTTGGGTTAGACACGTTGTTGTAGATGGCTACACATTTAATGAAAAATATTTATATGAGCTAGGTCTTTTTATTGGCGAGCTAAAAAATGTTAAGGCTTTAGATGTTTTACCTTATCACGAAATGGGTGAAGTAAAATATAAAAATCTTGGCATAGAATATCCTTTAAAAGGTATGCCTGCCCTTAAAAAAGATGATGCTATAAAAGCTAGAGAAATTATATTAAAAGGTATAAAAGATAAAAGAAACCAACTAAAAAATAGCTAATATTTTATTAGCTATTTTTTAGTTTTATTTAATATATGTTTTTAAATACAAAGTATTTAAAATTTTATTATTAAAATTTATTTTTTTAAACCTAAAGTAATTATTTCTTTTTTACCAAGTTTAATATTGTTATTTAAGTTTCTTATCTCTTTTTCTTCTAATAAGTCTAACTCAACAATATTCATATCTGTATTAATCTGAAGATTAGCATCTTCTGTTGCAAGGTTAAACCATCTAGTAACAATATATTTGCTATCATAGCTTAATTTAAGAGCAGAATGAGCTACCTCTAAATGAGCTGTATCTAATAATTGATAACCACTATTAAGGCTACCTTCTTGTAAGCAAGCTTGTGTATAAGTCCAGTCAATTTGGTATTGATAAGCTAATTTATAAGATTTATAAACATCTTTATCTTTACCGTGTGGAATAATTGCAAATTCTACTTGACGCTCACCTAAACATTGTGCTTCTGGTGTTAAAAATACACCCCAGTCACCAAGCTCTCTAGTACCTCTATGAATAGTAATAGCAATTGTATTTTTGCCATCTCTTAATATTTCATATTCATTTAAACCTTTGTTAGCAATAGTTAATCCACATTCATCTGTATGAACATTAACAAATGCTTGTTGGTGTTGTGCGTTGCAAGGATTTTCCCAAGCTTTATCTGGTGTATTATCTCTTTTTGCTACTTCAAAAATAGCATCTGCATAATGATATGGTGTATCTAAGTTAGTTTCAAATAATGCTCTTATTCTATGGTCTAATGCTTGATTATTAAAACTTGCTACTGCTTTAATAACAGGGTTTGATTTTTCAAATGTATATTTTACATTTATAACTTGTTCTATTAATTCATCTACCCTTTGAGCTTTTCTATGTTTAAACTCCACAAGGTCTTGTATTTCTTTATCTAAAGTTTCATTAGCTTTTTTAGGCACTTTCATTGTGTGTGTAACACCTACAACAACTCTATAAGGCTCATTTTCTAATATTTCAACTTTAGCATCTACACCTTTTGTAGTAATAGGAGTTTCTCCTACTGGCATAAAGTAAATATATTCATTACCTATATCTCCACAGTCTTCAAATACCCCTAAGTTTTCCCAAGTTTTGCTATTAGCTTTATCTAAAAGATTAAAGCTACCGTCTTTGTTAAAGTTTATTTCATAGAAAGGCGTATCTATTTTGTTATTTTCTTTAACCATATATTCATTATTAGGTGTGTTTTGTTCATTAGGTATAAGTGCAAAACTTTCAAAGCTAAATGATTTCATATCTACCACTTCTAAAGTAACTTTTACCCTTTTAGCAATATATGGGTCTCTAAATTTATCTTTTGGTAAATCATAGTTAAAATAGTTTGGTATAACTTCTACTTTAGCAGTAACTTCTTCACCATTAGCATTTACCACTTTATATGTAGGTAAGCTCATTTCATTTAATTCTTTAACTATGCCTGCAACAGTACCTTCTTTAAAGTATTTTTTAAATACTTCAACATCTATTTCTACAACACCAGAACGGTTGTCTGCACTTGTGTTAGTAACGATAAAAGGTATAGCATCTTTGCTTATATTTTCAAAGTTTTTAGTATTTACTTTAGATTTTAAATAAGCAAGGCTTTCATCAATAATATGTTTAGCCACATTTTCTGCTTTTTCAAATCTTGTTACCATTTCTCTATGAACATCATCAACACTACAACCACAAATACTATCGTGAGGGTGGTTTTCCATTAAAAGTTTCCAACCATATTTAAATAAATGGTGTGGATATTCTTTACCATTTACATAAGCCATTGTTGCTAAAGGCTCTGCCACTTTTTCAAATAACATTTGACATTTAGCATTCATTTGTTTTATATAAATACGAGAAGAGGCCGTATTAGCAAGAGTATACCAACCATCTGTTTGTTGACTTCTAAGCTCACCTGTAATAGTTGTCATATCTTCTTTTAATTCTGTTTTTAAAGCTTTAATATAGTCTTCAAAATTAGAATGTATAAACTCTACATCTGGATATACTTTTTTAGCAGTTTCAATAGCTTTAGATAAATCTGTTTGTACTGGTTGGTGGTCACAACCATTCATAAATAATAAATGAGAAGTGCTAGCATATTTAGATGCATCATCTAATTTTTTAGCCCAATATTCTTTAGCCTCTTGTTCATCTGTTGGAACATGTATACCATTACTATACCAATTAGCAAAAAGTATGCCTAAAACAGAAGAACCATCTTCAGAATTCCAATACATTTCAGAATAAGGAGATTCATATGTATCACTTTCACTAACTTGATTGTTAAAGCCAGTAGGTTTAACACCTCTACCAAAAACAGCAGTATCAATACCTGCCTTTTTTAACATTTGAGGGGCTTGTCCCATATTACCAAAAGAGTCTGGAAAGTACCCTACTTTACATACTTCGCCATATTCTCTAGCTAATTGATGACCTATTTGTAGGTTTCTAACATTAGCCTCACTACTTGTTAAAAATTCATCTTGTAAGATAAACCAAGGTCCAACGTGTATTCTTTTTTGTTCTATTAATTTTTTAAGTCTTTCTTTATTTTCTGGTCTAACTTGTAAATAGTCTTCTATTAATAAAGTTTGTCCATCTAAATGAAAGCTTTTGTAATCTTTGTCATTTTCTAAAGTTTCTATTAAAGTATCAAAAAATTCTATTAATAACATATGATGTTTCTCATATGGTAAATACCATTCTCTATCCCAGTGGCTATGCGAAATAATATGTGCTTTTTTCATAATATTACCTCCTATTTTGTAATTTATTTATTAAAATAGATTTTATTCTATCCTTAATATATATTATATATAAATATATATACTATGTCAAACTAAAAAACCTATTTATTTAAGCAAAATAAATAGGTTTTTCATTTAATTTTTAATGTTTATTAACTATATTTTTTAACTATATCTGCCATCTGTTGCCATTTTTTCTCCATATCTAAAACTAGCTTAAATTGTGTTCTAGCTCTATCTAAATTATGTCCTTCTCTATGTGTTTTAAAATAAGTATCACCTTGCAAATAATCTGTTAAAAATCTTATACCACACTCTAAAGTTATTATTTTTGCACCCATAGGCAACATTTCTTTTTCTTTATCTGTAAGGCTATCTTTTGTACCTTCTATAAACCCTTTAGTAAATGCTTCAAAAAGCTCCATACTACACTCTACTTTAGATAAATCTTTTTCATCTTCTAAGGCTGTGCTAGCACCAAACCTTATAGAATCTCCAAAATCATTTAAAACAGTACCAGGCATAACAGTGTCTAAATCTATAACGCATATAGCCTTTTTTGTTTTATTATCTATCATAATATTATTAAGCTTTGTATCATTATGTGTAACTCTAAGAGGTATCTCTTTTTTATCTAATAAATCACATATAATATAGCAGTCTTTTTCTCTATCTAAAACAAAATCTATCTCATTTTTAACTTCTTTTACTCTATTAAAGCTATCTTTTTCTATCGCTTGTTTTAATTTATTAAGCCTATCTACTGTATTATGAAAATTGGGGATAGTTTCGTGAAGTATATTGGCTGGAAAATTTGATAAAAGCATTTGAAAATTACCAAAAGCAACTGCACTTTCATAAAAATCTTGAACATTTTCTACCAAATCATAAGTAGTAGCATCTTCTATAAAATTATAAACTCTCCAACAATGGTTATTATCACTTTTGTAATAATTTTTGCCATCTTTTGTTTTTATAACATTTAAAGTTTCTCTTTCAGGGTCTCCACCATTTTCTAAAATTATCTTTCTAAGATATGATGTAATATTAACAACATTTTCCATTAAATCGTCTGTATTTTTAAAAATATTTGTATTTATTCTTTGTAAAATATATCTTTTTATGCTGTTATCATCTAACACACATTCAACACAAAAAGTGTCATTAATATGCCCCTTTTCTAAAGGTTTTGTATTTATTACCTTTCCCTGTAAATCAAAATTATTTATAGCTAAATCTATTTGACTTTTTATATCCATATTACCCTCCATAGTTATAATAATACTATAACTATAATTATATTTTATAATAAATATATGATTTTATTGTCTTTTAATAACTGTTAAAATATTTAGTTAACCTTATATATAATATCATTATAGTATATTATTGTCAATATTTAGCATTTTATCAGTTTTATTATATAGTCTTTATTTTAAATATAAAATAATAATATTTAAACAAATCTATACAAAAAAGCATTAATTTTAAATATATAATATCTACCATAAATATAGATATTATTATCATAGTAGAAGATAATGCCATTAAATAAACTTTTGTTTTTAGTTTCATTTCTCTATTTTTAACAAAATCTTCAAGATTATTTTTATATATTTTAGTATTAACAAACCAATTATGAAATTTATTAGAGCCTTTTGCAAAACATACAGAAGAAACTAATAAAAATGGAGTAGTTGGCAAAATAGGTAAAACTATGCCTATTGTGCCAATGGCTAACATAATAAAAGCTATAATTAAATATATATATTTCAAAAAAATCACCTTTTCATACTTTTTTACTATACATTATACACTTGTTTTTCTTTATTGTCAATTATTAACCTTTTATATCCATATAATACTTTATCTTTCAGTATTATTATTTTAATATTTGCACAAAATATTATCGTAATACAAAAAATAAAATTTAATCTATACTTCTTTTAAGGAGGCATATATATGAATTTTAATAAATTATTACCCATTGGATTAGTTTTGGTAGGTGTATCAATTACAGGTTGTGGCAACAATAATGACACTACCTCTACAACTACACCAGAAACTTCTACTAAATCTTCTATATCTAACAATATAAATGGTGTTTTTGATGGTTATAGATATAATACAGATAACTATAATTTAGAATCTTCTACCTATGATTTAAACTATTATAATGGTTATAAAAAAGAGACTTATTCTACAACAAATAGCAGATTTGGTGATGGTATGAAAGGTGCAGAAAATATAAAGGGTAATGAAGATAAATCTACAAAAGAAAAAATATCTTCAGATATTAATAATATTTATAATAAAGAAAAAGATATGTATAACAATATAAAAAATGATATAAAAAATAGTATAACAAATTAAAAAGTAGGCTAAATAGCCTACTTTTTTACACCCCCAGTTGGAATCGAACCAGCAACTAGCCCTTAGGAGGGGCTTGTTATATCCATTTAACTATGAGGGCAAATATACTTAAATTATAATTTAAATATATTTAAATGTCAAATAATTTTTTTATATCTTTTATATCTATATCTAAAATAGCCTGTTTATTTTCATTTGTTATTTGCTCATATACTTCTTTTCTATATATAGGTATATTTTTAGGTGCTTTTATACCAATCTTTACTTGTTCTTTACCTATATCTATTATAACTATTTCTATATTTTCATTTACAATTATAGAATCACCTTTTTTTCTACTTAATGCTAACACATTATTCACCAACCTTTTCATTAGAACGATGTTTTAATAGTTCTTTATATATATAATATTTTACAGCATATTCTTCATTATTACATATAACTTGCTTTGCTTTATTATTATTCATATTTATAACTATTGGTGCTTTTAAATTTATAGACATATTTTTTATATCTTCAGGTATACTAGCTATACAATAAATTATTAAATCATCTTCTTTAACTTCACCTAATTTTTCTAAGCTTTCTACTTCTGCAATAGGGTTATAATCTGGTAAAAAATTAAATACATTAAATAATGTAAATACTACATCTATATTTTCTATTGATTGTAGCCAACAAAAAGGGCTATTTTCATCTTCATCTGTCATAAATAAAAATTTATTTAAATCTTCAAAACCTGGTAAACCTTCTTCAAAATTTATTATTTTTTTATTATCTATATCTATTTCTCCAAAAAATCTTGTTTTTAATTTCATATATACACCTTCTAAAAATTATTTTATATAAGGATTTAATAATAAATCTTTATCCCTATTAAGTAATTTATTAAATATTTCTTCTTCAGTAAATAAATTATTTAAATATTCTTCTGCCACATTATCATTAAAATCTATATTTTTAGTATATCTAATCTCTTTATCTTTATTTTGCTTAACTGGTATATAG
>CALWSN010000148.1 GCA_944384215.1 uncultured Clostridia bacterium | reverse complement strand
GATATTAGAGAAATAAGCAATAAAACTTTTACAACAGACAAAGAAGCTAAAGACTATGTGTTAGAGTGTGTAAGATTTTATGAAGAAAATAAAAAGGAGTGATAACTTATGGCAGGTTTTACTCAAGAAGAATATGAAAAAGCAAGTCAAGTAGAGCTAATAGACTATTTAATTTCTAATGGATATAAATTAAAAAAAGTTGGTACTAATGAATATACATTACCAGAACACGACAGTATGAGAATTAATCCACTAAAAAATACTTTTTTTTGGAATAGTAGGAATGTAGGTGGTTCTACTATACAGTTTTTACAACACTATGAAGGTAAAACACTTGTTGAGGCAATAAAAACTTTAAATGGTAAAAGTGTAACAAGTTATATTAATTCTAGCCATAAAGTCAAAATATCTAAAGAAGTCTTAAAAGAAGAAAAAGGAGAATTAATTTTACCTGAAAAAAATGAAGATAATAAAAGAGTTATTGCATATCTTACACAAACTAGAAAAATAGACCACGAAATAGTAAATAGCTTGATAAAAAGTGGAAATATTTATGAAAGTAAAGATAAACATAATATTGTATTTTTAGGTATGGATAAAGAAAATATGCCTAAATATGCAATGCAAAGAAGCACGCTAACTAATATTGATTATAAAGGTGATTGTAAAAATAGCGATAAAGACTTTGGATTTAGAATAAATGGAAAATCAAATAGTGATAGAGTTTATGTATTTGAAAGTGTTATTGATTTATTAAGCCACGCAAGCATATCAAAACATTTAGGTAATAACTGGAAAGATGCTAACAGAGTATCTTTAGGTTGCTTATCCTTTAAAGCTATGGATAACTTCTTACAAGATAATAAAAATATAAAAGAGATTGTATTGTTTTTAGATAATGATAACTCAGGTATAAGGGATAGAAATAAGCTATATAGACACTATGGTAATGATTACAAGATAGAAATAGTTAATGTTAAAAATAAAGACTTAAATCAAACTTGGCAAGATTATTTAAAAGATAAAGAAGTGGATAAAAATATTAAATTTAATAGCTATATAAAATATGTAGATGACAAACCATTTTTAGCACCTAAGATATTAGAAAATCAAGATAACATACGAAATTATACAATTAATATGATAGATAATGACAATATAAAAGTTTTATTTAGAAATGATATATTATTAGAAACACAGGACAATAAAGCTATTTTATTAATAAAAGATAATAAAGATGAAAATATAGGTGGTTATGAATGGGATATTTATAATAAGGAATATGAAAACTTAAAATTTTTAAATAAAAGTATAGAAAAGCCTTTGTTTTTTAAGTCACTAGATAGTAAAAGCAATTCAGTATTTTTATATAGTGATATAGTAAGTCCATTATATATGATGAATACTATTAATACTGCATATACAAATCATATAGAAAATTTAGATAATATCGATTGTATTATAAAAGATAATGAAAATATAGAAAGTATATTTTTATGTGTAGACCCTAATACAGTTTTTTATAAACAAGTTAAAGATGAAAATAGTATAACCTATAAACAGTTAAAAGAAAAAGAAGCAAAATATAATATAAGAATAGGTGTTGAAGAATGGGACAAAGATAGTTATAAAGATTTTTTAAAATATGAATATATAAAAAAACCTTTTATACCTAAAGAAAAAGGAAACAATGAGGAACTTTATTCTTTTTTATTAAGTAAAACTAATATACCAAAACAAAGGTTAGTTCAGATGTTTAAAGATAACCATATTTATCAAGATGTTGATAGAAATATGGTTTTTTTAGTTAAAAATGAAAATGGACAAAATATAGGTGGCTACTCACTAGACATTTATAATAAATCAACAGATGTTATAAAATTAGATAATACTTATATTTCTAAAGAACAAGAAATAGAAACAATAAACTTTGCTACTTATGTATTTAAAAATGTAAATAGTAGTTTAGAAATGGAACAAACAGAAGAAATGGAGATATAGTATGTTAAAGAAGATATAAAAATTAGAGATTTATTTTTTATTTTTGTCTTTTGGGCTAGGGGGGGTTACTCCACCTTACCACATTTTAGGTGGTAAGGCAGGATAAGGCGACTGTTCCAGTCGCCAAAAACAGCTTGAACACTAGGTGTTCAACGGACATTTTTTAGCAATATCAAACAGTTTTTTGAATGTTTAAAAATTTTTTGAAATATTAAGGAGAAACAAATGATTTTTATTAAAGATAATATTAAGAAGATAGATAATAATGAGAAAAATATACTATTGAATAAAATAAGAGCGAATGAAATATGTGAAGAAAATTTAGAAATAGTGCGAAGATGTTTAGAAGTTGATTTAAATTATGATTGTATTCAATTTTTATTAAGTATTGATAATTACGATTTAAAAGATAGAATTATATCAGATTTGAAATATGATTTAAAATTAAGTGAGGTTAAGGACATACTAGATAGAACAAAAGCTAAAAATATTGAAAATACAAATGATATTTATAATAGTTACAAATATGAAAAAGAAAAGTATTTAATAGAAAAAAGATTGAGGTGAAATTATTATAAAATATGAAAAAAGCATTAAAACAGTTAACTGTTAAAGTTACAGAAGAAAAGGAACAACAATTAAAAAAATATGCTAACAAATATCATAATGGAAATATATCAACGGCTATACGTGAATTTATAGATAAAGGACTTGCTATAAATTCATACCAAGATGAAATAACCTTTTTAAGAAGAATGATTAGAGAAGAATTAGAAGCCACACTAGATAATGATATAAAAAGTATAAGAGCTTTAATATCTAAAGGAGCAATAATGAGTGCTAGTAGTCATTTTGCTTTAGGAGAAGTTTTATCAAGTTTAGTTGA
>CALWSN010000147.1 GCA_944384215.1 uncultured Clostridia bacterium | reverse complement strand
CAATTTCATTTTCACTAATTTCTATTTCAAAAGTTTGATTAAGTTCAACAATTAACTTTTTCATTTTTATCCCTCTATCTTTCTTTTTTTCTTTGCTCAACTAGCTTTGTGTATTCTTCGCATAAAGAATCATAATTTGATACTTCTGTCTTTAAATGTATCGTTTCTTGGGTCAACTCAAATGCTCTTTTCTTTAGCAATGTAAATTCTTTGTTTAGCTCTTCATTTTCAATTTTCTTCTCATTTAATTCACTTTCCAAAATTTTATTTTTTATCTTGTAAAACAAAAATACTATAATTTCAAAAAGCATTGCAAATATTAATATATTCGCTATTATTTCTAAAAATATTTCCAATTAAAGCACCTCCTAAACACTATCTAAACCTTCCCCAATTCCTAACCCTCCGTATATCCCACCTATTAGCCCCATTTACCCCTATTTCTATTTTTATGTATATTTTTATTACAAAACTTTATAATATGGGTAAATAACGCCGTGAGTGGCTTTATTTTTAATTTATTGCTTAAGTCTATAATTTTTATTTATATCTTTAGCTATCCCTATCACATAATTGCCGCATTTTTCAAAAATTCTGCTAGCGATAGCCTCATCAAACACTATAATCTCTTTAGCATTTTTTTCTGAAGAAAATATACAAGTCTTGTTGTTTAAGTACCTTTCGTTAATTATATCAAACAAGATATCAATATCAGCCTTTGTTGGTTCTATTTTATAAAGGTCATCAATAAAAAGAACATCAACTTCAATCAACCTTTGTATATTTTCTTTGTAACTTTCTTTATCGTCAAACTTTGCTTGTTTAAGCTCTGTCATTTTTTTATTAAATAAAATATAATCATAACTTAAGTTGTACTTAAAACTTAAGGCTTGCACAATACCTGTACAAATATGTGTTTTTCCAGCTCCAGGTTGCCCACCAATGTAAAGCCAGTCACCATTAAAGTTGGTTGCATATTCTTTAGCTCTTGCCAATATATTTTTTTGCCACTCTTCATTGGTGCTATATGTTTCTAAAGTGTATTTTTCTGCTTTATTAGCTAAAGCTGTTCGCTGTAACCTTCTCTTGCTATCGTTTATTTTTTTACAAGTACATTCCCTTGTAAATGTTCTGCCTTGTTCATCTACGTAAATTATAACTTCTGTATCTTTGCATAAATCGCAATTATAACTCTGTAAATCTTCCTTGCAAGAATTTGTCAAGCTCTGCATCTCTTGTAGTTTGCTTGTTAGTCCTTGTGTCATTATTATCACCACCTTGTTTTTTATAGGCCTCTAACTGAATAATAGTTTTTATGCTATTACCTAGCCAATTTTTTAATATAGCTTCTATGTACTTTAGCTTTCTAACATTGTTATTTATAGCTTCATCTATAGCCATACAAATAACTTCTTCTTCCATCCCATCATCTTCATAACTTGCTAATTTTTCTAATTCTAAGCTAGAACAAGTCGGAAATGCTTTTAGGTATTTTTGAACGTAAGATTTAGGGTTGTGGTGGCAGCCATCTACTACTAGCCTACCACTATCCTTATCTATACTATCCTTATCTAGCCTAACCTGTGTATCCAAGTTGTATCCATTCTGTATACATTGTGTATCCAAGGTATATTCCTTGTTCTCTAAAGTGCCTAAAAGTGCCTTTTCTTCAAGGTGTAACGTCTCTTTATATCTATCTTTTTGAATATAGTTATGTATCTTCCAATGCTTAATTACAACAACACCACTTTCAAATGGTATTAAGAATTTTTTAGCTATTAATAGTTTTAAGTCATCATCACTAGCCCCTGTCATTTTTATTATTTTTTTAGGACTATTGACAAAGCCATCATCATCTGCTCGCATACTTAGGTCATAGTATAATAATCTGCTACTTGTTGGCATGTCTACAAAGCTATCACTGTCAATTATAGATTTTGCGAACATTCTACGTTCTGCCATATTAACCCTCCTTAACGTCTTTATTTATTGTGTACTCATATTTTTTACCGCTATACCTACTACGATTAGCGATTGTATGCCTAATTCCTAATTCGGTTAATATATCATCAACAACACAATCTATTGTATTGTTCAATTTTTCACAAATACTTGTTATAAAGGGTATGCTTTCATCTTCATCGCAAAAAGTATTCGGTTTAGTTTCTAGCTGAACACAAACTGCTTCACGCTCTCCTTCTGCCAATATCTCTAAAAAATTTATTTTTGTTACAAAATCTAAGCTTGCATCAAAATTTTTTCCAAATTTTGTAAATCTATAAGGATGCCTATAAAAAAATTGAATACTGCCTGCCGTTTTTGATGAATATGCATTTTTAATTTTATCACATTCCATATTTGTTAATCTTTGTAAAACTTCCATAGCTACCCAACTTATAGAGCAATCACGTTCAAATTTACCTAACCAAGTTTTTTGATTTATATCTATCATATTATCACTCCTAAATCACATTAAATTCAAAATTTATTTCTTTATCTGTCATCGTCTTCAAAAACATCTTTTCTTTAAGCCTGTACACGTCCGTTTTTAGCCCTTTAACATCTTCAATGACTAAAACATCATCTTTAACTCTAACATAACTAAAATCGGCAATATATTCGATTTTACGGTAGGTCTTGTTTTTGTACTTAAATTTATCTTGCAATAAAAACTTAGGTTGTAAAGCAAGGTTAGTTATTAACCCTGCTTTTTCCATTAGTTTTAGTTCTTGATAACGTCTAGCTTCTTTTTTACTGTCAAAGGTTATGTTGTCAATGGCAACTTTTTTGTTTTTATATTTATTGTATTTTCTCAATATTTTCTGCCTCCACTAAAAAAGATACCCCTTCATTTTCATAAGTTAACGATGAATTTTTAATTTTCCACCCGTTGCAAGACAAATCAGCGTTAAGTTCAAAAAATACCCCCTCGATGTTCTCATCATCATACATTCTCACGTTTCGAGTAAATTCATAAGTTTTGTTTTTAAAATCAAAAATTACAGTCGAAAAAATATAATTAGGTTCCTTGATTTCTCCTAAAAAAATTGCAGATTTTGCTTGATTTTGCATTTCTTCGTATTTTTTATGCGTTCGTATTCTTCATTTTTGAACAACTTATCTAAATTGATTTTTATTACATTTTTATTCATAATTTTCTCCTTTAAAATGGTAAATTGTCATCATCTATATTATTATCTACTGTATAATAATCATCATCTTGTACTGTTTCTCGAGTGTTCTTTTCTTCTGTTTTGCCACCACAAAACTCTACTTCGTCAACAAGTATTTCTGTAGATATACGTTTTTGACCATTATTATCTGTCCAAGAATTATTTCTAATAGAGCCAGCTACACCCATCATTTTACCTTTGCTAAAGTATTTTGAAACAAATTCAGCAGTCTTACCGAAAGTAATACAATTAAAAAAATCTGCATCTGGTTCACCATCTCTTTTATATTTCCTATTTACAGCTACACTAAAACGTGTAACTGCAATAGGTTCTGTACTTTGTGTGTATTTAAGTTCGGGGTCTCGTGTAAGTCTACCAATTAATTGTACTTTATTCATAGCATTCCTCCTTATTGATGTGCATATATATAAATTGACTATTATATCCGATATTACTATATATAAAATTGTCAGCTTTTTCTTTACTTAAATGATTTTTTAGAGAATTATACTCGTATACGTACTCTCCATTTAATTCTTTTTGTTTTATACGCTCCTTTATACCTTTTTCGGTGTAGTTAGCTTCAACCATATATAAGTCATAGTTTTTAGCTTCTATGCCATTTAAGTTGTTACAGTCTGTTGCATAAAATAATTTAAAATTATTAAAGTGTATTTTATAACCATAATTTTCTACATTATGAATTAGAAAAAAAGGTATAATTTTAAACAAACCATAATCATAAGTTTTATCCATATCATAAACATCTATATTCCTTTTGTTTATGCCTAAAGCTAGTAAACTATTAACTAGCCACTTACCACAACCAAAACGTATTGTAGGGCGTTCTAAGGCAAGTTTCTTAAGTGTCGTTTTATTAAAATGGTCGCTATGTATATGAGTTAATAATACAAGTTGTATTTTTTTGTGATACCCCTCTAATTTTTTAAAAGGGATACCACAATCAATTAATATATTCTCATTTATAATAGTGGCATTTCCGTTACTGCCACTACTTAAAATATTATAATTTATCAAGGTCTATCTGCTCCGTTTCGTTAGCTACTTCAGTCGGTATTGGGTCATCTATAATATCTGGAATATCTGGTATATCTTCTGGCACATCTGGAAGAAATGAACCATTCTCTATATTTACCGACTTGTCTTCAAATTCAATAGCTTGCTGAAGTTCAGTTGATAATATTCCATACTTTGAGAACAGCTGTCTTAAAATAGTTTTTTTACCCATTTCATCAAAGTTTTTGTACCAATTAGAAGAGTATTTGTATAACTCTTTTTCTGGTATTTGATTATTTTCTAGTTTTCTTAAACTTTCTAAATTAAAGGCTTGAGAGTATTTGTCAGCGTGTGCTTCCATTTGATTTTTGCTCCAATAAATTGCTTTTCTAAAAC
>CALWSN010000146.1 GCA_944384215.1 uncultured Clostridia bacterium | reverse complement strand
TCTTTTAAATTAAGGTATCCTAGACCTCTACCCCTATATGCTTCTTTATACTCGTCATCTATTTCTATTATTTTTCTAAAATCTTCTACTGCCTTTTCATATTGTTCTAAAATACCATAAATAGTACCTCTACCCAAATATGCCTCTTTAAAATCTTCATCTATTTTTATTGCTTTTGTATATTCTTCTATTGTTTTCTCATATTTTTCTAATTTATGATAAGCCCTACCTCTACCCAAATATGCGTCTTTATAATTTTTGTCTATTTTTATTACTTTTGTATATTCTTCTATTGCCTTTTCATGTTCGTCATTTATTAAATATTCATTACCTTTTCTAAAATGATAAATTTTATTTTCTTCCATAGTATAACTCCTCTATTTCATCCATTGTTAATTGCTTTTAAATATTATCTACCCATAATTCGCATTGTTCTATAACTGTATCTATTGCATCATCACAATCATCAGGTGGGTATTTATATTTTTTTAACAATTTTTTTACCATTAGCCTCATTTTAGCTCTAGCACTTTCTTTTCTTTGCCAATCAACTGTACGGCTTTTTCTTAACATATCTGTTAGTTCTTTTGTTAAATTTACCAAATCTTCATTTTTGTTTTCATAAAAATCTTTAACTGCTTGGGGTTTTGTTAAAGCATCATAAAAAGCCAATTCTTCTTCAGTAAATCCTAATTTTTTAGCTTCTTCTCTCATTTTTATTATTTCTTTACTAAGCTTTATAAGCTCTTCTATTACCTCTTCATTAGAAATTAAACCATTTATATATGAGTTCATAAGTTTTTTAATTTTATCAGAAAACAATTCAGATTTTACTAAGTTACTTTTTTTATATTGCTTAACTTCTTCATTTAATAATTGTTTTAGCAAGGTTATAGCTATGTTCTTTTGTTTCATTTTTTTAACTTCTTGTAAAAATTCAAGATTAAATATAGAAAACTCTGATTTTATATCGGAAAATAAGTTTATTATCCCTTCACTTTTTATACTTGCTTTTAAAAGATTATTTATATTTTCGTTTACATCGTTTAAAGATAATTTTTTTTCATTTTCCCCATTAAAACTAATTTTCACAACAGTAGCTCTAACTGCTTCAAAAAAAGCTGATAATAGTCTATCTTCTTCACAAACTATACTTACACATAAAGATAAAGCTTGTCTAAGTTCGTTAGCTGTTTTTACAAAGTCATCTTTTTTCTTATTATCTGATATTATGTAATTAACTCCGTCTAAAATAGTATTTGCTCTGTCTAAATCTGTACCATTTAAAAATTTACTATAATCAAATTTTACAAACATATCTTTGCAAAAACTAAGTTTTTCTAAAAATATAGGATATGCTTTAGTTTTTATATCTGTATCACCATATTTTTCTCTATCCCTTAAAGTATATTCGTTCATAGCCTCTTTTAAAGCAGTTGCAATACCTATATAATCTACAACAAGTCCACCTTCTTTTTCTTTAAATACACGGTTTACTCTAGTTATAGCTTGCATAAGATTGTGAGATTTCATAGGTTTATAAACATACATTGTAGCAAGGGAAGGCACATCAAATCCTGTTAGCCACATATCAACAACGATAGCTATTTTAAAATCGCTTTCATCATCTTTAAATTGTATAGCAAGTTCATCTTTATGTTTTTTATCTCCTATAAGTGCTTTCCAATATTCAGGGTCGTTGTTGCTTGAAGTCATTACAATATTTACATTTTTTTCATATTCTGGCTTTAGCTCTATAATCTTTTTATATATTTTTATACCTATATCCCTAGAATAAGCTACTATCATAGCTTTACCCGTTAAAAGATTTTTTCTATAATTATCATAGTGAGATAAAATATCATTAACTAAAGAATTTATTGTTTCTTCTGCACCAAGTATTGCGTCCATTTTAGCTAATTGTTTTTTGCTTTTTTCTATTGTTATTTCATCGGCAAAATCACTTAAATTAGAATATTCTTCATCTATTTGTTTTAATGTATCTTCGTCTAGTTGTAGCTTAACAACTCGGCTTTCATAATAAACAGGTTTTGTAGCTCCATCTTCAACGGCTTGTGTCATATCGTAAATATCTATGTAATCTCCAAAAACCTCTCTTGTGCTTTTGTCTTTTTGTGAAATAGGAGTACCTGTAAAGCCTATATAGGTTGCATTAGGTAAGCTATTTCTTATCATTCTAGCAAAACCTATTTTTATTTTACCGTCCTCATCTATTTTTTCTTTCAGTCCATATTGTCCACGGTGAGCTTCATCTGCCATAACGATTATATCGTTTCTTTGAGATAATGCCTCGTAACTTTCTTCAAATTTTTGCATTGTTGTGAAAATAATTTCCCCTGATTTTGTAGTTTCTAAAAGCTTTTTAAGGTGTTTTCTATCTTCTGCTTGTATAGGTGTTGTTCTTAAAAAGTCTGTGCATTTTGCAAACTGTGTATATAATTGATTATCTAAATCTTTTCTATCTGTTAAGACTAATATAGTTGCATTAGGAATTTCTTTTGATAACAACTTAGAATAAAAAACCATAGATAAAGATTTTCCACTACCTTGTGTATGCCAAAATACTCCCCCTTTTTTATCAGTTTCTTTAGCCTCTTTTGTTCGTTCAACGGCTTTTTTTACTGCATAATATTGATGATAACCTGCTATAATTTTAACTTTTTTTACACCAGTACTTGAAAAAAGGCAAAAATTTCTTACAATATCTAAAAATCTTTCTTTTTGGAAAATACCTTCAAAGAATACATTAAAATTAACTAAACTTTTATCTTCAGATTTTCCGTCTTTAGTTTTCCAAACCATAAATCTATCTTCACTAGAAGTTATTGTTCCTATTTTAGAAACTACTAAATCACTTAAAACAATAGCTACATTGTAAATAAATATAGATGGTATAACTTGCATATAGTTTCTTACTTGTCTATAAGCTTCGCTTGTAGTTGTATTTTCTCTTGAAGGAGATTTAAGCTCCATTAATATTAAAGGAAGTCCATTTATAAATAATATAACATCAGGGCGTTTTTCTTCTCTTTCAATAAAAGTAAATTGATTAACTGCATAAAAAGAGTTATTGCCTATGTTTTCATAATCTATAAGACGACATAATTTATGTATTTCTTCGTTATCTTCTTTATATTTTACCGTTACCCCATTTTGTAAATAGTTCATAAATATTTCATTTTGTTGTTCTAATGAACCATTTTCTATATTTTTAATTTTATAAATAGCCTCTTGTATAGCTTCTTTAGGTAAATTTTTATTTATTCTTGTTAAGCTTTCTTGTAGCTCTTGCTCCCACAAAGGACTTTTTAAATCTCGTTCTATATCTGATGCATTTAAAGTTTTATATTGCATATTTTGAAATAATTCAAGTATTGCGTTTTCATAGTTTAATTCTTTAAAAGACATTTTCTCACCTACTTTTTAAATTTAAGCATAAAAAAAGGGTTGCAACAACAATTAAAAAATCATTTTGCATCCCTTAAAAACTTTCGTTTTAGACCGTAGCAACATTATACCACAGATATACACTGTTGTCAACAACTTTTTTCTAAAATCGTTAATAAATTTTCTAAACTAGAATATAATTTATTGTTTTTTGAAAAATACTGTAAATTAGATTTTATGTATTCTATTAATTTTATTATATCTTCTAGTATCTGTTCTGTTTTTGTAGAATTTTTGCATAATACTTTAAATGCAACTAACAAAATTAATAAATCGTGAATGCATTGTATTTTTAAGCTTCTATCTACTCTATTTTTAGATAAACCAAAATAGTCATATTTTTTTAAGTTAGCTTTTATATCTTGATTATTTTTAAATGAATTATCATAATTTGCTATATTATGTATATAACAATTATTATGAGATGAAACATTTCTTAAAATTTTAACTACATATAAATAACTTTTAAATTTATTGTATTCTAATTGTTCTAAAACATATTCATTTTTAACTTCTTTACAAAATTTTATAAATTGAATAAGTTCTCCAAAAGTAGATGCTTCTAAAAAGTGCCATATAGCAAATTCATTTGGAAAATACTTATCTTTAAAAAAATCGGTATACGGAGATTTTCTATTTTTAATACTTTCAAAAACACTTTCATTATTATTTAAAAACTCTTTTAAAATTGAATATCCGTCTTCATCAGTTTTTAAAGTAAAATAATAATTTACATTAACTCTGATATAATGTTCTATTGTAGATGTAATTTGAAATATAATTTTTCTTATTTTTTCATCTAACCTAGATAAAAATTCAAGATGATAAAAATCTAAATTACAATATTGACCGCCTTCATTTTTCATAAAATTTTTTGTAAAAGCTTTTAACTTAAAATAGTATGTGTTTTGTTGTAAAAATAATAAAGCTTCTTCTTCAGTTACTATTTCAAATTTTACACCTTTGTTTTTTAAATGTTTAATTTGTTCATCAAAAGAAAGTTTTTGTTTCAAAATTACACTCCTTAATCTATAAGTTTTTAATTAATTATAATTATAGTGTATTGGGGTAAAACTTTCAACCTTTTTTTGTATAAAAAAATATTATTTGCACTTTTATTTCAGTAAGTTTTAGTTTTCAACAAAATAAAGTTAATAAGGTACTCTAACATCACCATTTATTAGTTTAGGTAATAAAGTATCTCTAATTTGTGTTAATTTTTCATTTTCTTTATTTGTATTTAAATATATCTCAAATATACTACTATAAAAATTTTTAAAATTATTTGTTATAGTGTTATTTGGGAATAAAACTTTTACATTTTTTATATTATCAATAGTTATTTGAGGTTGTGCTGAACCTGTTTTGTGTTTCTTGAAATCATTAAATAGAAAATAATACTTATAAAAATAACTATAATCTTCATTTAATAAGTTAATAACTAATGAATTATTTGTTACATAACTATATGGCAAAGAAAAATTTATATTTCCTGAATTTTCACCCCTACAAGAAATTAATATTTTAGAAGTTTTATATAAAAATTCATTATAATGTCCAATTATACCATTCCCACCATAAACAGGATAACCTTTAGATTTTAAATTTTTTTTTGGTAAATTCTTACCATAAGTTATTTGAGATATTTCATTTATTTTAACAACCTTCCACCCCTTAGGAATTTTCCCAAGTTCACTATCTACAAACTCACGCCCACCATTAGCTATTTCTTCATCAGTAAGTGGATAATCAAAATCAATAAACCATTTTTTAAAAATAGCTTGAGCCATTTCTTCAAGATTTTTATTAATTTTGTTGTTTAGCTCTATTTTTTCATCAAGACAAGAAAGGGTATTTGCTATTGATTTTTGTTCTTCTAATGGTGGTAGGTTTACTTTTAACTCATTTAATATACTTGTAGTCAAACTAGGAACAGCCGTACCAACATTATAACTTTCTAAATTTTGAGTTTGTAAAAAGTAGTAAATATACTTTTCAAATACATTACTATTTTTAAATTTTGTCCAAAATATAGTGTCTACTGTCCAAAATTTTCCGTCTACAAAAAATAAATTCTTTAATGTCCCTTTTCTTGGTATTAAAACTGACTTATTATCATAGATATATGTGTCTACATATCTAATAATACCACCTGAACCATATACTGGTATATTACCATCATCAAGTTTTTTATGGTCTTTCCCATATTTTATTTCACATATGTCTGCTAATTTTATTTCTTTCCATTGCTCCACGCTCTAATCACCCACCTTTGAAATAGCCTTAACCTTAAGAATATTTATTATTTCATAGACTTTACCTTTTAATGTATCATTATTAGCTTGACTATATGGTATAAATTGTGTATTTATATTTGTTAGATTAGTTTCTATATTTTCAAATTTTTGTTTTTCTATAAAATTAATAGCATCTTCTCTTTTAAAATTATTTAAAATTCTATTACCTTCTTCTATATCTTTTAATAAATCTAGCTTCTCTTTATCTTTTTTAAATTGCTCAATATTAAAACTCAAACCCTATCCCCCCTAATCTTTCTTTTATCTCATCTTCAAGCCTTTTACTTTCTTCAAACATTTCCCCAAGCTCTTTTGTAAGCCTATCCATTTTTTCATCAAAAGGTTCTGTGTCTTCTTCTTGTTCTTCTATACCAACATATCTACCAGGTGTTAATATATAATCTTGAGATTTTATTTCTTCTGTTGTAGCTACTTTACAAAAACCTTGTACATCTTCTAATGTTCCATTTTCATAATCTGTATATGTTTTTGCTATTTTACCTATTTCATCTTCTGTAAGTTTTCTTAATTTTCTTGATACCATTTCTCCCATATTTCTAGCATCTATAAAAAGCGTTTTACCTTTTTGTTTTTTATCTTTAGCTATTATCCAAAGACAAACAGGTATTTGTGTTGTATAAAAAAGTTGTGAAGGCATAGCAATTATACAATCCACTAAATCATCTTCTATTATTTTTGCTCTTATATCTCCTTCCCCTCCTGATTGAGAAGATAAAGAACCATTTGCAAGAACCATACCTATTTTACCATTATTTGATAAATGGTATATCATATGTTGCAACCAAGCAAAGTTGGCATTAGCATCTGGTGGCAATCCATATTTAAACCTTGTGTCGTCTTCTAAATTATCTCTGCCCCAGTTTGAAAGATTAAATGGTGGATTTGCCATTATAAAATCTGCTCTTAAATTTGAATGTATATCATTTAAAAAAGTATCTGCATTATATTGTCCCAAATCTGCCTCTATACCTCTAATGGCAAGGTTCATCATAGCAAGTTTCCAAGTTGTAGGGTTAGATTCTTGTCCATATATAGAAATATCATTTATATTTCCTTGATGACTTTCTATAAATTTTTTAGATTGAACAAACATACCACCACTACCACAACAAGGGTCATATGCTCTACCATTATAAGGTTTTAATATTTCAACTATTGTTTTTACAACACATTCTGGTGTGTAAAATTCGCCCCCTTTTTTTCCTTCTTGTTCTGCAAATTGTGATAAACAATATTCATAAGCTCTACCTAAAACATCATTATCATTTTCTGGTATTTCTATATTATTAAACTTAGTTATAACTTCGCCAAGTTTTCTTTTGTCAAGCTCTTCTCTTGCAAAGTTTTTAGGTAATACATTTTTAAGCCTAGTATTATTTTCTTCTATGCTTTTCATAGCATTATCTATTGCTTGTCCTA
>CALWSN010000145.1 GCA_944384215.1 uncultured Clostridia bacterium | reverse complement strand
ACTGTATATCAAGATAAAAGTTTTACATTTGTTACAAAAACTCCACCAGCTGCTGTTCTTTTAAAGAAAGCTTGTAAATTAGAATCTGGTTCTGGTGTTCCTAACAAAACAAAAGTTGCAAAAATATCTAAAGAAGAAGTTAGAAAAATCGCTGAATTAAAAATGCCAGACTTAAACGCTGCATCTGTTGAAGCTGCTATGAGTATGATTAGCGGTACAGCTAGAAGTATGGGTATTGTTGTAGAAGATTAATAATTCAGTAAATTAAGTGGGAGGGAAAATCCCGCTAATACCACATAAGGAGGAACTATTGTGAAAAGAGGAAAAAAATATCTTGAAAAAGAAAAATTAGTTGATAAATCTATGCTTTATGATACAAATGAAGCAGTTGAATTAGTTGTTAAAACTTCTACTGCTAAATTTGATGAAACAGTTGAAGCACATATCCGTTTAGGTGTTGACAGCAGACACGCTGACCAACAAGTGCGTGGTGCCGTTGTATTACCTCACGGTACTGGTAAAAAAGCTCGTGTTTTAGTTTTTGCTAAAGGACCTAAAGCTGAAGAAGCTGAAAAAGCTGGTGCTGATTATGTTGGTGCTGAAGATATGGTTGCAAAAATTCAAAATGAAAACTGGTTTGACTTTGATATAATCGTTGCTACACCTGATATGATGGGTCTTGTAGGACGTATTGGTCGTGTTTTAGGTCCTAAAGGTCTTATGCCTAACCCTAAAGCAGGTACTGTTACTATGGACGTTACTAAAGCTATTGAAGATATCAAAGCAGGTAAAATTGAATACCGTCTTGACAAAACTAACATTATTCACGTTCCACTTGGAAAAGTTTCTTTTGGAGCTGAAAAATTATATGATAACTTCCAAACTCTTATTGGCGCTGTAATTAAAGCTAAACCAGCTGCTACTAAAGGTCAATATTTAAGAAGCGTTGTTCTTTCTACAACTATGGGACCTGGTGTAAAAGTTAACCACGCTAAAATTACAGAGTAATATATAAATAAAAAACTACCTAAATATTTAGGTAGTTTTTTACTATTTATGCACTTAACATATGACTAATATTTTAGAGAAAAGATTATAAACGGTTTTTAGTTTAATTTTTGTAAATAAAATATTTAGGAATATCTGTTTTTGAATACTTTGTATTAAAAAAATTGATTTTATAATACAAAGTATTCAAAATTCATTATATTTAATTATATGTTTATACTTTCTCCATTTATATATACATATTTTAAAGTTTTAATATTTTTTAATATCTGTGTATCTAATTTTTTATTTGTATATAAATAAAGTCTTTTTAATTTTTGTAGTGATGTTATAGCTGTTAAATCTGTTACATTATTAGATAACATAATCTCTAAATGTTCTAAATTTGTTAAGTTAGATATAAAATCTAGATTATCTAACATACCAAATTTTATCTCTAATTTTTTTAAATTATTTAAATCTTTTAAAGAAGAAAAGTCTATATTTTCTACACCCCAGTTAAAGCTTAATTCTGTTAAAGATGTTAAGCTATTTAATGGAGATATATCTCTTAAACAATGCTTAGAAGAATCTTTTTCTATTTTACCGTCATATTTTAAAGGATTTAAAGAATCTATAACAATAGATTTTATATTAGTGTATTTCTTTAAAAAATCACAATAAATTTTTATATCATTATCATCTATTTCAAAAAAATCAATTCTTTCTAGTTTTTTTAATGTGTTTTTTGTTATTTCTTCTTTATTAGTTAAGCATAGTTGATACCTTATTTCATCTTCTATATAATTATCTGGTATAATTATATCTTCTGTATCATTTTTTATTAGCTCATCTAAATGCTTTTGTATATCTTCTTTTGCTTTTATCTCTTCATTTAGATATTTTTCTATATCTTGTGTTGATTTAATTTGTTCTTCTATATTATTTTGCTCCACATTTTCAAATTTTGTTTGTTGTTCTAAATTACTTTGTATATTATTTTCTGGGTTAGGTTGTTCATCTAGATAATTTTTTATATCTTCAGCTATTATAATATTTTCATCTGTATTAGCAGAACTATCATTTTCATAAGGTACTTGTTTAGCATTATCATTATTATATAAAATAGCTTTATCGCTAGAATTATTATCAATAGTAGTTTCTTTATTGTTATATTCTTTAATACTTATGTTAATAGATTTTTCATCTACTATTTTGTCTTTTTTATTTATATGTTCTTTTAAGTATTTATTAAAATTTTCAAATTTATCTGGATATTTATTTTTTAAAACTTTATATGATACAAAACCTATTGTAGCCAAAGATGTAGCTATAATAGATGTTGTTATACCTTTTTTATTACTTTTCATTGTAATACCTCCAACTACATTATCACAAGTTAATTATATAAAAATTTCTTTAATTTGTAAATAATAAATTATATGATAAGTATAACAATACTTAGTATATACTAATTATTGCTATATATACCATCATTTTAATATAGCATAAATTTTTATAAATGATATAATCTTATTATGTAAAAAATAAGAGAGGGATTAAAGATGAAAGATAAAAAGCCAATAGATATATATAACAATATAATAGTTCCTAAAATTAAAGAATTAGATATATTTTTAAAAACAAATGAAAATATGTGTTTAAATGATGTTTCTAATATATTAGAAATAAGCGAAAAAGAAATTAAGGATATTTTAATAAAAATAAACCAAAAAGAAATAAATAATGCTAATTTTTTAGCAATAATGTTAAATGGCACTAGCTTTATTTGTAAAGTATTAAAAAGGGAGATAGAATGTGGTTCACCTTATTTTTATGATGCCAAAGATTTATCGTACATATATGAATTAGATTATGAAAGAGTATTAAATGCATATAGATTTTTAAATTTAGATAAAATAACTGTAAAACAAATACCTGCTATTTTAGTCCAAATATAGAGTGTAAATAAAAAATTATTGTAAATATTTATATAATTTGCTATAATATTAAAGAAAAAACTTTTTAGGAGGACTTATAAAAAAATGGGAAATATCATAGTAGGTCAGTCGGGAGGCCCAACAGCTGTTATAAATTCCAGTTTAGCAGGTGTTTTTAAATCTGGAAAAGAGAATGGTTTAAAAGTTTATGGTATGATAAATGGTATACAAGGTCTTTTAGAAGAAAGATATGTAGAGCTTAACAAACAGATAGAAACAGACTTAGATATAGAGCTTTTAAAAAGAACACCATCTGCTTATTTAGGGTCTTGCAGGTTTAAGCTACCTAATATGGAAGAAGATGAACAAATATATGAAAAGATTTTTTCTATACTAGATAAGATTAATGTGGACAAGTTTTTCTATATAGGTGGAAATGACTCTATGGACACTATAAAAAAATTACATACATATGGTACTGCTAAAAATAAAAATATTCAATTTATAGGTGTTCCTAAAACTATTGACAATGACTTGGCTGTTACAGACCATACTCCAGGCTTTGGTAGTGCTTGTAAGTATATTGCTACAACTGTTAAGGAAATTATAAAAGATGCAACTGTTTATGATGCTAAAAATATTACTATAATAGAAATAATGGGAAGAAATGCAGGCTGGCTTACAGGGGCTGCTGCTATAACAAAGTCTGAAGATTGCTCTGGCGTAGATTTGATATATTTACCAGAAGTGGTATTTGATATAGAAAAATTTGTAAGTAAGGTAAGAAAACTGCAAAAAACTAAAAAAAGTTTGGTTATTGCAATATCTGAAGGTATTAAAAATAAAAATGGTGTTAATATTTGTGAACTAGAAGAAGAAAATACTTTGTTAGATTGTTTTGGACATAAATCTTTAAGCGGAACAGCAAACAATTTAGCTAGAATTTTACATAGAAAATTGGGTTGTAAAACTAGAGCTATTGAGCTTAATACAACTCAAAGATGTGCTAGCCATTTTATGTCTGAAGTAGATATAAATGAAAGCTTTTTAGCAGGTGCTTATGCTGTTAGCATAGCTTTAAATGGTGAAAATGGTAAAGTAGTTATTTTTGAGAGAACAAGCAATTCGCCTTATAATATAGTTATGAAATCTCATAATGTTTATGATATAGCAAATGTTGAAAAGAAAGTTCCTTTAGAATGGATAGATACTGAAAATGGCACAGTTTCTAAAGAGCTTATAGAATATATTAAACCTCTTATACAAGGTGAGGTATATCCTATTATGGTAGATGGGCTACCTAAACATTTAAAATTAGAAAGACAATAAATTTATTAACTAAATTATAATAAAAATACCCTTTAAATATTTTTCGTTAAAGGGTATTTTTATTATATAATTATAAGGTTATTAATTTTTTATTTTTAGTGGTTCTTCTAGCAATGTTAATATATTTTTTATTGATTTTGAATTTTCTGACTTATACACAATAGAGCCTTTTTGTATTAAATTATTAGAATGTATTATTAATGTATCAATTAATTCATTATTATTATAAAAATAAACATGTATGTCGTAGCCTATGTAACTGCTACCTATATTTTGTCTTATAAATTTTTCTTGATTAAAATATTGTATAGTTCTATTTATAGTGTTTTTATCTTCTATAGATAGGTATTCATTTGTTGATTTACCTTCAATAATTATTTTTGTTATATTATTTTGTGAATAATCTGTTATATGTACAGGAATTTTATAAATAACAGTTGATATAGTTATTATTGAAAAAAATCCAAAAAAGCATATAAGAAATTTTATGCTAGAAGTGTTTTTGTTTTTTATTTTTTGTTTGTTTTTATTTTCGCTACTTATAATAATTCCCTCCTCAAAGTTTAAAACTTTTATTAATAATAAATATTTTATCATAATATTGTATAAAAAATCAAACAAAATAATTTAAAAATCGTATATTTTTATAATATATATAGCAAAGGAGAAAAAATAAAATGATTAATAGTATAATATCACCAATTTTAGGTGCTATAATAGGTTATTTCACAAATTGGCTTGCTATAAAAATGTTATTTTTACCATATGAACCTAAATATATAGGTAAGTTTAAATTACCTTTTACACCAGGACTTATACCAAAAGAACGTTTAAAATTAGCACAAAAAATTGCAATTGTAACAGAAGAAAAAATATTGAATAAAGAAACTATAAAAGAAAATATATTTTCTGATGAGAATAAACAAAAAATATATTTATTATTAGAAGAAAGCTTTTACAAATTAAAAGATAAAAATTATAATATAGATAATATATTAGAAAATATATATGGTGATAGTAAATATGATTTTATAAATAATATACAAAGTATGATTTTATCTAAATTAAAAACATTTTTAGAAGATGAAAAAAATCAAAAAATTTTATGTGATAGCATAACTGAAAAAATATATATTTATATTGATGATTTTGATAAAAAACAATATATAAAAGAAAAATTAGAACAATTAATAATAAGTATTATTAATAATGAAGATATTAAAAATAATATTGGCAATATTAGATTATGTGATATAATAGATGATGAAAGTATATCAGATATAAAGATTGCTATTTTTGAAAATATACCTAAAATATGCAATGTTATATCAAATAAAATAGAAACAGATGACCAATTAAATGAAAAACTAAGTAATTTTATTAAAAATATAATAGAAGAAAATATAGGTACATTTGCTGGATTATTTTTAAATACTGATAAAGTGTATAATAGTATTAAAAAAAATATTATTTTATATTTAAATAATAAAGAAAATCAAAATATTATAGGTATAAAAATATTTGAGCTAATGTCTAAATATCAAAATCAAACTATATTTGAAATATACAATAAAATACCAGATAAAACAAAGGATATTATAAAAGAAAAATCTAGTAGTGAGAATATAAAAAAATATATTGATAAAGCCAAGCTATTAGATAACATAGGCAATATTATATATAATGAAAATTTTAAACTAAAACAAAATATTGAGAATATAATTAACGATTTAATAAAAAATAAATTAGCTAACATTATTTATGTTTATATAGAAGAATATATTAAAAATAATAGTAATAAAATTTTAAATATTAATATAAACTATATATTAAACAAAATAGATATATCTTCTTTTAAAGATAAAATATTTAATATTATTGAAAAATTTATTGATAAACAAGGAGATAAAATATTATCAAGCATATCAGTGTCTAAGATGATAGAAGAAAAAATAAATAGTTTTGATATGGTTACAATAGAAAACTTGATTGTTTCTGTAACTAAAAGAGAGCTTAATGCTATAACAATAATAGGTGGTATATTAGGTTTTATAATAGGTCTTATACCAGTTATACTTAAATAGTTTTAAATATTAATTTTTTAGTAATTTATATATTTATATTGTTTTTATAGCTAAAATAAAAGCAGGTATTAATTGTAATAATCAATTTTTTGAATACTTTGTATTTAAAAACAGGTACTTCTAAATATTTTATTTACAAAAATTAAAACAAGAACCCATTTATAATTTTTTATCTAAAATATTAAGTCGTACCTTAATTGTAATAATAAAAAGCTTTATATGGTCTATATTATACACACCATATAAAGCTTAAAAAATTATTAATTAGCTAACTCAAAGCTTCTACACTCTGTATCTTTACAGTCTGTACAAGAGCAGTTACCACCAACAGATATAGTATTTAATTTACAATAGTTAGATTTATCAAAATGTTTACAATTTGATATAGAACATTTTATACAACCATTAATATTAGACATATTATCACCTCCAAGTATATTATTAACAATGTTATAAAAATTATTCTTGGTATATTATAAAAATTAGTTTATGGGGGAATTTTTTATGTATACATTTGCAGATTTACATTGCGATACAATAACTACATCTTATGAAAGAAATCAAAATTTTTTTAAAAATAACTTACATATAGATATAGAAAGATTAAATAAATTTAAATATCCTACACAGGTTTTTGCTATATGGTTATCTAAAAAATATTATAAAAATGCTTTTGAAATGACCAATAAAATGATAGATTTTTTTGAAAGGCAAATAGAAGAAAATAAAAACTATATTAGTAAAGTGAAATGTTTTGATGATATAGATAAAAATAACAAAATAAATGCATTATTATCTATTGAAGGTGGAGAAAGTATAGAAAATAATATAGATAATTTATATCATTTTTTTGAACGTGGTGTTAGAATATTAACTTTATGTTGGAACTATGAAAACAACATAGGGTTTGGGGCTTTCACTAAATCTACCCAAGGATTAAAACCTTTTGGAAAAGATGTTGTAAAGGTTATGAATAATATAAATATGATTATAGATGTATCACATTTAAATGAAGCAGGGTTTTGGGATTTGTATAAAATGTCTAAAAAGCCTTTTATAGCTACCCATTCTAATGCCTATTCTATATGTAACCATTTTAGAAACCTTAAAGACGACCAACTAAAAGCTATAAAAGAGTGTGGGGGAGTAGTTGGTATAAATTTATATCCAAAGTTTTTAACTAGTAGTAAAAAAGCAACAGAAGAAGATATTTTTAAGCATATTGACTATATGGCCAATATTATTGGCATTGATAAAATATGTTTAGGGTCAGACTTTGATGGTATAGAAGATACACCAACTAATGTAGAAGATGTGTCTAAATATGAAAGTTTATTTTATAAAATAGAAAAGATTTATGGAAAAGATATTTTAGAAAAAATAGCATATAAAAATTTTTATACATTTTGTGAGAAGAATATAAAAAAATAAAAGACCTATTAGGTCTTTTATTTTTTTATATTAGCTCACCTTTATTTTTCATTTTTTTATGTATAATTAAATACATTATAGATGCTATAAAAACAGATACTATATCTGCAAAAGGCTGTGCCCAAACAATACCATTTAGCCCAAATAATATATTACCTATTATAATAGCTGGTACAAAGGCAAAACCTTGTCTACAAAGTGACACAACAAGTGCTGAGCCACCTTTACCCATAGCCTGAAATGTAGACATAAGTATAAATTGTACACCAAGTATAGTACAAGCAGACATATTTGCTTTTATAAAGTATTTACCATATTCTACAACTTCTGGAGGCTCAGATAAAAACATTTTTACAATAGATTCTGAAAATATAAAAGTAACTAAAAATGTTGTTGTACCTATTATAATAGAGCAAATCATACCAAATTTTATAGCTTGGTTCATTCTAGTATAATTTTTTGCTGCAAAGTTATACCCTATAAAAGGTTGAGAACCTTGTGATAAGCCCAATAAAAGCATAATAGCAATCATATTAACTCTACCAGATATACCAAGAGCCGTAACTACTGTATCACTATAAGAAGCTGCAAAATTATTTAATATAATATTAGCACCACTTATTAATATAGTATTTAAAGATACAGGTATGCCTATTATTAAGATATTTTTTATAATATCTGATTTAAAGGCAAATTCTTTTATGCTAATAGAAAGACAAGTGTTTTTAAATAAAAAATAATAAATATAATATATACAGCTTGCAATATTACCAATTATAGTAGCTAAAGCAGCTCCTTTTACACCCATACCCATATTTAAAATCATAATAGGGTCTAAAACTATATTTAATATTGTACCTATCATCATACCTATCATAGCTTGTTTAGAGGCACCTTCTGCTCTAATAATACCACCAAATGCAGTTTGTAAACATACAAAAGGTGCACCTATTGCTATTATTACTAAATATGACTTTGAAAAATTATATGTATTACTACTTGTACCTATAAACTTTAAAATAGGTTCTATAAACCCAATAAGTATAATAGTGCATAGTATACCAACACCTATACAAGCATAAAAACTAAAAGATGTAGTAGTTTTTATTTTTTTTAATTCTCTTTCACCTAAAAGTCTAGATACATAAGAGCCACCACCTATTGCAAATATATTACCAAAAGACATAAGAAGCATAAATATAGGTAGACATAATGTAACTGCTGCAACTTGATTTTGGTCTTGTGTTTGAGCTACAAAAAATGTATCAGCCATATTATAGATAATACTTACTAACATACCTAATATTGTAGGCAGTGCCAATTTACCTATAGCTTTTGGTACAGGATATTCTTCAAATAATTCTCTATTCATTTTTTCACCTCTTGATAGTAATTTAGCTTATAAAATATAAATATTTAAGCACAGGGTTATTTTTTAGATTGAAAATTTAATTTTATATGATAGAAAAAATAAAAAAATATAATATAAAATTTTTTTATTAGTTGACACAGTAGGTATGATTTTATAATTAAATTTTATATTAATTTAATTATAATTTTGTATAAAACAATAGAAGTGTCTGCTTTTTAGCATAAACTGTTTAAAATAAATTAATAATATAATAATTTAAAAATATTTATAAAATATACATCTTTACAAAACAAAAAAGGCTATAAATAGCCTTTTGAACCAGAATGCCGGTGCCCTCTTTTGACACCTAGCTTAGGCTAGGTGGGTTTCCGCATAAAAGACATCTGCCTTCCACTGCCCAAAGGGAATTAGCTTGTGGCCTGACATATTCTTTTAAATGTAAGAATCCCTTATGAGAAATGTAGGTTCAAAATAAAGGGTAAACGAACATTCCAGAAAATAATATACTAACATTATAATATATTTTTATCCAAAAATCAATAATTTATTCCTTATAAATATATAAATTATTATACAAAATTGTTAGATAAAGTTTATAAATTTATACCTAATGTGAAAAATAGCAATAGATATATTTTATAATTTACATAAATTTTTTTAACAAAATTTCTAATTCTTCTATATTAGATGTATTATTTACTTCTAATTTTAAAGGTTTTGTTAAATTTAAACTAAAAATACCCATAATAGACTTAGCATCTATAATATAATCATCAGATATTAAATCAAAATCTCCATCAAACTTATTTATTATACTAGAAAAATCTTTTATTTTATCAACAGTATCTAAAAGTATATTAAAGCTTTTCATTTTTATCCACCTTACTTAAATTTAAAATTATATATTTATTTTAAAACTTTATTTTAAATATGTCAAATATTATGTTTTTTATTCTTTAAAAAGGGAAAGATATTTTATATAACTATTAAAAGAGGAGGATATAATGGAAAAATTTATAATAGAACAAAGTTTAAACATAAAAGGTGATGTATATATAGAAGGTGCTAAAAATGCTTGCTTACCTATACTTGCAGCAGCTATTTTATCAAATGGAGAAACAATTATAAAAAAAGTTCCTTTTTTATCAGATATAAATGTAATGTGTAGTTTGTTAGAAGATATAGGTATAGATATAAAAAAAGATATAAACAATAAAACTATAAATATAGATACAAAAAATATTTATAACAAAGAAGTTTGTTATGATTTAGTAAAAAAAATAAGAGCATCTTTTTTATTAGCAGGACCTTTATTAGCAAGATTTGGTAAAGTTTCTATACAAATGCCAGGTGGCTGTGCTATTGGTGTTAGACCAATAGATTTACATTTAAAGGGCTTTAAAGCTTTAGGTGCAGAAATAATACAAGAGCACGGTATTATTGAAATAAATGCAAAAAATGGGTTGGTAGGTACTGAAATATATTTAGACTTTCCTAGTGTTGGAGCAACTGAAAATATAATAATGGCAAGTGTTTTAGCAAAAGGAGAAACCATTATATCAAATTGTGCAACAGAGCCAGAAATAGTAGACTTAATAGAATTTTTAAACAAGCTAGGTGCAAAGATAGAAGGTGCTGGCACAGAAACTATAAAAATAATAGGTGTTGATAGTCTATATAATTGTACACATACTATTATACCAGATAGAATAGAAGCAGGTACTTTTTTAGTTTTGTCAGCTGCAACAAGAGGGGAGATTAATATATTAGATGTAAATTGTGAACATTTAAAAGCTGTTACATCTAAGCTTAGAGAAATAAATATAGATATAGAAGAAAAAGATAATATAATAAAAGTATTTGGAAAAAATATATTTAAAAATGTAGATATTAAAACTATGCCTTATCCTGGGTTCCCAACAGATATGCAACCACAATTTATGACTTTAATGTCTATGATACAAGGAACAAGCATTATAAACGAAACTATATTTGAAAATAGGTTTATGCACGTAGCAGAGCTTGGTTTAATGGGTGCCAATATAAAGGTAGAAGGTAATAGTGCCATAATAAATGGAGTAGAAAAAATAACAGGTTCTAAGGTAAAAGCAACAGATTTAAGGGCAGGGGCTGCTCTTATAATAGCAGGGTTATGTGCAGAAGGTATAAGTGAGATAAGTGATATATATCATATAGAAAGAGGGTATTATAATATAGAAGAAAAGCTAAAAAATATAGGAGCTAAAATTAAAAAAATAACCTAAGAGTATAGAAAAATCTATACTCTTAGGTTGTTTTAAAAGTAGAAAATTACATTCCTATACTAAACATACCACCATATATAGCATCTAATAATTTGTCATCAACTTGAAAATCCCAAACGTTATCTGTTTTTGTAACATTAATATCAACAGTAGTTGTGATAGTTTCTAAATCTGGTTGGCTAATAGCTTCTATTAATAATTCCATAGATTTTTTTGCAATTTCTTCTTCACTAAGATTTTGAGCTTCTTCAGTCATAGCAAATGCAAATGAATTTTCAATAAATTTATTCATAACATTTTCCATTTTGATAGCAGTTACATCAACTTTTACAATTACATTATTATCATCAACTTTTTCAGATGAAACAATTGTATAGCTTAAGTTATCAACAATTGCTTTAATAAATTTTTTAAATTCTTCTTGGTTATCTTCTGTTAAACCAAAAGAGTCTAAACCATTTTCACCAAAATATTCTTCAAAAGTAGTATCATTTAATGCTTTTAACTCATCAAATGTTTTTGTAACAGCTGCTTCTGCATCTTTTGTAGGGTCACTACTACAAGCAGTAAGACTTAATACGAATGTAGTAAACATTAATACTAAAACTAAAAACTTTGATATTTTTTTCATTATATAATCCTCCTAGCTCAATTAAGCTCTAATTTTACTAATTTTAAGAATAAAAATAATGGGTATGTTAAGTTATTTTTATTCTTAAAATAGAAAAGAGTAGCTATTTTTAAATAACAAATATAATTAATTAAAAATATACTCAAGATGAAGTATATATATTTTTAGTTTTTTTGTCAATTAAAATGTAATAAATTGTAGATAAAATGTAATATATGGAAATTTTCATTTATTACAGAATTTAAAAAGATATAATGGATATAATAAAATGGGGTGATTATTTTGAATAATAAAAAATACAAAATAAGTATATATTTTTTGGTGGTATTTGTATTTATTATTTTTAGAGAATTATATTTTGCAATAGTATATTTATACAATATATGTTTAAGCAGAACAAACAAGGTAGCTATGATGAAATTATTAGATGTAAAAAATGAAACTAAAATAGTGCTACAAGATTTTCAAAATGAAAAATATAAAATAAAAAATTGGTTAAAAAATACTTTAGTTAAAGGCTTAAAAATAAAAAGCTTTGATAAAACAATTTTATTTGCAGAGTGGTTTGTAAATGATGGCAACAAATGGGTTATTATATTACACGGATATGGGGCTAACGGTAGGCTTATGTATTATGTAGCTAGACGATTTCATAAAAAAGGGTACAATGTTTTATTGCCAGATTTAAGAGCCCACGGCATTAGTGGTGGTGACTATGTAGGTATGGGGTGGCACGATAGGCTAGATTTAATAAAATGGATAAAAGAAATAGTTAAAATAGATAAAAATGCAAAAATAGTTTTATATGGTGTATCTATGGGAGCTAGCACATCTATTATGGCTTCTGGTGAAAAGTTGCCTAAAAATGTAAAATGTATTATATCAGATTGTGCTTTCACATCTGCCTATGATGTTTATAAACATCAACTTAAAAAATCTAAAAAAGTTCCAGTGTTACCATTTTTATTTATAATGAATTTAATATGTAAAATAAAAAATGGATATTCTTTAAA
>CALWSN010000144.1 GCA_944384215.1 uncultured Clostridia bacterium | reverse complement strand
CTTTTTACATATAATATTGTTTCATCATCAGGTGCTTTAAATACAACTATATCACCTCTTTGTGGCTCAGAAAAAAGATAAGATAGCCTAAAGGCTATTAATCTATCATTTGGCATAATAGTGTTTTTCATAGAACCAGTAGGAACAATAGCATTTACAATTATAAAGTTTGTAATAATAAATGCAACTATTATAGCTATAATAATTGTTTTGATAATATCTATTAGTTCTTTTTTAAACCTTTGACCTTTTGAAAGAGCAGGGGTTTTATCTAATACTTTATCACCTTGTGTATTAATTTTATCTTCTTGAGATTTATCAATCATCTTAAACCTCCTAAAATATATATGTCTATATAATTATATCATTGTATACTTAAAATGTAAACAAATTAATTATATAACTTTAACATAAAATTGTCTTTGTCTTGGACCATCAAATTCACAAAAATATATACCTTGCCATCTACCTAAAACAAGAGATTTATTATTTATAATTATAGTTTCGCTAACCCCAATAACACTAGATTTTAAATGTGCATCAGAGTTACCTTCAAAATGTTTAAAACTATCTCTATTATGAAAATTATCTTCAAGTCCTGTAAGAATATCTCTTTCTACATCTTTATCTGTATTTTCATTTATTGTTATTGCAGAGGTAGTATGTGGACAATAAACAACACATATACCACTATCAATTCCAGATTTAGAAACAGCATCTTTTACATAAGATGTAATATTATAAAAACCCTGTTTTTGTGTATTTAAACTATATTCAAAAATCATATTATCCTCCTGTATAAATTAAAAGTCAATACTACCTAGTATTGACTTTTAATTTATCATTTTATTTTAGTATTTACCAAAATCTAAACTTTCATTAATAATAATATCAGTACTGTCATCTAATATAATCATATCATCAGATGATAAATCTATATTATTTATATTTTTTGTAACTATTTTCCCTTTTTTTTCTACTGGTTTATTGTTATTAGCAGTTATATTTTGAGAAACTTTAGTTTTTTCAATTTTAGGTTTATTAGCTACAATATTAGATGATGATTTATCATCATTTTTTAATTTAAAGTCTGCAACAGATGCATAAAATACTTCTGCTTGGCTTGCAAGCTCTTGTGATGCAGCAGCAGATTCTTCACTTGTAGCTGTATTATTTTGTGTAACACTCGCTATTTGTGATATAGCCTCTGTAACTTCGCTTATAGATTTTTCTTGCTCTAAAGAAGATTTAGCACAAGAATCTACAAGATTAGATATAGCCTCTATTTGCTCTACTATAGATATAAGAGCTTCAGATGTTTGGTTAGCTATTTTAGAACCTTCTTCTACTTTAGAAACAGAGCTTTCTATAAGCTCTGTTGTTTCTCTAGCAGCTTGTTGGCTTCTAGCAGCTAGGCTTCTAACTTCTTCTGCAACAACGGCAAAGCCTTTACCGTGCTCACCAGCACGAGCAGCCTCTACAGCAGCATTAAGAGCAAGTATATTTGTTTGGAAAGCAATGTCATCTATAACTTTTATTATGTTAGATATGCTACTAGATGCAGTATTAATTTCTTCCATAGCAACAAGCATACTATTCATTTGCTCACTACCTTTAGATGCATTTTCTCTTGTTTCCATAGCAAGTTCATTTGCTTTGTTAGAGCCTTCAGCATTTTCGCTTGTTTGCTTAGATATAGTTTTTATAATATGGTTAAGCTTTTCAACAGATTCTGCTTGTTGTGTAGCACCTTCTGCTAAAGATATACTAGATTCTGAAATTTGTTTAGAACCAGCAGATACTTGTTGGGCAGAAGATATAATATCTTTTGTAAGAATATTTAAGTTTTTAACTATTAAATTAACTGATTGTTGGATAGCTTTAAAATCTCCTAAATATTCTCTATCAATAGAAACATCAAAGTTTTTATTTGCCATTTCATTAAGATTACTTGATATTTCTGATATGTAAGAGCCAATAGTTTCAGCTGTATAGTTTACTGTTTGTTTAATTTTATCAAATTCACCACTATAATTATTAGTTATTCTATGTTCAAAATCACCTTTTGAAAAATGATTAAGTGCATTTTGAGTTTCTCTTATAGGTTCTACAACTTTATCTATAAACATATTTAAGCCATCCATAGATAGTTTCCATTCACCACTATAACTACTACTATCTATTTTATAGTCAAGGTTACCATTTATAGCAGCACTAATAAGCTCACTTATTTGGTTTGATATTTCTTTTAGTGTACTTTGTACAGTTTTTAAAGCTTGAGTAGATAAAGCTTTATCTCCTGGCAATTCTTTAATATTATTTTCAAAATTACCTAAAGATATATCTTTAATATTATCAGCAACATATATAGCATCTTGTACAAGACCATTTGTAGCATTATTTATAGCTTCTGTTGCAACTTTAAATGCACCACTATATTTTTCTGTATTTATTCTATAACTAGTTTCACCTTTTTCTAAATGTTCTGATAGGTTGTTAATATCATCTATTATACACTGTATAGTACCAGACATATTAGCCATAGTATTAGATAACTTTCCAATTTCATCAGAAACATTAGTGCGTATATTTATATCTAAGTTACCTTTTAATATTTCGTTAGATGCATCTTTAAGTTTTTGGATAGGACCTACAATGCTTTTTATTAAGTTTGAAGTAAACACACCAAGAATTATCATAGTAACTAATCCAACTACTAAGATACTTCTTGCAGATTTAGACATTTCTTTAGTAGATGTACCTAAATCTGTAACCATATTATCAAAAGATATTTTTGGTAAAGAATAAACTATATCGAATAATTCATTTATAATAACAGTTGTTTCTTCATCTTGTGCTAATGCTTCCTCTGTTTTACCTTGCTCTTGTAAATTTACATAGTTTATATTACCATCATAGTAATCTTTTAGTAAAACCAAAGCTCTATTACACATATTTAACATTTCTTGCCTATCTTTAGTATTTTCAGTAGAAAAGCTACCGATAGATGATATGTAGTTTTCTAAAGTGGTTTTTGCTACATTATAAGATTCTGTAAGTTTATTTCTTGCAACATCATAATTATTATCAGCAAGATCAAACTCTATTTGAAATGCGGTAAATCTAATATTTATAACATCTTGCATAGAGTTCGTAATATCATTAGTAACTAGTTGGTTAGAAGACACTTCTTTATTAACTTTTTTTATGGACTTATCTAACTCACCAGCACTATAAAGGCATAATACTATTATTAAACTAAAAGTAATAATGCTCGTAATTAAAAATTTTATTTTTAGACTAAGATTTTTGTACCAATTCATTTTTCCCCCGCCTTTAATTATTTTTTAATTTTTTATACATTATAATACATTTTATGCATATAAACAAGTGAAAGATTTAAAATTTATAATATGTTATGATAACTTATATTTTTTACAAATATAATTTGTACACTTTTTATAAAAAATATTATAAAAAGTTATAAAATATAAAAAAAGTGCATTAACAAATTTTAGTTTTAATAAATATATTTTGCAAAAATATGTTTAAGAAGTATATAATTGATTGACAAAAATCAATAAAAATGGTAAAATGCATTATAAAACATTTTTCATGACGAAAGGGAGAAATATGGATTCAATATCAGTATTTTTTGAAGAGTTCTTAATGATTAGTGACATTAAGACTGTTATATTTATTCTCGTTTTATTTGCTCTTTTCTATGGTATGAAAATAATAGAAAAGAAAAAAGTAGCATTTTCTACAAGAATGATTATAGCAACTGTTATAGGTTTAATCCTTGGGGTTGCTGTACAAGTTGTATCGGGCTTTGCAAAAGACCCTATGGAAATAACTTTTGTAGCAGAAACTACTAAATGGTATAGCCTATTTGGTAATGGATTTATTGACTTAATAAGAATGCTTGTTATACCTCTTATTATGGTTTCTATTATCCACGTTATTGTTAATATGAAAGATGGAGCAAACATAGGTGCTCTTACTAAAAAAACTTTAACAGTAACTGTTATAATGGTTGCTATATCAGTTATTGTTGGTTTATCTGTTGGTATGCTATTTAAAGTAGGTAGCAGTATGTCAGTAGAACAAGGCAGTGCAGAAATTAAAGAAGTAACAACTATTGTTGATACTTTAAGAGGCTTAATACCTTCTAACCCTGCTAAAGCTATGGTTGATGTTAACATTATTGCTCTTGTTATTATATCTGCCTTCTTTGGCGTTGGTGCTAAGCGTATGACTAAAAAATATATGGACGTAGTTAAGCCATTTATTGATTTAATTAACGCTTTACAAAAAATCATTATGAGTATAGCTATGACTATTATTAAATGGATGCCTTATGCAGTTATTGCTCTTTTAGCTAATACTATTGCTCAAAGAGGTATTGAAAGTATTAAAGAAGTAGGTATATTTATTATAGCTTTATATGTATCTGTTATAATTATGTTTATTATTCAACTTATAGCTATATCTTTATTTGGCATTAACCCTATTATCTATCTTAAAAAAGGTGTTGCTGTTATGGTATTAGCATTTACATCTCGTTCTAGCGTTGGGTGCTTACCTTTAACTATTGAAACATTAGTTGATAAAATGGGTGTTAATGATGGTACTGCTAGCTTTGTAGGTGGCTTTGGTACTACTGCTGGTATGCAAGGTTGTGCTGGTGTGTTCCCTGCGTTACTTTTAGTTTTTGTATGTAACGTAACAGGCACACCTATGGATATTACATTTATTATTATGGCTTTAGTTGTTATAGTTATTGGTTCTTTTGGTATAGCTGGTATACCAGGTACTGCTACTATGGCTGCATCTGTTGCATTATCAGGTGTTGGTATGGCTAGCTTGTTCCCAACTATTAGCCCTATATTAGCTATCGACCCTATTATTGATATGGGTAGAACATTGCTTAATGTTACAGGTTCTATGACTAATGCACTTATTGTAGACAAATCTTTAGGGCAATTAAATATGGAACATTTTAAAGATATGAGTAAATAATTTATTATTAAAATTAGCACCTTCATTGTTTATGAAGGTGCTAAAAAAGATTATACAGTTAATTAAGGAGTGAACATAATGAGAGTTATTATTATTGGTGGTATAGCAGCAGGTATGAGTGCGGCGGCTAAATTTAGAAGACTTGATAAAGATGCAGAGGTAAAAGTATATGAAAAATCTCCTATTGTATCTTTTGGTGCTTGTGGGTTACCTTATTTTGTAGGTGGTTTTTTTGATAATGAAAACCAAATGATTGCAAGAAGCCCAGAAAAATTTAAAGAAACAGGTATTGATATAAGCGTAGAGCACGAAGTTTTATCAGTAGATACAGTAAATAAAAAAATCACTGTTAAAAATTTAAAAACAGACGAAATTTTTGAAGATAATTATGATAAATTAATGATTGCTACTGGTGCATCTGCTATAATACCTCCTATTAAAAATTTTAACATTGAAAATGTCCATACTCTTAAATCTATGGAAGATGGCAAACTTTTAAAAGAAAAAATGAAAGATGAAAATATTAAAAAAGTTTCTATAATAGGTGCTGGTTTTATAGGGTTAGAAGCAGTAGAAGCTGCTAGAGAATATGGCAAAGAAGTATCTGTATTTCAATTAGAAGATAGAATTTTAAAAGAAGTGTTTGATAAAGAAGTTACTGATTTATTAGAAGAAGAACTTAAAAATAAAGGTGTAAATTTATTTTTAAATAGCAAAGTAGTTGAGCTTAAAGGTGAAAGTAAAGTAACAAAAGTTGTTACAGAAAACCAAGAAATAGATGCTGATTTAGTTATTTTAGCAGCAGGAGTTAAGCCTAACACGGCATTTTTACAAAGCACAGGTATAAATATGTTTAAAAATGGTGCTATAATTGTAGATAAAGAAGGTAAAACATCTATTGAGGATATATATAGTGCAGGGGACTGTGCAACAGTTACTCATCTTTTAAAGCCAGAGCCTGCTTATATACCACTTGCAACAGTTGCTAATAAATTTGGCCGTGTTGTAGGAGAAAACCTTGGTGGTAAAGGTATGGAATATGAAGGCTCTTTAGGTTCAGCTTGTATTAAAGTTTTAGAAATGGAAGCAGGCAGAACTGGTCTTACAGAAAGTGAAGTTATCAATTTAGGCATAAACTATAAAACAGTTTTTATTACAGATAAAAATCAAACTGATTATTATCCAGGACAAGAAGCAATATCTATTAAGCTTATATATAATGCAGAAACAAAAGTTATTTTAGGTGCACAAGTGGTAGGTAAAAAAGATGCAGTACAAAGAACAAATGCCCTTGCCGTAGCTATTTATGCTAAGCTTACAACAGAGCAATTAGGTATGATGGATTTTTGTTACTCTCCACCTTTTGCTAGAACTTGGGACGTTTTAAACAGAGCAGGTAATGTTGCTAAATAGATTAGGGGGATAGTATGGATAAAGCTTTATATGATAATTATGTTCAAATATTAAAAGAAGAGCTTGTAGTAGCTATGGGTTGTACTGAGCCTATTGCTATTGCTTATGCAGGTGCTAAAGCTAGAGAAGTTTTAGGGCAAAAACCTGAAAAAGTGATTGTAAAATGTAGTGGTAATATTATTAAAAATGCAAAATGCGTTACAGTGCCTAACACAAATGGGCTTATAGGGATAGGTGCTAGTGCTATTACCGGTATATTAGCTGGAGATGCTTCAAAAGAGTTAGAATCTATTAGCTTTGTAGATAATAAATATTTAGATGAAATAGCTAGCCTTGTAGATAGTGATTATTGTAAAGTTTGTTTATTAGATACTCCTATTAGCTTACACATTGTTATGGAAGTTTATTGTGGTGACGATAGTGCTATTGTTGAAATAAAACAAGCACATACTAACATAACAAAAATAGTTAAAAATAACCAAGTATTATTTCAACAAGAAGAAAGCGAAAATAAATATTTAGGTGTGTTTGTTGATAGAAGTGTTTTAAATGTTAAAGATATTTATGATTTTGCTAATAATGTTAATATAGATGATATTAAACATCTTTTAGATAGCCAAATAGAAAAAAACCTTGCTATTGCTAAAGAAGGTTTAAAAGGTACTTATGGCTTAGGTATAGGTAAAGTTTTATTAAATTCTTATAGTGATGACATTATTACTAAAATAAAAGCTCACGCAGCAGCTGCATCTGAAGCTAGAATGAGCGGTAGCCCTATGCCTGTTGTTACTAACTCTGGTAGTGGCAACCAAGGTATGACTGTTTCTGTACCTCTTATTGTGTATGCACAAGAAAAAAATATAGAAAAAGAAAAACTTTATAGAGCTTTAGTTTTATCTAATCTTTTAGCTATACACCAAAAAACTCTTATAGGTAGATTATCTGCTTTTTGTGGTGTTGTATCTGCTGCTTGTGCCAGTGGTGCTGCTATAACTTATTTAGCCGGTGGTAGCTTAAAACAAATAGAAGATACTATTACTAATACTTTAGCCAATGTTTCTGGTATTGTTTGTGATGGTGCTAAGCCTGCTTGTGGTGCAAAAATTACATCTAGCTTAGATGGTGCTTTAATGGGGCATTATTTAGCTATGGCAGGGCAAGCTTACAAACCTAATACAGGTATTTTAAAAGATAATGTAGAACAAACTATAAATGCAATAGGTCGCCTTGGTAAAGATGGTATGAAACAAACTGATATTGAAATATTAAATATAATGATTGATAAATAAAATTTTATACAATAATTTTACAATAATTTTACACTTATATAATAGAAAATAGGTAAAACTCAGTTTAGAATATAGATACAATTAATTTTTATTTACAAAATTTAACTATAGCTAAACGAGGAGAGAATTAATGAAATTTAACTTAATTAAAAATTTTACAAAACTTAGAAAAAATATTATTATAATGTCAACAATTTTAGCTAGTATGACAAGTAGCTTAACAATAGTTAAGGCAAATGATTTAAGCACTGGTAAATGGATGACAGGAGAGTATCACATACACACAATACAATCAAATGATGCATCAGAGCAATTTATGAACATTGAAAATATATTAAATGTTGCCTTTAGAGAAAATATGGATAGTTTATCTAAAGAAACAAAAACAGATAATATAAAATATGGTGATAGCTTTGACTATATTATGTTTGCAGACCATTTACGTAATTCTCCAAGAAGTGTATATGGTGAAGAAAATGTTACTGCAAGATGGGAAGCCATAGCTCAGCAACAAGAAGAAGTAGAAAATCTTAAAAAACAAGGAAAATATGAAGATAAAATAGTATATTCTGGTTTTGAATGGGATATGATGGGCTTAGACCACGCAAGCGTTGCTATTATTGGTGAAGATAACCAAGTACCATATGAAGGTATTCACCAGTTTGAATGGCTATTTAGCTATGACACAAAAGATGAAGTTTTTAATGATGATGAAAAAAATAAATATGGTGAAAGACAAAATGATAAAAACAGCGTAGAAGACTCATATAGTGCTATACAATGGTTATCTAAAAATTATCCTAACAGTTTTGTTTTACCTAACCACCCATCTAGACATAATAACGGAGATGATGTTGTAGATTTAGGAGAAGTAACAATAGAACATTTACGTAAACTTAACGATATTGATGAAAATATTGTTTTTGGTTTTGAAGGTATGCCAGGAAACCAGATGGCAGGTGAAGGCTCTTGTGAGTTACCACAAGATGATATAAGAGCTGGTGCAGATGAGATGATTTCTGTAACAGGTGGTGTTTGGGATTCGTTACTTAGCGAAGGCCGTCGTTTCTATAACTTTACAAACTCAGATTTTCACTTTAAAATTAGTAGTAATAAAAAATATGCTAGTGGATATTGGCCAAGTGAATTTTCAAAAAATTATACTTGGGTAGAAAAAGGTGAAGATGGCGTTTATGATTTTACTGACGTTGTAGAAGGAATGCGTTCTGGAAATAGCTATTCAGTTAATGGTGAGCTAATATCAGATTTACAATTTACTGTTAAGCAAGGTGATAGTAGCGTTACTATGGGTGAAGAGATAAAAGTTGACAAAGATTCTCAAGTAGAAATAAATATAAGATTTAAAATTCCTAACAAAAATAACTATCAATCTATTTATAATAACTTTACAGGCTTAGGAGCAACAAATACTCCAGAGCTAGACCACGTAGACATAATTATGGGACATGTTACAGGTAAGGTAGATGAAGCAGACTATGCATCTACAAATAATACAGATGCTAAAATAGTAAAAACTTTTGATATAACTAAAGCAAAGGTAGATAGCGAAGGGTATTATAATTTAAGCTATAAAACTAAAGTTGACGGAGATATGTACTTTAGAATACGTGGTACATCATCTAACTTAGTTGATGAAAATGGTGACCCATTAACACACGAAAGAGAACTTGCTATTAGTACACAGTTTAGACACGACCAAATAAACGACTATAACTATACAAATTTAAGTTTTTATGCCAATCCTATTTGGGTAAGCGTAAAGTAGCTATAAATTAACATTAAAGTAACTAAAAATAAAAGGTTAGACTTTTAGTCTAACCTTTTATTTTATATCTTTGTGACTTTATATTTTTGGCAAAGATTATCAAATTGTTTATTTATGTTTAACCAATATTCTTTATTGTTTATAGTATCTAAAATATTATTTATATTTAGATAATTTTCATATATATCTAATACAAAGTGTTTTATATTACCACTAATATTTATAGGTTCAGAATAAATAAAATCTATTTTATCATATAAAAGATTAAATAATATATTATAATCTGTTATATAAGGTAAATAAGGAGATATTAATGCACCACATTTTATATTATTTTCTTTTAATATAGATAAAGCATTTATACGTTTAGTAGGCCTAGATGCTAAAGGTTCTATTATTTTAGACATTTTATCATCATTAGTACATATACTCATAAAAATATTTAAATTATTAAAATTTTTTAATATATCTATATCTCTTAAAATAAGCTCACTTTTTGTAATAATTGATATTTTAAAGCTATCATTAAATATAGACAATTGATTTTGTTGGTTTACTAATATTTCTAAAATTTGTCTTGTTATTTTTTCATTTTTTTCAATAGGTTGGTAAGGGTCTGTAACACTACCTATAACTATATTTCCTTTTAAGCTATTTTTTGATAAATATATTTTTAATAAATCTGGTGCATTTTCTTTTATATCTACAAAACTACCCCATTTTTCATTTTTATGATTAGAATACATTGTCATATATGTAGCATAGCAATATAAACAACTGTGCATACAACCTACATATGGATTTATACATAAATTAGAAAAGGGTAGATTGCTTTTATTAATAATAGATTTACTTTGTATTTTATTAATATTCATATTCATATTTATATTTATATTTATATTAGATAAACTTTACTGCCGTGCCATAGCAAAGTATTTCTGAGGCACCTTGCATAACAGCACTAGAAGAATAATGTATACCTATAACCGCATCTGCACCTAATGCATAAGCTTGTTGTATAACACGGTCTGTTGCTTGTTTTCTTGCTTCTTCTAACATTTCTGTATAACCTTTAAGCTCACCACCAACAATTGTTTTAAAAGATGCACCTAGGTCTTTACCTATATGTTTAGATTGTACTGTGCTGCCTTCAACTAAACCTAAAACTTCAAACTCTTTACCTGGAATTGTTTGTAATGTAGATAATAACATAAATATTACCTCCTTTTAATTAAAAATAATCTTTAAGCAATTTATATATAGTAGGGTTTATATTAAAATTATATATTAATTTTTCAAAATCTTCAATATTTTTGGCATTTTTTGTAAAGTTTTTGTTTTTTATAGCTTTAATCATTATATTTTTTGGAGTATGCTCCATATCTATAAACTCTATTATATTTGTTTTATATCCACACAATTTTAAAGCATCTGCTCTTAAACTATCTGTTAAAAGTGATGAAAAACGTTCTTTCAATATGCCATAGCTAAGCATAGATGAAAGGTTTTCATTTTTTATTTGCTTAAAAAGTTCGTGTTGACAACAAGGTACGCTTAATATAACATCACAATTTAATTTTACACCAAAATATATAGCATAGTCTGTGGCTGTGTCACAAGCGTGTAGAGATATTATCATATGTATATTTTCATCTTTATCAATATTTTGTATATCTTCATTAAAAAACTGTAAATTTTTAAAGTTAAATTCTTTTGCTAGGTTATTACAATGTTCTACTACATCTTTTTTTAAGTCATAACCATTTATTGTTACATTTTTATTTTTTATTATATTAAAATAGTGATACATTGCAAATGTAAGGTAGCTTTTACCACAACCCATATCTATTATTTTTGCATTTTTAGGTAAATTTTCTTCTACATCTTTTAACATTTCTAAAAACTTATTTATCTGTCTAAATTTTTTCTGTTTATGGCTTACTACTACACCATTTTTATCCATTACACCTAGTTTATAAAGCCAGTCTATATACTCGCCGTCTTTTAATATATAGTTTTTAGCCTTATTATGTGCTTGTGGCGCTATATCTATATTTGTAGATTTTTTTATACCTGTTATTTTAAAATCTCCTTTTTTATTCATTAATAAAGTAAGACTATTATCTGCTAATATATCGCATTGTTTAAAATTTTCTTTCATAATAGATACTATTTTTTCTAATATTATATTGCTATCTTCTATATTTTCGTGAGTTACTTTTTTATCTATATAATAAGTAAATTGAAAACAAGGTTTATTTTTTAATATAATTTTTTTAATATCAATTTTTTTAGGTAAATTTTCTCCCTTTTTAATAGGATTGCTTATAATAGCTTTTGAAAAATAATCTATATTTATAAGTTCTTTTAATTTTTGTAAAATATTATCTTTTGTTATCATTTTTATCTCCTTTTATCTCATTTTATGTAACATCTCTTAATACACTATCTACATCAACATCTACTAGTATTATATCATCACCAATTCTTTTTATATCACACCAGCTTATAACATATTCTGTTTCTCTACCAAAAAGTCCAAAAACTTTACAAGGGCCTGCTATAATTATTTTTATAACACAACCAGTTTTTACATTAATATCTACATCAGATACAAAGCCAAGCCTTGCACCATCTCTTATATTTATAACTTCTTTTTGTCTTAAATCTTCTACGCGAGCCATAAAAATCACCATTACCTTTTTAATAAAATATATGTAAAAAAGTAATGGTGTATGATTAGTCATATATTAGTTAAGCTCTATTTGGTGGAATACTTTTTTGCCTTTTTGAATTAATAATTTATTATCACTAAAATCATTAATAGTTAAATTATGCTCGATAGTTTCTACTTTAGCATCATTTACTTTAACACCACCTTGTTGAACAAGTCTTCTTGCTTCACTTTTAGATGGTGCAAGCTTTAAATTAACTAGTGCATCTAGTATATTAAGTCCATTTTCAAATGTAGATTTATCCATAGTTGTAGTAGGGATAGAACCACCAGATGCTCCACCTGCAAATAATGCTCTTGATGCCTCTTGAGCTTTTTTAGCTTCTTCTTCACCGTGCACAATATTTGTTACTTCATATGCTAATATTTCTTTAGCTTTATTTATTTCGCTACCTTCTAAAGCACCAAGTTTTCTAACTTCGTCCATAGGTAAAAATGTTAAAAGAGCTAAACATTTTTCTACATCGCTATCTGCAACGTTTCTCCAATATTGGTAAAATTCATAAGGTGTAGTTTTTTTAGGGTCAAGCCATACTGCTCCTTTTTGTGTTTTACCCATTTTTATACCTTCGCTTGTTGTAAGCAATTTAAATGTAAGACCATAAGCATCTTTTTGGTCCATACGTCTTATAAGCTCAACACCACCTATAATGTTAGACCATTGGTCGCTACCACCTAACTGCATTTTACAATTATATCTTCTATTAAGCTCTAAAAAGTCGTAGCTTTGCATAAGCATATAGTTAAATTCAAAAAATGATAAGCCTTTTTCCATTCTACTTTTAAAACATTCTGCAGTAAGCATACGGTTTACAGAAAAATGTACACCAACATCTCTTATAAAATCTATATAATTTAATTTTCTAAGCCAATCGGCATTATTAACTATTATGGCTTTATCTTCTCCAAACTCTATAAAACGTGATAATTGTTGTTTAAAACAATTAACATTATGCTCTATTGTATCAATTGTCATCATTTGACGCATATCTGTTCTATGAGAAGGGTCGCCAACCATACCAGTACCACCACCTACAAGAGCAATAGGTCTGTGGCCTGCTTTTTGCATATGGCTCATTGCCATTACTGTTAAAAAGTGGCCTGCTGTGAGGCTATCTGCTGTTGGGTCAAAACCTATATAAAATGTAACACTTTCTTCACCTAAAAGCTTTCTTACTTCTTCTTCATTTGTAGCTTGTTCTATAAATCCTCTTTCTTTTAAAATATCATATACATTTTGACTAGACATAAAAATAAAACTTCCTTTCTTGCTATAATTAAAAAACGGATATTCAAGCCCAAAGGACGAGAATACCCGTGTTACCACCTTAATTTATAATGTTAAAACATTACCTCAAAAGCTTATAAAGGAGCAACCCTTAAATATTCAGAAGGTGTAGGTTCTTTTATTTGTGCTATTAGCCTTGCACCAACCGGCTAACTCTCTTAATTGTAACCAAATAAAGCTTTATCCTTCATCATCATATTTATAATATAAAATTTTTAATATTGTATCACATAAATAAAATAAAATCAAGAGGTTATTTTTAATATTAAATATCTGTTGCAATATTTATAATTACCTCTACGGCTTTAACCATAGAATCTACACATATATATTCATAAGGACCGTGGCAGTTGTGTCCACCTGTAAAAAGATTAGGGCAAGGTAAGTTCATAAAAGATAGTCTAGCACCATCTGTACCACCTCTTATAGGTTTTATATAAGGTGTTAAACCAGTTTTTGTTATTGCTCTCTTAGCTTTTTCTACTATTTCCATATTATCTTTTAATATATCATACATATTAAAATAACTGTCTTTTAAATCTAACTTTAATAAGTTGTTATATTTTTTATTTAATGTATCTACTATATTTGCTATTGTTTGTTTTTTATTTTCAAATTCTTTTTTATCAAAAGCACGAATTATAAAATGTAACATAGTTTTTTCTACATTACCTTTTATATCTGTAAGATGATAAAAACCTTCATAATCTTTTGTATTTGTAGGTGTTTCATCTGGCAACATAGATAAAAGCTCATTAGCTATCATTGCAGAGTTTATCATTATATTAGTTGCTTGTCCTGGGTGAACATTTTTTCCCATAATATTAATGATGGCATCTGCCGCATTAAAATTTTCATAATTTATTTCGCCAGCACCACCACCATCTATTGTATAGGCAAAATCACAACCAAAGTTTTTTACATTAAAATATTCTACACCTTGTCCCACTTCTTCATCTGGAGTAAAAGCAAGTTTTATTTCACCGTGTTCTATTTGTGGGTTATTTTTTAAATATTCAAAAGCAGTTAATATTTCTGCTATACCTGCCTTATCATCTCCACCTAAAAGTGTTGTGCCATCTGTTGTTATAAGCTTTTTACCTATATAATTATTTAAAGAAGGAAATTCTGTTGGAGAAAGAACTATGTTTTTTAATATAATATCTTTACCATCATAATTTTCTATTAAATTAGGTTTTATATTTTTACCACAATAATCTGGGCTTGTATCCATATGTGCTATAAAGCCTATTTTAGGTAAATTTGTATTATTGCTTGTTGCTTTTAATGTTGCTAATACATAACCATTTTCATCTATAACTACATCTTCAAGACCTATATCTTCACATTTTTTAGCTAATATTTTAGCAAATTCATTTTGAGAATTTGTAGAAGGATAAGTAGAAGAATATGGGTCAGATGTTGTATCAAATTTAATTAAATTGCAAAAATTATCTATAACTGTTTTTTCTATATTCATTATAATGCCTCCTTTAAATTGTTATATCCATATTATAACACTTTAAATTTTTATTGTCTATTTAGTATTTGTTAAGATAGAAAATATATTACTAAAGATATAATAAATAAACAAAGAAAACCAATTATCATATATTTTAATTTTTTTGAATATCCCTTAGGGGTTATTTTTCCTAAGTCATCTAATTTTTTTAAAATAGGGTGTAGCTTAAAAAAATATGTAGATATTGATAAAATCATAGCTATTATAGTTAAAACTTTTGTAAGTTGGCTTGCTGTAAATAATATTACAAATAATAAAAATATAAATATTAATTTTACACCTGCTACCCAATAAATTAAATAATGAACAAATAGATACATAGGTTCATCATCTTTTATATTGTTTAAAGCGTTAAATATGCCAGTACCATTACCAATTTTGGAAGTAGGCTTAAAATATAATATAAATACATTGAAAAGCTCTAAAATGCAAAAAATTACAATAGAGATAGATAGTATGTCCATAAAATTTCTCCTTATATATAATTATATATAAATTATAATACTTAAATTTTTTATATGCAATAAATATATTTTTATATATAAAAATTAAATTTATAAGAACATAAGATATTAAAAAACCATAAAAATTAATAATTTATTAATTAAATTTTTTTAGAAATATTTAAAATAATATATATAAAAAAATAGTATTATAATAGGAAGGAAAATTTTATAAAATTTTTTTAAAAAAAGTGTTGACATTTTTATAAAAGTCTTATATAATAAGTATTGTCCTTGAGGGAAAGAAAAACCTGAAAGGTTAAAAATATTAATATGGAGGATTACCCAAGTGGTTGAAGGGTCCGGTCTTGAAAACCGGCAGGTCGTGAGAGCGGCGCCAGGGTTCGAATCCCTGATCCTCCGTTATTTTTTTGTCTTGAAGCTTGGCTTTGGGGAGAAGTACCCAAGTGGCTGAAGGGGCTCCCCTGGAAAGGGAGTAGATCGTTAATAGCGGTGCGTGGGTTCAAATCCCACCTTCTCCGTTTTAACAATAACAACAACTTAAAATAAAATGTAAAAAAATGAAAAAAGTTGTTGACAAGATGGAAAAAGTATGATAAACTAATCTAGTCGTTAAACGACAGGTAAAAAGTTGAACATTGAAAACTAAATAATCAAATAAAGTGAATTAGACAACCCGAAAAATTCAAGTGTAAAGTATACACTATAAATAAATACAG
>CALWSN010000143.1 GCA_944384215.1 uncultured Clostridia bacterium | reverse complement strand
ATATCTAAAAATGAAGAAGATAAAATATCTATAAAACTTGATTATATAAAATCTTTAGAAGCTCCTATAAAAGCAAACCAAAAAGTTGGTGTAGCTAATATATATATAAATAATGAGCTTGTAGCTCAAACTAACATATTAACTAAAGAAGCTATTAATAAGAAAACTTTTTCTTCTTATATAGATGACATTTTTACAAATTGGATTAATATTTTAAACTAAACTTTAATTTAAAGGGTGTAGACAAGTCTACACCCTCATATAAAAATAGTTTAAATTTTAAAATTATTTAATTAAGCTTCATCTAAAAATACTCTATAACCTTTTACGGCTTCGTATATATCTGCTTTGCTTGTTATCTCCCAAGGAGCGTGCATACATAAAACGGCAATACCACTATCTATAACTTGCATACCATAATTAGCAAGTATATAAGCTATTGTGCCACCACCACCAAGGTCTACTTTACCAAGCTCAGCAGTTTGAAAAGCTATATTATTTTTATCCATAATATTTCTTAAGTGTGCAATATATTCTGGGTTAGCATCATTAGAGCCACCTTTACCACCAGAACCTGTAAATTTATTAAATACAAGTCCTTTTGCAAAATAAGCAGAATTTTTCTTTTCATAAGCACTAGCATATAATGGGTCATATGCAGCACTAACATCTGAAGATAACATTTTAGAGTTTTCTAAAGCACGTCTAAGCTTTAGCTCTGAATATTGCCCCATTCTGTCCATAAGCTCTGCTAAGCTATTTTCAAAAAATTTACCATGCATACCAGTAGCACCAACGCTACCTATCTCTTCTTTATCAACTAATATACAACAAGCTGTTCTTTTAACAGGTTTATCTTCAAGCATAGCCATTAAAGATGTAAAAGCACATACTCTGTCATCTTGACCATATGCCATAATCATACTTTTATCTATGCCACACTCTCTAGCTTTACCAGCTGGCACAATTTCTAATTCTGCCGATAAAAAGTCTTCTTCTTCTATATCATAAGTATCTTTTAAAAGTTTTAAAACATTTGCTTTAACTGCGTCTTTTTCTTCGCCTTTTAAAGGTTTATTTGCTATTAAAAGATCTAAATTTTCACCTTCTACAACAGTTCTAGCATTTTTGTCCATTTGCTCTCTTGAAAGATGTGCTAATAAATCTGTAATAACAAAAACAGGGTCTTCATCTTTTTCACCAATGTTTATTTTAACTTTTGTGCCATCTTTTTTTACAATAACACCGTGTAATGCAAGAGGAGTTGCAACCCATTGATATTTTTTAATACCACCATAATAATGTGTATCTAAAAATGCAAGCTCACTATCTTCATATAAAGGATTTTGCTTAACATCTATACGAGGAGAATCTATATGTGCTCCTAATATATTCATACCATTTTCTATGCTTTCTTCACCTATTTGGTATAAAATAATAGCTTTATCCATACATACAGCATATACTTTATCTCCAGTTTTTATAGTTTCATTATTTTTTATAACTTGTTTTAAATCTTTATAGCCTGCTTTTTCAGCTAAATTTATAGTAAGCTCTACACATTCTCTTTCTGTTTTACCAGCATCTAACATTTCTCTATATGTAGAGTTAATTTTTTCTAATTCTTGTAATTGTTTTTCATCATAAACTTTCCAACGATTTTCTCGTTTCATAAAATCACACACCTTTTTATAAATTAAAATAATAAATATTATTTTAATAATTTTATCAATAAAACCATATTATGTCAATTGATAAAACTTTATTAATCGTTCCTTGTTTATAAAATTTATATTATTATTTATAATACTTTCTTTTATATTATAACACAAAGAAAAATATATATTATTATTTTGTATACTATATATTTTATTAACTAAATTTACATTTTTTTTTATTTCGTCTATTGATATTTCAGAAAATTTTAATTTTAAACCTATGCCCAAATATTTACTATATGCTTCTTTTATGTTCCAAACATTTATATATCTATTATCTTTATCATTTTTGTGTAAAATTTTATCTAATATATTATCTTTTATTAATCTATCTTCTTCTATATCTATACCAATATTGCCAGTTGATATAGAGCAAGCAACATATGTTTTAGAGTGGCTAATATTAAAATACAAACTATTGTCTATAAAAATAGGCTTTTTATTTTCATCTTTGCCTATCTTATTAATATCTAAATATGTATCATAATTTTTATAGTACATATAGCTTAATAGTAAATAAGATAACTTTGTTTCATTTTTAATATTAGTATAAAATTTAGGTGTATTAATATGTAAATTAGAAACATCAAATTTTTCTACTATATATGTATCAATATATTTCATTATTTATCCTCTCTAAGCTTTGTTACTAATGCTGCTTGTTTTCTTCTTTGTTCGTGCATTTTAGCATAGTGCTTCTTAGTAGTATTTATATCTGCGTGTCCTAGTGCATCTGCTACAAGATATATGTCTTCTGTTTTTTCATAAAGTGCTGTACCATATGTACTTCTAAGCTTATGTGGTGATATATTTTTAAGGGGAGTTGCTATTTTTGCATATTTTTTAACTAAATTTTGGACAGTTCTTGTGCTTATTCTCTTTCTTTGCATAGATAAAAATAATGCATCTTCGTGTCCCTCGCAAGCCTCTATTTCTTCTCTTTCATCAAAATACTTACTAAGAGCATCATATACTTCATCTCCAAAATATACAATACTTTCGTTACCACCTTTTCTTAAAATTTTTATACCTTTAGTGTAAAAATCTACATCTTCAATATTTATACCTACACATTCTGAAACACGCATTCCTGTTCCTAATAATAAACAAATTATAGCAAAATCTCTTGTTTTTGTATAATTATGATAAGCTTGTTGGCTTTTTGTAAGTTTTGTTCCTGTTTCTACTGCATCTAATAACATTTCTACTTCTTCTTTATCTAAATATATTATATTTTTTTGATGTATTTTAGGTGTTTCTACAAGTTCTGCTGGGTTTGACTGTATCTCTCCTACTTTATAAAAATAATGAAACATTCTTCTTATAGCTGATAATTTTCTTGCTTTTCCATTTTCATTATTTATACGGCTTACAGAAGTAGTTTTTCCTAATTTTGTTGTAGACTCTGTTTCGTGATATGAAACATAGTCTAAAAATCTATCTATCTCTTTATATGTTATTTTTTCTAAATCTTTAGCTTCTATATCTAGTATATTTTTATCTCTAAATGCTTTTACATTTTCACCTAAAAAGTCAAAAAATAATCTTAAATCATAAGCATAGCCTAATCTAGTTTTTACTGATGTAGTTTGCCCAATAGATATAAAAAAATCTTCACAGATACTAGGTAACTCTTTTATAACATCTTTTAATCTATTAATAAATTCTATCTCTAACTCTTTGTTATAGTCCATAATATTTCTCCTTTCTAAAATAATTTATAAAGAAATATTTTCCATTAAAAATATACATAATAATAGTAAAAATCAACTAGTATATGTTACCTGTTTTTATAACATTTCATAGTATAATTTTTACTATTACTACCTATTAATTTAATTTTCATCATCTAAAACTCTTATTTTAAACTTACTAACTATATCTATATAACATTTATCGCATAAATCAAAGCTATGTTTTTGCCCATCTAAGCTAGATAAATATCCCCAGTTTTTATCTACTGATAAATATTCATAAAATTTACCAAACTGGTCCTTGCTTATAGGCTTACCACACATATTACAATATACTTCATATATTTCTTCTTGCTCTTTTAGTATCTTTTTGCTTTTTCTCATATTTTATTGTCCACCCCCCTAATTTAAAGTTACATATACATTATACACTATAATAAGGGTGTATGTATACAGGTAAAATATGATATAAATTATTTTTATATATACCGTTAATTTTGTGTAACTATTTGACGATATATATTATGGTATTATATTTTAAGGAGATTGATTATGTCAAATGAGTTATCTATTTTAAAACAACAAATAGAAGAAAATTTAGCTTTAGGCAATATAGCTAAAGTTGAATCTCTAATATACGAAAATGAACATATTTTAATACATTCTATTGATTATTTTATTTTTAAAAGTCAAGTATACTATTTTAATAAAAACTATACAGATGCTATATTATTGTTAGAAAAAGCTTTTAATTATAACCCTTATAATATCTCTATAAATTATAACCTTTTATTAAATAATTTAGCTATAAAAAATTTTGATAAATGCAATGAATATTTTTTTAATATATTTAAAATACAATCAAAAATATTTAATAGAAGTTCTTCAGGTGAATTTTTCAAAACACTAGTAAACTCATTATTAAATCATTTTAATTACTTAAACATAAATGAAAATGAACACTTGACTTTAATTAGAGGTTTTAAAAATCAATTTGAAAAATTTTTAGATTTATTAGAAATTTTTGATTTTAAAAATTTTCCTACTAAGTCTTTAAAAAATCAAGAAAATTACATTGGTAATATAATAAATCAAAAAACTAAAAATTATTGTACTGGTTTATATGATAACGGACTTTTTAGCCTATACAACCTATCTTTTACTGATGTAGAAAATATTAGATTTAATAGTGCTTTTGAGATATTTGAGATAGATTATATAGGTAAAAACTATAATATAAACCTAGATAATAATTGTATTGTTCCTATTATATCTAATAACGATTTATTTAATATAAATATAGATATTAACAATAAACTATATTCTTTACCTTATATTTTTAAAAATAGGTATAATTATTATAATCTTCTAGGAAATGTTAATATAAGCTCTGATAATGATATTATTATAGGAAAACCTTTAAAATTAACTAAAGATAGTAAAAATAAAGACTTAGTGTTAACTATATTTGTAGATGGTCTTTCTAATTCAGTTTTAAAAAATGAAAAAATAGAAGATATTATGCCAAATACTTATAAATTTTTTAAAGATGGTGTTATTTGCAATCAAGCCTATGCAACTGGAGAATGGACTTTACCTTCTGTTGCCTCTATTTGTACAGGGCTACATACTACTAATCATCATCTGTTCCACCCTTCAAGAAATGATAGTATACCAGATAATGTAGAAACAATATTTGAGATTTATCAAAATAATGGGTATAATACTTGTTTTATTAATAACGATTGGAGAATAACTCCTTTATATGGATATTTAAAAGGTGTAGATAGATACATATATCAACCTTCTGTAATGATGGACGATAATAACATAATTAAAGATGCTATAAACCATTTAGAAACTTTTAAAAATTCTAATCAATATATGTTTTTATCATTTATGGAGCTTCATAAAATAGGTGAAGGTGAAAATATGGATATTTTTACACAAAGCCAAATGAGTTTAGAAGAAAAAAGCCTTTATTTAACTGATAGTGAAAAATCTGTTAATCAAAAATATAGCGTTGGTAAAACTGCTGCTTATAAATATCAGTTAAAAAAATTAGATAATATATTATCTAATTTATATAATTATTTGAAAAGTAATTATAACCTTGATAATTGTATAATAACCTTAGTATCTGACCACGGACAATCTTTCTTAGAAAAAAATAAAAAAATAGACTTAAATAGTAACCGTGTAGAAGTTCCTCTTATGATACGTTGTAATGATTTAAACTATGGTTTTTGTGATGATATTATACAAAATACTGATTATTTATCTATAATAACAAAACTATCAAATATAAATATAGATTTAGAAAATAAAGATAGTATATTGCCTAAATTTTTAGGTGGTAAAGGGCGTGAATATAGTTATTCAGAATCTATATATCCTGGAAAAACTTATAAAGCTTGTATAAATACACTATCTTATACAGCACATTTTGAATCAAAAAATACAATTAATGAAGAAGGTATGGTATCATTAGATGATTACACTTTCTATTTATATGATAAAATTAATAATAACTACATAGACAATTGTAATATAGAAGAAGAATGTATTAATATTATTTATAATCATATGAAATATTTAAGAATATATTAAAAAGAGGTAAAAAATGAATAGTACAGGAACAGTTTATTGGATTACTGGATTATCTGGCGCTGGTAAAACAACTATTGGAACTCAATTATTAAAAAAATTAAATAATAATACTGTTTTTTTAGATGGTGATAATCTAAGAGAAATATATGGTGATGATATTGGATATAGCCTAGAAGATAGAAAAAAAATGGCTATGAGAAATTCTAGGCTATGTAAAATGTTATCTTCTCAAGGTTTTAATGTAATATGTTGTACAATAGCTATGTTTCATAGTGTTAGAGATTGGAATAGAAAAAATATTTCTAATTATAAAGAAATTTATTTAAAGGTATCTCCAGAAGTTTTAATTGCTAGAGACCAAAAAAATTTATATAGTAAACATAAAAATGGAACTATAAAAAATATTATGGGGCTTGACCTGTCTTTTGAAGAGCCTATAAACCCAAATATTGTTATAGAAAATAATGGAGATAAAAGCCCAGATGAAATTGTAGATTTCATTATAAAAAATATATAAAGATGAGGTATAAGTATGGATAAAGACTATTGGAATAATTATTATAAAAAAAATATATCACCTAAAGAGCCTAGTGATTTTGCTAAAGAAATTGTTAATCAATTAGATTGTAATAAAAATTTGCTAGAAATAGGTTGTGGTAATGGTAGAGATAGTATATTTTTTAGCAAACATAATCTAAATATATTTTCTATTGACCAATCTGAAATTGCCATAGAAGAGTTAAAAAAACAAAATTATAAAAATATTACCTTCATAAAAGATAATTTTGTAGATAGTGATATATTTAATACTAATACATTTGATTATGTATATAGTAGATTTACATTACATTCTATATCTGAAAATGAACAAAACAAACTATTAGATAATATTTATAAAGCACTTAACAATGGTGGTATGTTATTTATTGAAGCTAGAAGCATAAACGATACTATATATGGATATGGCACAGAAGTTGAAAAAAATGCTTTCATATACAATGACCATTATAGAAGATTTATAAATATTGAAGAATTAACTTCATTATTACAAGAAAAAGGCTTTGAGATAGTATTTGCAAAAGAATCTAATAATTGGGCTATATATAAAAATGAAAATCCAGTTGTTATACGAATATATGCAAAAAAACAATAATATAAATCAATTTTTTGAACACTTTGTATTCAAAAACAGGTACTTCTAAATATTTTATTTGCAAAAATTAAAACAAAACCCCGTTTATAATTTTTTGTCTAAAATATTAAGTCATACCTTAATTATAAATAATAAAAGACCATCTTAAAAGATGGTCTTTTATTATTAACAACAAACACCTCTACCTAAGCTAGGCATAAACATTAATAAGAATAAAATAAGGATAAATGAATCATTTCCACATCCACCCATAAAACCTGGACATAATACCATTAATAATACTAAAATTAATAGTATACTTTCATTGTTACCTCCACAAAAAGAATTTGTTGTGCCAATAGGATTGTTCATAATAATCCTCCTTAAAATTTAATTTATATTATATTGTATGATAATAATTATTTTTTTTGCCTGTCCAGTTATATTTTTTTATAAATATTTTATATAAATCAATTTTTAAATATTCCACATTTAAAATCAGATATTTCTATTATTTTTCATCATTAAAAATTAAACTAAAAAATATTTATAAATTTTAAATATAAAAATAAAGTTGTACCTTAATTATATTAAATAAAAATAAAAAACTGAAAATGTATAACACAAAATTCAGTTTTTTATTTAATAATCTATCTAATAAAAGGCTCTTTTATATCTTTTGATAATAAACCGTCATAAGCATCTACCTTTCTAAAAGTATTGCCCATCATTTCACTATTTCTATAAGCTCTAAGCTCATCTATATTATAATCTGCTATATATATTTTTTCACTGAGCTCATCTGCTATAAATATTTCCATATTAGCACAATTTCCTTCTTTATCCCAAGCAATAGGGCTAAAAGCACAAGAATTGCCTGCATTTTTATATGGTGGATTTGCCATAACAATACCAAACATATTTTCATAGGCTCGTGTTTGTAAGGCGTTTAAGCGTGGCTTCATACCTATGCAATTGTTAGGTACTAACACAATTTCTGCTCCTTTTAGCATAAGCATTCTAGCACTTTCTGGGTATTCTCTATCATAACAAATCATTATACCAATTTTTACACCATCAAACTCACAAACTTTAAATTCTTTACCACTTTCAAGGCATTTTTCATCTGCAAAATCACAAGTATGTACTTTTACATATTTCATAAGTATATTTCCATCTTTATCTATAAGAAAAGCACTATTTTGAGCTTTTTCTACACCTTTTGTAAAAGCAGTTATTACAACACCTATCTTTAAATCTTTTGCTATACTACAAAATTTTTTAATATAATCACTATCATCTGATATAGCTTGGTCTTTAGTTATAGGTAAAGTATAACCTGTTATAAAACATTCTGGAAATAAAACTATATCTGCTCCTAAATTTTTAGCCTCTTTAATACAATTTATACCTATTTCTACATTTTTATTATAGTCTAAATTATAATAACTTTTTTGTACAACGGCTATTTTCATAAATTAGCCTCCTAGATAAGCTTTTTTAACTTCTTCATTACCTAAAAGATTTTTAGCATCATCAGACATAACAATTTTACCTGTTTCTAAAACGTAAGCTCTATGAGATATATTAAGAGCCATTTTAGCATTTTGTTCTACCAATAAAATAGTCATACCTTGTTTATTACATTCTTTTATAATTTCAAATATTTCTTTAACAAGAATAGGAGCAAGCCCCATAGATGGTTCGTCCATCAAAAGCATTTTAGGGTTACTCATTAATGCTCTACCTATGGCAAGCATTTGCTGTTCACCACCAGATAAAGTACCTGCCATTTGCTTTAATCTTTCTTTAAGCCTTGGAAAAAGAGTTAAAACTCTTTCATATTCATTTTTAATAAAGTTTTTATCTTTAACTAAAAATGCTCCAAGCTCTAAATTCTCTTGAACTGATAACTGTGCAAAAACACGTCTACCTTCTGGCACGTGAGCAATACCTTTTCTTACTATTTTATCAGCAGAAAGATTATCTATTTTGCTAGATAAAAAGCTAACTTCTCCACTTGTAGGCTTTAAAAGACCAGAAACTGCGTGTAAAGTAGTAGTTTTACCTGCACCATTTGCACCTATTAAAGAAACTATCTCACCTTGGTTTACTTCAAAAGTTACACCTTTAATAGCGTGTATTGCACCATAATAAACTTGCAAATCATTTACTTTTAACATAATTTCACCTCTTTTAATCACCTAAATAAGCTGCTATAACTCTTGGATTGTTAATAACTTCTTGTGGTTCTCCACTAGCTATCAACATACCATATTCTAAAACAAATAAACGTTCACATATACCCATAACAAGCCCCATATCGTGCTCTATTAATAAAATAGCAGTGTTAAAATTTTTTCTAATAATAGCTATGGTTTCCATAAGCTCTGCTGTTTCACTTGGGTTCATACCTGCTGCTGGTTCATCTAAAAGAAGTAATTTAGGGTTTGTTGCTAAAGCTCTAGCTATTTCTAACTTTCTTTGTTTACCATAAGGCAAGTTTGATGCTTTTTCGTGTATAAGCCCTTCTAAATTAAAAATTTTTAAAAGCTCTATTGCTTTTTCATCTGCTTCTTTTTCTTCTTTAAAATATTTAGGAAGCCTAAATATACCTGTAAATGCACCATATTTCATATTAGAATTATAAGCTATTTTTACATTATCTAATACAGATAAATCTTTAAAAAGCCTTATATTTTGAAATGTTCTAGCTATACCTAAATTATTTATTTGATATGGCTTATTACCTAAAATACTTTTGCCATTAAACTCTATATCACCTTCTGTTGGTTGATATACACCTGTTAAAAGATTAAAAAAGGTAGTTTTTCCTGCACCATTAGGGCCTATAAGACCTACAAGCTCACCTTCTTTTATATCAAAATTTACATCTGACACAGCTTTTAAGCCACCAAAAGTTATACCTAAACCTGTTGCTTTTAATAAAGACATATTTATTCCTCCTTTCTTATTTATTTTTTTTAATAATTTTATTTATTAACCTAGTTATAGAAAATTCGTATCTACCAAATAAACCTGATGGTTTAAATATCATTATAAGTATTAATAATAAAGAATAAATAAGCATTCTATATTGAGAAAACTCTATTAATATTTGAGGTATAGCAACCAATATTATTGTTGCTACAATAGAGCCAGTCATACTACCCATACCACCAAGAACAACCATTATTAAAATTTCAATAGAATAGTTATAATTAAATTTAACAGGATCTAAAACCATTTGATAATGAGCAAATAAACTACCTGCAATCCCTGCAAAAAACGCTGATACAGAAAATGCAAATATTTTATAATAAACAGTATTTATACCAGATGCCTCTGCTGCTATTTCATCTTCTCTAATAGACAATATAGCTCTACCGTGCCTAGAATTAATCAAAGTATTTAATACATAGATAGTCAAAATTGTTATAATAAATACTATTGTAAAATTAGAATAATAGTCTATACCTATAAACCCTTTAGCACCACCTGTTATATCTGAAAAATATACTATAAGCCCTCTTATCATTTCACCAAAACCAAGAGTTAAAATAGCTATGTAATCACCTCTAAGCCTTAATGCTGGTATACCTATTATAATACCAAAAACTGCTGCTAAAAGCCCTGATAATATTAAAGCTAATGCAAATTCTATACCTGCTGGTAAATCTACATATTTTGTAAAAATAGCAGAAGTATAAGCACCAACAGCCATAAAGCCTGCGTGTCCTAAAGTAAGCTGACCTAAAAAACCTGTAACAAGATTAAGACTAACAGATAATATTATATTAATCATTATAAGCACCATTATACCTTGATAATAATTGTTAAGTATGCCTGTGCTTATTAAAGAAAATATTATACCATATAATAATAAAACACAAATAATATTAATTAAATAACTACTAAATTTCTTCAAATAACACACCTACACTTTCTCTTTAACATTTTTACCAAGTAAACCTGAAGGCTTAACAAGAAGTATTATTATAAGAACAGCAAAAACTATTACATCTGTAAGATTTGTTGATATATATGCTTTTGTAAAAGTTTCTACAAGACCCATTATTAAACCACCTATTACAGCACCAGGTATTGTACCTATACCTCCTATTACTGCTGCAATAAAAGCTTTAAGCCCAAAAACAGAACCTATTGTTGGCTCTATAAGCTTATAAGATACTCCATATAAACCACCACCAACGGCTGCCAAAGCCGAGCCTATTGCAAATGTTAAAGCTATTGTATTGTTTACATTAATACCCATTAATGTAGATGCACCTTCATCTTCAGATACTGCTCTCATAGCCTTACCTGCTTTTGTATATTTAATAAATAAATTTAAAATAATCATAAGAGCAAAAGATACAATAATAGTAATAATATTTACATAACCTATATCTGTTCCTAAAAATCTAACACTTCCTGTTAAAGCATTAGGAAAAGGTAGAGGGTCTGGCTTTATTAATGTAACTATGTTTTGTAATAATATACTAACACCTATTGCTGTTATAAGTGCTGATATTCTTGGTGCTTTTCTAAGTGGTTTATATGCAATTTTTTCTATTAACACACCAAATATAGCACAAAATAGCATAGATGCTATTACAGATAACCAAAAAGGCATACCCATACTTCTAGTAAGTATTAATATAAAATATGAGCCAAGCATTATTATATCTCCGTGTGCAAAGTTTATAAGTTTTACTATACCATAAACCATAGTATAACCAAGAGCAACAAGAGCATAAACACTTCCTATACTTATACCATTTATTAATTGATTAAAAAAATCCATACTCCAACTCCTTACTTTTAATATTATATATTAGTAAAAATTAAGGGAGATTGTATCTCCCTTAATTTTTACTTTATTATTTTTCTATTTTATCAAATAATTTATATTGTCCATCTTGTATTTGAATAATAGATACGCCTTTTATAGGGTCTCCATTTTCATCAAATTTAATATTACCAGTAACACCTTGATATTCTGTATTTTGAATAGCTTTAATAATATCTTTAGAGTCTGTATTACCTGCAGTTTCAATAGCATTCATCATAATATTAGCAGCATCATAACCTAATGCAGAAAAAGCAGTAGGGTTTTCACCATATTTTGTTTTGTAAGCATTAACAAAATCTTGTACCACTGGGTCTGGGTCTTCTAAAGAGAAATGGCTACAAAAATATGAATTTTCTACTACTGATGTATCTTCAGCAATAGTATGCATACCGTCCCAACCATCTCCACCTAATAAAATAGTATCTTTAAGGCCACTGTCTTTAGCTTGACTAGCTATTAAATATGCTTTTGTGTAATAATCTGGTATAAACAAAGCTTCTGGACTAGCTGATGATATTTTTGTAAGCTGTGCTTTAAAGTCGTTATCAGATTCTTTATAACCTTCGCTAGCAACAACCTCTCCGCCTAATTCTTCAAATTTTTCAACAAAACTATTTTTAAGACCTTCAGAATAAGAAGAATCTATGTTTTCCATAATAGCAACTTTTTTAAGGCCTAAATTTTCAAAAGCAAATTGTGCCATTATTTCACCTTGAAATGGGTCTGTATAACAAGCTCTAAATATATTATCACCAGATGTTGTAATTTCTGGAACAGTACCTGTTGGTGTTAATATTGGTGTACCATATTTGGCAGATGTTATAGCAACACTTAAAGCTGCACCACTTGTAGTAGCACCTACTACACCTACTACACCATCATTATTAACAAATTTATTATAAGCATTAACTGCTTCTGTTTGGTCTGCTTTATCATCAACAGATAATAACTCTACTGGCTTACCTATAACAGTTTGTTTTTGTTCTACTGCCAGTTTTATACCATTAGCTGTGCTAATACCATAAATTGCATTGCTACCTGTAAGTGGACCCATTGTACCAAGTACTATCTTATCGGGATTATTTCCTTCTGTTTTAGTTTGATTACCACAAGCAACCATAGATAAAGACATAACAGTTGCTGTAGCTAAAGCTATAAATCTCTTTAGTTTCATAAAACCCCTCCTATATTAAAAATATTCACTAAAAATATAACTTATAAGTAATTATATATATAAATGTATATAATTTCAATAAAATTTTGTTAAAGTTAAATTTATTGTAAAAAATGTTTATAAAATTTTATAAATATACATTTATTTTGTATACATATGATATACTATAAAAGTATAGCTTCATATGTATTAATGTATTTATAAAAAATATGTAGTATAAATATATATATTTATATATTTTTATACTACACTTTTTTGCTATACTTAATATATTGATTGTACTTTTTTTATATAAAATGAAAAAAATATAGAAATTTTAATTACCCATAGCTTTTTTAGGATAAATAAAAGATATAATACAACCTATTGCACTTAATACATAAATTATACTTCCCATAGGATTAATTAAAAGTAATACTTTTGCTACTAAAAATTGTATAATAAATATAAAAGCCCACATAATAGATAAATTTTTATTTATTTTATTAAATAGTTTAGTTTTTGATACACTATCAACAAAACCAAGCTTTGTATACTGAGCTATCATATTCTCTCCTTTAAAAGAAAATACTAACAAAGCAATTGGTAAAATAAGCTCTGCACTAAAATAAAATATTAAGTCAAAATCATAAAAAACAATACCTGATAACCACATTAAAGTAAATGTAATTATATTAACTTTTTCTAAATGAGTTATTTGTCCTCTTGCATATTTAGGCTTTAATAATGGCATTATTAACAAAGTATAGAATATAGAAAATGATAAATATACTTCTATTGGTATATAAATTGAATGTATATTTGATGTTGCCCAATAAAATATAAAAGGTGCTAAAGCAACTGGGAATAATATATCTCCTCTTACCAACTTCTTCTTAGGTTCATTTTGTGTTTGTTTTGTAGGTTCAAAAATCTTTGTTAAAATCTTAAATTTTTCTATATTTCCTTTAACTTTTAAGCTACCTTCTCTAAAAGCAGACTCACCTGATATTTTGTTATTAGATATATCAGACCATATTTTGTAATCGCATATAATCTCTGTATCTATATTATTATCATTTTTATCCAAAGAAATTTTTCCATTTTCAACTTTTATAATATATTTTTTATTTATATCTTTAAAGTTAAAAAGATATTTTATAGATAAACCTTTTATATTTTCTTTATTAGCTTCTTCAATCATACCAGATATAAACATATTAGGCTCTAAAAGTTCATCATTTTCTATAATAGCCTCTTCTTTGTATTTATCTATTATTATATTTGAACAAAATACACCTGCTAATATAGCCCCTTGATATCCACCACCTGGTTGAGTCCAAGCACTTGCTAAGTAAGTATTTTTAAAAGGTGTTTTTGATGCTAATCTATCAAATCCTCCATTTTTTACATCTTGAGCAAATCCATATACTGCACCAGCTCTATTATTTGTATATCTTTCCATAGTTCTTGGTGTGCCAAGCTCTGTTATAACAACGTGCCCCTCTACCTTTGGAAAATGTTTATATAGTCTTTTTAAAAGTATATTTGTAACTTCTTCTTTTTTATCTTTATATTCTTTTGTTTCTCTATCAGGCCAATTTTCTTTAAAATCTCCTAATGTAATACATACAAATCCTGTATCTTTGTTTAAGTTAGGGTCTAATATATTATAGTTTACAATACCAAAATGTACTTTTTCATAATCACCTTTTTTTGCATATTCATAACCTGTTTCAGATGATTCTTCATAATCAAAAAAGAAATCTGCTTTATCAATACCTAGTTCTGTTGGGTTGCAATCTATACCTATGTATAATTGTGTTAAGCTACAGCCTATATCTTTAGTTTCTATATTTTTTACATACTCATCAACTAACGACTTATTATCAGCACATTTTAATACCTTTTCAACACAACCATTTATTATAAAAACATCTGCCTTAAATTTTCTACCTTTATCTGTTACAACTGCAACTATTTCATCATCTTTTGTTTCTATTTTTACAACTTCTTCTTTTAATACAATATGTCCACCATTTTCTTCTATTATGTCTGTAAAAGCCTTGCTTAAAGCACCAGAACCACCTTCCATATAGTATGTTCCACCTATATGATATCCAAGCCAAGCAACTAAATAATAATAAGCATTTATTTGTTTTGCAGGTAAACCATAGTATAACCATAAAAATGAAAACAAATCTATACATTTTTCATCATTAATATACTGTTTTAAAAAATCATAAAGAGTAATACTTTGTAATTTATGTATATATTTAGGCATTTCTCTATTAACAGAAACACTTATTTCCATATCTTCATCAAAAGCCTTTAAAAAATCAAATAATTTTTCTAATCCTTCTTTTTCATTAGGAAATTTATTTATAAATTCGCTTTTATATTTTTCAAAACTATCTGGTACATCAAAAAACTCACCATTATTAAACATTACTGTTGCTGTTTCTTTTTTTCTAAGAGGTTTTATTTTTTCAAAAATACCTATTTTTTCTAATTCTCTATAAAACCCTCTATCATTGTTTAAATCCCCAATACCGTGTAAAGATACATCAAAAGTAACCTTTTCACCTGTTTTTGCTTTTCTAACAAAATTAGTAGCATATCCACCAGCAACAAAATGCTTTTCTATAACTGTAACATTATAGCCTTGTTTTGCAAGCCTTGCACCTGCCGTTAGTCCTCCCATACCAGAACCAACTATTACAACATTCTTCATTTTCTTCACCTTCCTAAAATTAATTAATATCTATATAAAATAATTTAGTAAATCCATAGGGTTATCAATTATATCATCTGCTTTATTATCTATAAGCTCTTGCTTATCTCTAAAGCCCCAAGTAACACCAACTGTATACATACCTGCATTTATGCCTGTTTGCATATCTGTATCTGTATCTCCTATATAAATACAGTCTTTAGGTTCTATATTAAAATGTTTAGCTATTAATAATGCACCATAAGGACTAGGCTTTTTAGTTTCTTCATTTTTATAGCCTAAAACCATATCAAATACATTATCACCAAATATTTTATCTACAACATCTAGCGTTCTTTCGTGTGGCTTATTTGATAATACAGCTAATTTTATACCTTTATTTTTAAGAGTTTTTAAAATATTATCAATATCTTTAAATGGTACAACACCTCTTGTACAATCTTTTACAAATATTTCTTTATATATTTTATAAACATCATCTAGTTTTTCATAATTAGTATCTCCACTTGCATAAACAGCTCTTTTAACAAGTTCTAAAGCTCCATCACCTGCAAAATATTTGTATTCATTAATACTTCTTTCTTGTAAATTATTTTTAACTAAAGCTTCATTACAAGCACCAGCAATAGAACCTATTGAATCTACTAAAGTTCCATCTAAATCAAATATTGCTAATTTTTTCATATTTTATATCCTTTCTTTTATTTCAAAGTATATTAGTACACTTTAACATTAAAAATAAAATGTATTTGAACACTATTAAAAGTAGACAAATACATTTTATTTTACTATATAATATTATTTTGCATAGTCTATAGCTCTAGTCTCTCTAATAAGATTTACTTTTATTTGTCCCGGATATTCTAATTCTTCTTCTATTTTTTTAGATATTTCTCTAGCTAAAAGAACAAGACCATCATCATCTACTGTTTCTGGAGAAATCATTATTCTAAGCTCACGGCCAGCCTGTATAGCAAAAGATTTTTCTACACCTTCAAAACTATCTGCTATATTTTCAAGATTTTGTAACCTTTTAATATAAGTTTCTAAAGTTTCTCTTCTAGCTCCTGGTCTAGCAGCTGATATAGCATCTGCTGCTTGAACTAAAACAGATATTAAAGATGTTGGCTCTGTATCACCGTGATGAGATTCTACTGCATTTATAACTACGTTGTTTTCTTTATATTTTTTACAAAGTGCTAAACCAAGCTCTACGTGAGAGCCTTCTTCGTCATAATCTATGGCTTTTCCTATATCGTGTAAAAGACCAGCTCTTTTAGCAAGAGTAACATCTAAACCAAGCTCACTAGCCATAATACCTGTAAGATGTGCAACCTCTAAAGAATGCTTTAAAACATTTTGACCATAGCTTGTTCTAAATTTCATTTTACCAAGAAGCCTTACAAGCTCTGGATGTATACCGTGTACACCTATTTCAAAACAAGCACTTTCGCCTTCTTCTCTAATCATTGTTTCTACTTCTTTTCTAGCTTTTTCAACCATTTCTTCTATTTTGGCTGGGTGCACTCTACCATCTAAAATAAGCTTTTCTAAAGCTATACGAGCAATTTCTCTTTTCATAGTGTCAAAACCTGATAATATAACAGCTTCTGGTGTATCATCTATTATAATATCTATACCTGTAAGAGATTCTATTGCTCTAATGTTTCTACCTTCACGACCAATTATTCTACCTTTCATTTCATCATTAGGTAATGGCACAACAGAAACTGTACTTTCTGCAACGTGGTCTACTGCACATCTTTGAATAGCAAGTCCTATTATTTGTTTAGCTTTTTTATCTGCTTCTTGTTTTGCACTAGCTTCCATTTCTTTTATACGAATAGCTTTTTCGTGTACAAGCTCTTCTTCTAAATTAGATAAAAGATAATCTTTTGCCTGCTCTGTTGTAAAGCCTGATATTCTTTCAAGTTCTTCTAATTTTTTATTAGATATTTGCTCTATATTTTGCTTTTCTTCTTCAAGCTTTAATAATTTTTCTTGATGAAGCTCTTCTTTTTTCTCAAGAGTTTGGCTTCTTTTATCAAGAGCCTCTTCTTTTTGTATAAGTCTTTTTTCAAATTTTTGAATTTCTTGTTTTCTTTCTTTACTTTCTTTTTCTATTTCATTTTTTACTTTAAGGCTTTCTTCTTTAGCCTCTAGTAAAATTTCTTTTTTCTTAGCTTCTGCTTCTTTTTTTGCATTTATCAAAATATTGTCTGCCTCTTTTTCTGCTGAGCCAATAGTGGCTTCAGCAACTTTTTTACGCATAGCAAACCCAACTAAGCCACCTACTATAATACCTATTACTAGGGATATTATGGTAGCTATTATGTACTTAACGTCCAGAAAAAACACCTCCTTGCTAATTTTTTATTTAGACGTTTTTATATTTATAAAAATTCGTAAGATATTATTAAAATTTATTAAAAGATACCTTAATGTATATTTTATCTTTTTTATATAAAATTGTCAAGATATACACCTTTTATTTATACTTTTAACTAATAATAAATATTTATATATTAGGTGTAAAATGCTGCATATATAATATAAAAATAGACTGAAAAAATCTTCAGTCTATTTCTATTCTACAAACTTTTCTATATTAAAGTAGTCAAATCTAATAGGATAAATAATATTAAATTCTATTTTTTTATTTTCTCTATTTGTTATCTCTATACGTTTTAAACACTCTATAATATTATTATTAGCAGATATTACAACCCTTTTATAAATAGTATTTGAAAAAATAGATAATATTTGATTTTTAATAACATTAGCTATATACATTTCATTTTTAACCTTCCCACTTCCATTACACATAGGACAAGTTTTAGACACTACATCATAAAGTGGCTTTAAAGATTTTTTTCTAGTAAGTTGCATTATACCAAGCTCATTTATAGGGTATATATTTATAGGCATTCTATCAGCTTTACATAACTGTTTCATATATATTTCTAATTGTTTTTTATGCTCTTCATTTTTCATATCTATAAGGTCTATTAGTATAATCCCTGATATATTTCTAAGCCTTATTTCTTTAGATATTTGTTCTAGTGCCTCTTTGTTAGTTTTAAAAATCATATCATCAAAAGATTTTGTAATATTTTTTCCAGTGTTTACATCTATAATAGTCATAGCCTCTACACAATCTATAACTAAAAACCCACCACTTTTAAGCCATACTTTATTATTAAAGGCCTTTTCTATTTTAGTTTCTATGCTATAAGCCTCAAATATAGGTAAATTATCATTATAAAGTTCTACATTATCAAATAAATTTTTTAAACTATTATAGCTATCTTCACTATTAGTTATAATCCTGTCATTTTCTTTTAAAACATCTATTATTATTTTTTCTACTTCTGTTTTAGCACAAAACAATCTTGTAGGAGGTTTTATATAATTTGCTTTTTCTAGCAAATTTTTAGCTTTATTTATAAGATATAATACTTCATCTTTTATTTCTTCCGTATTAGCATTAACACAATTTGTTCTAAAAATAATACCATAATCTTTTGGTAAGTTTTCATTAGCAAATTGTTTTAAAAGTTCTCTTTTTTCTTTATTATCTATCTTTTTAGATATAGCTATATTTTTTTCATTTAATAATAAAACTACATATTTACCTGTAAGTGTAAGATTTGTTGTAACGCTAGCACCTTTTATGTCTGTACCTTGTTTATCTATTTGTACTAATATATCTTGTCCTTCTTTTAAGTTTAAAATATATTTATTAGTTTTTTCATTAAATATATATAAGCCTTTTTGTTTTTTATCTGTTATGCCTAAAAAAGCATTTTTATCATAACCTAAATCTACAAAAGCAAATTTTTTAGGTAATATTTTTTTTACTTTAGATATAAATATATCTCCCACTTGAAAATTACCTTTTTCTTCTATTATAACTTCTTTAAGTTCATTATTTTCTAGAAGTGCTGCTCTTTCATAATTAAAAAGGCTATCTATAACAAGAGTTTTATCCATTTTAACACCTACTTATAAAAAATCTAACTGTGTTTTATTTTCATCAAATAAACCAACTCTTTTATAATATATTTTATACTTTTCATAAGGTAAATTTAAAAATTTATATAAAGTTTCTATTAATACATCTGGTTTTAAATTTTTAGCACTACCTGTTGATATTGTAGCTTTTATTTTATTATCTTCAATAATTTCTATACTAAATATATCATCTTTAATATTAACGGTTTTAATATTTTCTTTACCTCTTTTTTTGCTAATTCTTTCTATATTTATTTCTTCTTGGTTTAAAAAGTTATCTATGTCATTTTTATTAATATTAGTATCTAGTAGTATTTCATATTCACCTATACAAACAATAGATGGAGCAGATTTTTGTCCTTCTTTTAGTTTAACTGCATTTAAAATTTCCATACCTATTGGCATATTTTTATTTAATGTGTCTTTTATAAACTGTGGTGTTAAATCTTCATCAAACTGCATATCTATATATTCTGCATCACTTTCCATACCAAGTGGCAAAGGTATAGCAAAGCTCATTATTTGGTGAGGATTAAACCCTTGAGAATAAGATATAGGTAAGTTTGCTCTTTTTATAGCTCTTTGAAATATTTTTAATAAGTCTAAATGACCTGTATATTTTATTTTGCCTATTTTAGAAAATTTAAGTCTATATTTATTCAAAGCAAACACCTCCTCCAAAAACTTTTGCACCGCACATACTACACTCTTGTCTACAATTAGGGGTAACTGTTTGATTTTTTGCTTTTTCCATTTCTTCTATGAAAAATCTTTTAGATACACCTATTGATATGTGGTCCCAAGGTAAAATTTCATCATAGCTTCTTTCTCTATTAGCATAAAATTCTCTGCTAAGCCCTGTCTGTTCTAAAGCTTTAAGCCAAGCATCATATTTAAAACTTTCTGTCCAACCATCAAATTTTGCACCATTTTCCCAAGCCTTAACAATAAGCTTAGCAACCTTTCTATCACCACGAGCAAGTATGCCTTCTATAGAGCTAACAGTAGGCTCGTGATAGTTTACTTTTACTTGTTTTCTTTGGTTACTATCTTTTAAAAGATATTGTTTTCTTAAAAACTCATCACAAGTATCTTGTGCAGACCATTGAAAAGGTGTAAAAGCTTTAGGTACAAAACAAGAAGAACTAACTGTAACAGATACACCTCTGTTTCTTTTTTCTTTAGGTAATTCATAAAATTTGTCTACTATATCTGAGGCTAATTTTGCTATACCCTTTACATCTTCATCAGTTTCTGTTGGTAAGCCTACCATAAAGTATAATTTAACTCTATCCCAACCACCTTCAAAAGCAAGGCTACTACCTCTTAATATTTCTTCTTCTGTTATCCCTTTGTTTATAACATCTCTAAGACGCTGTGTGCCTGCTTCTGGGGCAAATGTTAAGCTAGATTTTCTAACACCTTGTACTTTTTGCATTAAATCTAAAGAAAAAGCATCTATTCTTAAAGAAGGTAGTGCAATATTAACTTTATCATCTTTAAATTGCTCTAAAAGCCCTTCTGCTAGCTTTCTAAAATCTCTATAATCGGCAGTGCTAAGGCTTGTTAAAGATACTTCTTCGTGGCCAGAAGTTTCTACTAATGTTTTAGATTTTTCAAGTATAGCATCTGCCGATTTTTCTCTAACAGGGCGATACACATAACCTGCCTGACAAAATCTACAACCTCTTATACACCCTCTAAACACTTCTAAATTTACTCTATCGTGTACTATATCAATTAAAGGTACAAGTTGCTTGTCTGGATAAAAAACATTATCCATATTATCAACTATAACCTTTTTAATTTTTTTAGGTGCATCTTGGTGTAATGGTTTAAATTCTTTTATTTCTCCATTTTCCTTATATTCTACATCATAAAATTTAGGTATATAAATACCATCCATTTTTAATAGCTTAAGGTAAAAGTCTTCTTTTGTACCACCTTGTTTTTTTATTTCTTTATATAAATAAAAAAATTCATCATATTTTACTTCACCTTCACCTATATAAAATATGTCTACTATATCTGCTAAAGGCTCTGGGTTATAAGCACAAGGTCCACCTGCTATAATTATAGGGTCATCTTCTGTTCTATCTTTACTCCATATAGGAATATTACCTAAATTAAGCATATTGATAATATTTGTATAAGTCATTTCATATTGTAAAGTAAAGCCTACAAAGTCAAAGTTTCTTACGCTAGTGCCTGTTTCAAGAGTAAATAACTCTATATTATTTTCTCTCATTTTTGCTTCCATATCGTGCCAAGGTGCAAAAACTCTTTCACAATATAAATCATCTCGTCTATTCATAAAAAAGTATAATATTTGTAGCCCAACATAACTCATACCAACTTCGTAGCTATCTGGAAAACAAAAAGCAAAACGTATATCTACATCTTTAGGGTCTTTTACAACCATATTTATTTCGTTACCTATATATCTTGCTGGCTTTTCAACCTGCATTAATATTTCATCTATCATATAAGTCCTCCATCTTTAGTAATTTGTATTTTAAATTATAGCTTTATTTTGTCATTTTTTCAACTATATTATATATTGTACCATTAATACCATATTTTTGTATATAGTTTAAGAATACTTTTTCATTTATTGTAAAATAAATATTGCCATTTATAGATACATTTATAATTAAATAATAGTCTGAACTAAGTATTAATACAATATCTTTATTTTCATAATCTTTATCTATTAATATATGTTTTATCTTTAATATTTTATTTTTTTCATATTGCTCTTTATTAATTATAGCCTTATAAAATTGATAAATATATTGGCTTTTATTTACTTTTATAAAATACAAAGATAAGCATATTAAAGTTACATTATAAGGATATAATATAACCTGTATAAAACCAAATAAAAGTAATATAAAGCTAAAAAATAAGCTTACTTTTTTTAAAATTATACTAGCTTTTAAATCTCCTATTTTGCTACCTAAAATATAACAAAAAAACCTAGCTCCATCTAAAGGGAAAATAGGCAAACAATTAAAAAATGCAATTGATAAATTAACATTTTTTATCAACTGTATTTTTTCATTTGTAAACATACCAAAAAATAATGCTAGTATTATGTTTAATACACCTCTTATATTTACAATAAAAAGCTTTTTATATAGCTCTAATTTTTCTATATTATCAATTA
>CALWSN010000142.1 GCA_944384215.1 uncultured Clostridia bacterium | reverse complement strand
GCAATCTCTACAAAAGCACCAAAGTTTAATATTCTTGCAACTTTACCTGTAAATATTTCTCCTACTTCAACATCTTTAGCTATTGCTTTTATTATAGATAAAGCTTTGTCTATTTTTTCTTGGTCGTTAGAAGATATAAATATTCTACCACCATCTTCTGTGTCTATTTTATCAACACCAGTTTGCTCTAATATTTTATTTATAGTTTTTCCTCTAGGGCCTATTACATCTGCCATTTTTTCTGGGTCTATTTGTAAAAAGCCTATTTTAGGAGCATATTTAGAAAGCTCTTTTCTAGGTTGTTCAATAGCTTTTAACATAACTTCGTCTAATATATATTGTCTAGCTTCGTTAGTTTTTTGTAAAGACTGTTTTATAATTTCTGGTGTTAAACCATCAATTTTTATATCCATTTGTATAGCAGTAATACCTTTGTGGCTACCTGCTACTTTAAAGTCCATATCACCAAAAAAGTCTTCTAAACCTTGTATGTCTGTAAGAAGAACAAAATCGTCATCTGTATCACCTGTAACAAGACCTACTGATATACCAGCAACTGGTCTTTTAATAGGCACACCTGCTGCCATAAGAGAAAGTGTAGAACCACAAACACTAGCCTGAGATGTAGAACCATTTGAGCTTAAAACTTCAGATACAAGCCTTATAGCATAAGGAAATTCTTCTTCTGATGGTATAACAGGTACTAATGCTCTTTCTGCTAAAGCTCCGTGGCCTATTTCTCTTCTGCCCGGTCCCCTTGAAGGTCTTGTTTCACCTACCGAATAGCTAGGGAAATTATAATGATGTATATATCTTTTAGTTACTTCTAGTTCATCTAATCCATCCAATTTTTGAGCTTCACTTATAGCACCTAAAGTAGTAACTGTAAGAACTTGTGTTTGCCCTCTACTAAATATAGCAGAACCGTGTGTTCTTGGTAAAATATCTATTTCTGCTGTAAGCTTTCTAATTTCTTCAAGCCCACGTCCATCTGGTCTTTTATGGTCTTTTAAAATCATTCTTCTAACTGTTTCTTTTTCATATTTATATATAGCTTCATTTATTTTTGCTATATATTCATCTTGATTTTCGCCTTCATAGCTTGATAAAAGTTTTTCTATAACCTCTTCTTTAAGAGCACTAACTTGTTCATCTCTAACTTGTTTTAAATCCGTAAAAACAGCATTTTCCATTCTTTCATCTGTAATAATATCTATTATATTTTTATATAATTCTTTATCTACATTATGCTCTTCATAGCTATGTTTTTCTTTACCTATTTCTTTAGCTATACCTTCTATAAATTCTGCTATTTTAATATTTTCTTGATGAGCAAGTATAATTGCATTATACATAGTTTCATCATCTATTTCATTTGCACCTGCTTCTATCATCATAACTTTTTGTTTAGTAGATGCAACTGTTAAAGCTAAATCACTTTTTTCTCTTTGCTCTGCTGTTGGGTTTATTATAAACTCTCCATCTATAAGCCCAACCATAACAGCACCTGTTGGTCCATTAAAAGGTATATCTGATATAGATAAAACAATAGAAGAACCTATCATAGCAACTATTTCTGGGCTACAATCTTGGTCTACTGATAAAACAGTAGCTACTAAGCCTACATCGTTTCTATAATCTTTAGGGAATAAAGGTCTAATAGGTCTATCTATAAGACGAGATGTTAAAACAGCTTTTTCTGTTGGTTTGCCCTCTCTTTTTATAAAACCTCCAGGTATTTTACCCACAGAGTATAATTTTTCTTCATAATCTATACTAAGTGGAAAAAAGTCTATACCATCTCTTGGTTTTTCTGAAGCAGTAACTGCTACTAAAACAACTGTTTCGCCATATCTTACAATAGCTGCACCATTAGCTAGCTCTGCTACTCTTCCTATTTCTACTGAGAGTTCTCTCCCTGCTAACATTGTAGAGTACGTATTATACATATATTTCTCCTTTCGTAACTAATTTATACTTTAATATAACTTAACATTTTTTATAAATTATACATTAAGTATAATTATACCACTATTTATAAATTTTAACAATGTTTTTTAAATATTTTTATTAATTGTAATCAATTTTTTAAATACTTTATAGCTAATATTAGATACTCCTATTACTTTTCATTGTTAAAATTTAAAAAAAAATTATTTATAAATTTTATTTAAATTTTATAAAGTCATACCTTAATTGTATTAATAATAGGGTAAAAACTAAACTAGCTTTTACCCTCTATACTATCTATTTTCTTTATTAATTTTATTATTAATTTTTACAACTATCATATTTATAAAATTTAAGCCAAATGTTACAACTGTTAAACCTGTAACACAAAATAAAACTCCATTATTTGTATCTTCTAAAGCTCCCCAGTCACCTATTCTAACTAGATAATTACTATATATAAATTGAAAATTTAAAGATATAATAGTTAAGCCTAAGCTTAAAATAACTAAATTTCTAACTATTTTATAATTTTTCTTTTTTAAAAATACTACTGCTATAAAAGGTAATAGCCAAGATATAATACCTAAAAATAAACTACCTACATTTAATAAACCATAATCCATAATAAAGCCCCCTTTTATTATATTTTATTATATTTT
>CALWSN010000141.1 GCA_944384215.1 uncultured Clostridia bacterium | reverse complement strand
CCAGTAAGTTTCTTTTTAATATTTATTCTAGTTTTTTCTGCCGTTTCTCTGCTTCGTTTATTTATTAAAACTTGATTTGCAATTTTATCGGCATCTGCCTTGTTTTCTATAAAATATACTTCAAGACGTTCTTTTAAAAAGTCTGTCATAGCATCTTGTATAAATTTATTTGTTATAGCTTTTTTAGTTTGGTTTTCATAGCTTGTTTGAGTAGAGAAAGAATTTATAACCATAATCAAGCTATCTTCTATATCAGAATAAACTATTTTCTTTTCATCTTTTTTATATAAATTGTTAGATTTTATATATTTATCAATAGCAAAAACAAAAGCAGATTTTACTGCCTTATCTGGCGAGCCCCCATACTCTAAAAAGCTAGAATTATGATAATATTCTACAATATTTACTTCGTTATTAAAAGTAAATGCCATTTCAAATTTTAGCTTATATTCTTCTTTATCTTCTCTATCTTTACCTTTTGTTTCGTGGCTATAATAAACTGGCTCTGTAAAGCTTTTTTCACCTGCTATTTCTTTTATATAGTCTTTTATACCTTCTTCATAACAAAAATAAAATGTTTCATCTGTTTCTTCATCATAAAGTTCAAATTTAAGCCCTGCATTTACAACACACTGTCTTTTTAAAGTTTCTTTAAAATAGTCTATTTCTATATTTATATCTGTAAAAACATCTGTATCAGGACGCCAATGTATTTTACTACCTGTTGTTTTTATATTAGTTTTTTCTTTTTTTAGCCCACCTACATTTTCACCCTTTTCAAAATGTAATGTATATTTAAAGCCATCTCTAATTATTTCTACGTCCATATATTCAGAGCTATATTGTGTAGAGCAAAGCCCAAGCCCATTAAGACCTAAGCTAAATTCATAGTTTTCTCCACTATTATTAAGATATTTACCACCAGCATAAAGCTCACAAAATAAAAGCTCCCAGTTATACCTTTCTTCTTTAGGATTATAATCTACCGGTATACCTCTACCATTATCTTCTATACATATAGATTTATCTTTAAAATATGCTATTTTTATTAAATTACCAAATCCTTCTCTTGCCTCATCAATAGAATTTGATAATATTTCAAAAATAGAATGTTTACAACCTAAAATACCATCAGAGCCAAATATTACGGCTGGTCTTAGTCTTACTCTATCTGCACCTTTTAAAGATGTAATACTCTCATTTCCATATTCAGATACTTTTTTTATATTATTTTTTGCCATAAAGCTCCTACCTTCTAATTTTATTTTTAATAAAAATTACTCTGTTTTTTAGATTAACAAAAAAATCTAGTTATTGTCAATAGTTTTATTATAAATATTGTAAATTTATAATATTCTAAATTAAATTATAATTTGCAAATAAGCTTTAAATTTAATATAATTATTAATATAATTTTATATAATCAATTTAAAATTATACTAAACTTATATAAATTATTATATTATTATAAACTAGAAAGGTATTTTATGTATAAAGAATATTCAAAATATTTAAAAGAAAAATATGGTGAAAAGGTATATAAGCTACCTATATCATTAAAAGAAACAAATTGCCCTAATAGAGATGGCAATGTAGGCTTTGGTGGTTGCACTTATTGTGGAGATGAAGGTGTAGGCTTTGAAAATTTATCTGCAAATTTATCTGTTAAAGAGCAACTTTTAAAAAATAAAGAGCATATAACTAAAAAATACAAAGCAAAAAAGTTTATAGCATATTTTCAAAGCTATTCAAACACATATATACCCATTGACTTATTTAAAAAATATGTAAATGATGCAGTAATAGATGATATAGTAGATATTTCTATATCTACAAGGCCAGATTGTATAAGTAAGGAATATTTAGACATCTTAAAAGATATAAAAACTAAACATAATATAGATATAACAATAGAGCTAGGCTTACAAACAGCCAACTATAAAACATTAAATAAAATAAATAGAGGCCATACTTTAGCAGAATATATACAAGCAGTAAATCTTATAAACTCTTACAACTTTAATGTTTGTACACATATTATATTAAATCTACCTTGGGACACAATAGAAGACACAATAGAAACGGCTAAAATAATATCTGTATTAAATACCGACTTTGTTAAACTACACGCCCTTTATATAGAAAAAAACACTATTCTTGCTAAGCAATATTTAAACAACGAATTTACTATGTTACCTGTTGAAGATTATATAGAAAAATCTATTACATTTTTAGAATATCTTTCTCCTAACATAGCAATTCAGCGTATTATAGGTAGAGCACCAGAAGAATATACGCTATTTTCAAATTGGGGTATGAGTTGGTGGAAAATAAAAGAAATGATAGAAGAAAAAATGCATAACGAAAATAGGTTTCAAGGTAGACTTTTTAACTATTCTAGCCACAAAGCCCTTAAAAAATTTGACTAATTCCTATTTACATAGTATAGTTATATTATAAAATATTTGGAGGTTTATTAATGAGATATATATCAGATTTAAAAATAGATGAAACAGTGGTAGAGCACTATCTTTGCAAAAAAAAGCAAACTTTAAAATCTCGTGCTGGTAAAAACTATCTTTCATTACTTCTTCAAGACAAAACAGGCACTATAAATGCAAAAGTTTGGGACCTTAACAACAATATTCAAAGCTTTGAAGAAAATGATTTTATAAAAATAGATGCTACTGTTTTATCTTATCAAAACGAACCACAATTAACTATTAGAAAAATAAGACGTAGCCAAGAAGGCGAATATGACCCTATGGACTATATCCCTTCAACAGATAAAAACATAGAAGAGCTTTATCAAAAAATTGTAAATATTATATCTAGCTTACAAAATAACTATATAAAAACTCTTTTAGAAAATATTTACATAAAAAATGATGAGCTAAGAGAAAGATTTAAAACACATTCTGCCGCTAAAAGTATGCACCATAACTATATGGGTGGGCTTTTAGAGCATTGTTTATCTATATGTGAAATATGTGATTTTTTATCTAAACACTATGATTATGTAAACAGAGATTTATTACTAGCTTCTGCCCTTTTACACGACGTTGGCAAAATGTTTGAGCTATCTCCTTTTCCAGATAACGACTACACAGATGATGGCCAGCTTTTAGGTCATATAATTATTGGTACAGAGCTTATAACAAAAGAATGTAGCAAAATACCAGACTTTCCTCATCAATTACAATCGCTTTTAAAACACAGTATACTTTCTCATCACGGCGAATATGAATTTGGTTCTCCAAAAAGACCAAAAACAATAGAAGCTTTTATCTTACATTGTGCAGATGAACTAGATGCAAAAATTAAAATGTATGAAGAAGCTATATTTTCTGATAATACAACAGGCAACTGGGTTGGTTATCATAAAATGTTAGCTAGAAACATTAGAAAGTCTAACTTTTAATGTATAATGATGATGAAAAAATATCTGCTAGTGAGATAAATAAATATTGTTATTGCCAATATAGCTGGTATTATGAAAGACTATATGGCAAAAAATATATTAGAGAAAGGTATAAAGAGCGAAACGAAGCGCTAGGGTTTACATATAAAACAATAGATAACTTTAAACGTGGTATAAATTTTCACGATAAATTTCTTATTAAAAGAAAAATTAGACTAATATTTAAATTTTTATTATTATTTGTACTTATTATTTTACTATTATGGGGGCTTAAAATATGTGGTATATTGTAATAATATTTATTAGTTTATTATTTTTTATTTTAATAAGACCTAAAGCTATTAAAAAAACTAAGTCTAAAGGCCTAGCACCCTTTGGATATAGTCTTTTTTATACAGACCAAAATACAAAAAATAAAAATCCTAATGTTATATATAAAAAGTTGCTTTTTTCAGAAAAATATAATATACAAGGTAAGCCAGATTTTATATATAAAAAATTTAATACTTGTTATATAATAGAGCTTAAAAGTGGTGCTATAAAAGATGAACCTATGCCTCATATGGGAGATTTATTACAGCTTGTGTCCTATTTTCTTATTGTTGAAGATTTATATGGATATAAAATAAAAAAAGGTAAACTTATATATAGCGATTATTGCTTTGTTGTAAGAAATACTAGAGCTTTAAGAAAATATCTTTTAAATACTTTAGAAGATATGCGTTATATGTTAAAAACAGGTGAAGGTGAAGCTAATTGTAGCTTTTCACATTGTAGATATTGTATGTGTAGACAAACTGTTTGTGAGTTTTATGATAATCTTTAATTATGGTGATTTTATGAATGAAAAACCTAAAAATTTTGATAAAAAAAATATAGAAAGAGTGCTAAATATAACAGATGAAAAGCTTTTAGCAAAAGCTTTACAAGAATATTTAAAATTAGATAAAATAAATAATAAAAAAGGTAATAAAAATGGAAATTAAAAAAAATGATTATTTTGATATAGATATAATAGATATAGGTATAAATGGCGAAGGTATAGGTAAAATAAATAATTTTACTGTTTTTGTAGATGGTGCTTTGCCTAACGAAAAAGTAAATATAAAAATCATTAAAGTAAAAAAAAATTATGGATATGGCAAACTTATAAATATAATAAATCCTTCACCTTTTAGACAAAAGCCTATATGTGAACATTTTGGTAAATGTGGTGGTTGTAACCTTCTTCATCTTTCTTATGATGAACAGCTTAATGTAAAATCTAGTTTTATACAATCTAATCTAAAAAAAATAGCAAAAATAGAAAATATAATTGTACCTAAAGCTATTGGTATGGATAAGCCTTTTCATTATAGAAATAAAGCTAGCTTTCCTATAAGTTTTACTGATAAAATTAATATAGGTTTTTACAAACCTCGCTCTCACAATATAATAAATATAGATAACTGTGCTATACAGCACCCTATTAATAATATTGTTATAGAAAAAACAAGAGAGTTTATAAAAGATAGCAATATTTCTATATATGATGAAAATACTGGTAAAGGTGATTTAAGGCATATAGTAACAAGAATAGGAAATAAAACAAATGAACTTTTAATATGTGTTGTTATAAATAATGATAAATTTTTATATAAAGATTTACTTATAGAAAAATTTAAAGATATACCTAATTTATATAGTATTGTTATAAATTATAACACTAATAATAACAATGTTATTTTAGGCTCTAAAACAGAAACTATTTTAGGTAAAGGATATATTACCGATTATATAAAAGACCTAAAATTTAATATATCTCCCCTATCTTTTTATCAGGTAAACCCCGTTCAAACAGAAGTTTTATATAAAACAGCTTTAGATTTTTGTAATTTAACTGGTAACGAAATAGTATTTGATGCTTATTGTGGTATAGGTACTATATCTTTATTTTTAGCTAAAAATTGTAAAAAAGTATATGGTATAGAAATTGTGCCAGATGCTATAAAAAATGCTATATCTAATGCTAAGCTTAACAATATAGATAACGCAGAGTTTTTTGTAGGCAAATCTGAAGAAGTTATACCAAAGCTTATTTTTGAAGAAAATATATGTCCAGATGTTGTAGTGGTAGACCCACCTAGAAAAGGCTGTGATACTGCCTTATTAGATGCAATAGGTAAAACTTCTATAAAAAAACTTGTATATGTATCTTGTGATAATGCCACTTTAGCTAGAGATATAAATTATTTATCTAATTTTGGTTTTAATCTTAAAAAAATACAACCTGTTGATATGTTTTGTATGACTACTCATATAGAATGTGTAGCATTAATAACTAGATAATGCTAGAAAGGATTAACTATGATACAATCTAAAGTAAAAAATACTTTTAAAGAGATAGGTATAAACTTTCCTATAAATTCTAGTAGCGAATGTATAAATATTTTAATATGTGATAATATAGAAAATTATAAAAAAGCCTTAAAAAATGCCTTAAAACTATATAAATCTTTTAAATTTGATACATTATTATTTAAAATAGAGTTTGATTATAAAGAAGATAATATCAATAATTTAGAAAATTCAATAACTATTTTAAATAGATTTATTGATATATGCAAATTAAAAAAACCTAATTTTATGAAAAAAACTTTATATACAAATGAAAATAATATTTTAAAAGAGATTATAGTTTTTTATTGGGACTTATCTAAAGAAAAGATTAAAATAAAAACACTTATTAAAGAAATTTTATTTTTAAATAATGATGGTTTTAAAGAGTTATTTTCATCAGTTTATTTTTTAGACACTAAAAAACATATATTATTTAGCTTTTATGATGATAAAACAATAAAAATTTTTACTAAAAATAACTTAGACAACTTATTAAAAAAATATAAAAAATTTATTATGTAGCAACCTAATTTATTGCTACACAATAGGCAATATAGGAGGAAAACATTGAAAAGACAAAAACATAGTGAAATAGAAAGAAGTATTATAAAAAAATATAGAAAAACTATATGGCGTGGCTTTATAAAAGGCGTTCAAAAATATGACCTTATAAAAGAAAATGATAAAATAGCCGTTTGTATATCTGGTGGTAAAGATTCTATGCTACTTGCAAAGCTTATGCAAGAGCTACAAAAACACGGTAAATTTCATTTTGACTTAAAATTTATTGTTATGAACCCTGGTTATAGCAAAGAAAATCTTGATAAAATTTTACATAATGCTAAAATTTTAAATATACCTATTAATGTTTTTGATACAGATATTTTTGATATAGTTGTAGATATAGAAGAAAACCCTTGCTATCTTTGTGCTAGAATGCGTCGTGGGCATTTATATAGCAAAGCCAAAGAGCTTGGTTGTAACAAAATAGCACTTGGGCATCATTTTGATGATGTTATAGAAACAATTCTTATGGGTATGATATATGGAGGACAAGTTCAAACTATGATGCCAAAGCTTCATAGCCTTAATTTTGAAGGTATGGAGCTTATAAGACCTATGTATATGGTAAGAGAAGAAGATATTATAGCTTGGGCTAAATATCATAATTTAGAGTTTTTAAGATGTGCTTGTAGATTTACAGAAAATATTGATTATAACAATGAAAAAGAAAGTGGTTCTACTCGTCAAAATATAAAAAATCTTATAAGAAGGCTTAGAGAAGATAACCCTAACATAGAAAAAAATATATTTAATAGTGTAGAAAATGTAAATTTAAGTACAATTATTGGCTACCATAAAGATGGTGTTTCTTACAACTTTTTAGATGATTATGATGAACGTACTAAAAAAAAGAGCTTATAGCTCTTTTTTTTTATGTAAATGTCGAGCTATTTTTATGTTTTAAAACTATAATATAACAAAATTTTCTTTGCTTTGTCTATATAATTTTATGTATAAAAGCTTTGGGAGGGATTTAATGCATATAGAAATTTATGTAGATGTTTTATTTTTAATAAATTTTGCTATGGTTTATTTTATATTTTTTATAGTAAATAAACTTATTAAAAATAAAATTAGCTTAAAAAGAATTGCATTTAGTGCATTTTTTGCAACACTCCTTTACATTTTAACTATTATTTTTATACCATATAATAAAATTTTAAGTATTTTTATAATATCTTTTATATTTATGTTATCTATATTTATTAGTTTTAAGCCTAAAAATATTAAAGATTTTTTTAAAATATTTTTATTGGTAAATATAGTAGCATTTTGTGTTGGTGGAGGAAGTATAGCACTTTTTTATTATACCAACTTTAACTATTTTTTAACCACTACCCTAAATCACTTTCCCTTAAAATTTTTAATTATAT
>CALWSN010000140.1 GCA_944384215.1 uncultured Clostridia bacterium | reverse complement strand
AAGGATTAATATTAATTCATTAGAGGAAATACATAAAGAAGTTGATAATAAACTTATGTTCAATGAAGAAAAAAAACTCATAGTAAAAGTACCAAATGAATTATTATATAGCTTTGAAGCAAAAGGTTATAAGGTAATTGGATGTTATGATAATGGGATTTTTTATACTATATATGAGTTAGATAGTATATTTAAGACAATGATGGGAAAAGAAACTTTAATTTTGATAATAATTATAGTTATAACAGTAATTCTTATATATTTATCTTTTGTATTTCAAAGTTATGAAAAATATGAAATAGGGTGTATATTTTTTATTATTGGATCTGTCCTAGCTATTTTAAGTGTTCACAAGTTATCTTACTTGTTACAGTACTGGTTTAATTTAAGATAGCATACAAATAAAAAATAGATTAAAATACTTAAATGGAAATATTATTGAAATGGACAAATATTTGGAGATATATAGGAAACTTATATATAGATAGAAAAATCAAAAAAGAGCCATTAAATCAAATAATTAGATAATAAATATTTTTGTATAGGAGAAATAGATGGAAGAAATAAAAGAATACATAGATAATAGGGTTTTGGAATTAAGAAATTATATAGAAAATTGTTTTGAAGAACAATCAAAGAATAATAGTATATTTTTTGATAACATATTAGAACTTATAAAAGCAAGTATAAGTAAAGAAACTGAATTAAATAACAAAAAGATGTTAGATATTATAGAAGAGTTAAACAAGGCTAGTGAAATTAATAAAGCAATATCTAACAGGGTTATTGATAACTTAAAAGAAATAGATAACATTTATGAGGTGATAATACCAAAAAAAGAAAAAGAAAATATATTTATTTACAGTGATATTAAAAAGGGTGTAAAACAGTTTGGTATCCAACTTGTTATAGTTGTAGGTATTTTATTAATTGTACTAGGTGCAAATCAATTAATAAGTTTAATATTTTAAAATAAAGGAAAGGAATAATTTTATCTACTATATGTAAAAACATATTTACAAAGTATAAATTATCTTTTAAAATCTTATTAAGAAATAAAAGGGAGAATTTATAATGAGTAAAAAACGAAGTAATAAGTACAAGAAATGTAATAGACATAAAAAAATATTATAATAATAAAAATAATGAAATATCAAAAACAAATAAGTTATTAACATATATAACAATTATATTAGCTATTTCACAGATTTTTAGTATTATATATGAGATAACATCTAAACTTTACACATCAGTAGATAAAATAGTAAGACAATTTATTATGTATGTTTTATTAGAATTACCATTGGCTTTAATTTCTATATATTTAACTGCCATAAGTATTTGTTGTATAATAAAAATTATGTACTTGAAATTTGATTATAACAGAGAACAAATAACAGAAAAGGCAAGAATTAAAGTAGAAGAAAAGCAAAAAAGAAAAAAATTAAAAAAACATAAAATAAAAACTAAAGAAGAAGAAATGATTATTAAGTGTAAAAAAGAAACAATAGGACGTTTTATACTTACAATAAGGTTAAATATTGTTGAGATATTGACTATTTTAATTTTACCAATAACTTCATATATGACTATTGCAGCAGTAGTATTTCAGTTTAATTTTAAGGAAATGCAATATTCAATGTATTTTATAATTTTTATGTTATATTTTATATTTTCAATGTTAGTATCATTTTGTATTTCTAACACTAAAAGAAATGAAAGAATATTTTTTAATGAAAATTTTTTTATAAGAGCTATTAACTACGTACATAAACTTATTACACAAGATGATATAATAGTCTTTAAAATGTCATATTTAATGCCCATACTATTAAATATACTTTTAGTGCTTGGAATAAATACAATAGATAATTTTTTTATAAATCTTGAAAATAAAATATCTATTGAAAGTGAAATAAGAGATGATAAAAAGATAAAATATGAGTTAATGATAGATAAATTGTTAAATAAAGTAGGTGTCTATGTTACAGATGAAGACATAGAAGAATATAAAAAAGAAATTAAAGAAAAGTACAAATTGGAGGATTAAAAAATGGAAAGATATAAATATGATGACAACAACGGTTTATGGTATGAGCTAGGAGAACACGGTATGTATTATCCTATGGTAGAAGAAGATATAGAAAAACTTAATGTAGGTAGGTATGGAAGATTAGCTATGGAATATATGAAAGGTGAAAATCTAGGTAAATATGAAGCAGTGAAAACAATGATGTTATTTCCTAAAATATTTAATGATATAGATGAAAAGGTTTATGCTATGATAGATAATATAATGGAAAATAAACTTAAAGAAGAGCCTATTCAAGAAGAATGGAATGTTTTAGAAATGGAAAGACACAAAAAAATGCTTTATAGAGAAGCAGAAGAAATAGCCTTACAAGAAATCGTATACAAAGACCATTTTGCAAATATTGAAAAAGAATATGTAAATGAATAGAAACATATAAAAAGGGTAGTTAAATGAGTAGCTTAACTACCCTTTTTTTGCTTGGATTTATTCAAGCAAAAAACATAGGACTTTTTTAGGACTTTTTTAGGACTTTTTTAGGACTTTTTTAGGACTTTTTTAGGACTTTTTTG
>CALWSN010000139.1 GCA_944384215.1 uncultured Clostridia bacterium | reverse complement strand
TTATTTGCATTTTAAAATATATAAATTTACTATATTAATACAAAAACAAAGATAAGATAATATTATTTATTCTTATCTTTGTTAAAAATCTTTTAAGTGTAACCTATGTTTGACACTTTAACATTTTCCAATTTTTTTAATGTATTTTTACAATAAAGGTGCAAATATTTTTAATATAGACCTATAAAGCCTTTTTATGGCAGACACTCTATAACATTGGTCTAAAGTATACATATTACATTTTTCTAATGTGTCTAAATAATCTTGTTTTATATCTAGTATAGTTTTAGATTTATACATCCATACACCACATTCAAAATGTAGATATAAGCTTCTATAATCAAAATTTATAGTACCTATTACACTATATTTATCATCTACAATAATACTTTTTGCGTGTATAAACCCTGGAGTATACTCATATATACTAACTCCACTTTCTATAAGTGTTTGATAATTAGACCTTGTTACTTCAAATACACTCTTTTTATCTGGTATAAAAGGTGTAACTATTCTAACATCTACACCTCTTTTAGCTGCCATACATAATGCTGATGTCATTTCATAATCAATAATTAGATATGGGGTATTTATATAAATATATTTTGTAGAGCTATTTATAAGATTCATAAAAACATTACTACTAACAACTTCTTTATCAAGTGGACTATCACTAAAAGGTATTATATAGCCATCTTTTTCATCTAGGTGGTTATCATCATTAGAAAAATTAGCTTTATATTGTAAAAAGTTTTCATCTACTTTTCTTAAAAACTTCCAAATATTTAAAAACATTATAGTAAAGCCCCAAACCCCTTCACCTTTTATCATTATACCAGTATCTTTCCAATGACCAAATCGTTCTATTTCGTTTATATACTCATCTGCTAAATTTATACCACCAGTAAAAGCTACTTTACCATCTATTACAGTTATTTTCCTATGTGTTCTGTTATTATATATAATAGTAAATATTAAGTTAGCAGGGTTAAATATACTACATTTTATACCAAATTTTTCTAAATATTTATCATAATTTTTAGGCAATGTCATTATACACCCCAAATCATCATATATTAAACGTACCTCAACACCTTGTTTTACTTTTCTTTTCAACACATCTAATATGCTATTCCACATTTTACCTTCAGATATAATAAAATATTCCATAAAAATAAATTTTTCGGCTTTTTCAAGCTCTTCTAAAAGAGCTTTATAATAATCTTCACCTATTTTAAAATAACTACTTTGTTTATTATCAAAAATTTGACTTTCGCCATAATCAATAAGATACTTAGCTTGCCTCATTGCTGTAATATCTTCTTTTTCTAGCTTATGCAAAATATTTTTATCTTTTATTATAACCTTAGACAAATCTTCTATATGTTTTGCATAATAACTTTTTTGTTTCTTTTTTGTAACCTTACTAAATCTACCGCTACTAAATAAAGCATAAAATATCCAACCAAGCTGTGGAAAAAGCATTATAGGTATAATCCAAGCTATTTTATATGAAGGGTTCATATTGGTATTAATTAAAAATAATAATATTAATATACTAAATAAAATACCTATAAGATAAAAGTAGAAAAAATATTCTTGAAACTTAAATACAACAAATATTATTAAAGCTATTTGTATAAAAAATGCAAGTAATAATATTGCAGCTCTACCAAAAAGTATATCTAAAATTTTTTTCATTTGTTCTCCCCCTTTATGTATTTTTTTAAATTATAATATATTATTAACAAAAAATCAATTTTTTACAATTTAATTATTATAACATAACTAATATTTTTATAATTGTTGTATACTATTGCAATGTTGTTGTCTACAAAAATCGTAAACCTTTAAAGCTATAATACATTCTTCTCTAACTCTATCATTAAGTGGTGCAGCTGCTCCACATTCATTTTCAATTTCAAAAGCACTCATTTTAAAATCCTCCTTAAAATAACTATAATATTTATTAATCTTTTATTAATTTCTTTTGTTTTTCAACTCCTTAATATATAGTATTACAAATAATAACTTTTGTTACAATTTTTTATATTTATTTTATATTTTATATTAAAAAAATACCAAAATATATATTTTGGTATTTTATTTTTTTTCTTTCTTTTTTCTAGTAGTCATTATTCCACCTATTCTGCCACTTTCTTTAGCTGTTAGGCTTTTCCAACCTCCTTCATTTATTTTATCCATAAGCCCTAGCTCTTTAGCTATTTCATATTTTAATATATCTTCTTTAGTTTTTGGTTTATTTTGTTTTTTTGTTTCTTTTTTCATATTTTCTCCTTAAAATATATTATAATAATTATATTATTATAAATTTTTTCATATTATATACATATAATTACTTAAAATGTAGGTGATTTCATGAAAAATATTGTATTTGCAATATTAGAAGAAGAAAATAGCAATGGAAAAATTATAGCAAAAAACTTATCTAAAGAGCTTAATATTCCTTTTTATGATAAAGAAATTATAGAGTTAGCTTCTAAAAATAGTAATATTACAAAAAATGTCTTTTATACAATAGAAGATTGGAAAATAAATAAAATTATCCCACCTTTTCCTGTTGATTTTTGCATAGGGTTTAATATTCCTTGCTTAATAGAATATATACCCATACAAGATAAAGTTTTTTTAGAAAAAAGTAAGGCTATAAAACAACTAATACAAGATAAATCTTGTATTATATTTTGTAAAGCTTCTAATTATATATTAAGAAATTACAATAATTGTATAAAAGTTTTAATATATGCAAAAGATGAAGACAGATTAAAAAATATAAATGCTAATATAAATTTATCATTAAAATCCTGTAAAAAAATTCTTAAAAAACAAGATAAAAAACTATCATCTTACTATGGATATTATACCTGTGATAATTGGGATAATAAAAAGTCATATGATATATTTTTAAATAGTAGTACACTTGGTGTAAATAACTGTGTATATATATTAAAATCCTTATATAATAATATTTCAAAAAATTTATAAAATATAAAAGGAGTAAGTCTTTTAATCAATTTTTTTAATACTCTGTATAAAAACAGGTATTACTTAATTTTATTAATAAAGAATTTAGTCCTAATAATTATAAACTTTATAGTTTTTTAACTACTGTTAAATATATTTTAAATTTATTAAAGTTATAAAAATATTCTACATTTTTATTTATGGGCTAATTTTTTATTCCATACAATATATAAATTAAGGTATATGTATTAATACATTTTAAGAACTTTAAAAATATCTTTTCTATATAAATCTCTTAATATAAATAATTATATTTTAAAAATGTTACCGTAATGTTATTTTTATAAAAGTATATAATATTTTTATTTAATACTTTCTAATATTATTTTATTTTTATTCTTTGACTTTTATTTTTTTAATTGATATACTAAAATAAAATAAGTAAAGGAGGTAACTTAATGAAAACTAATTATCATACCCATACATCACGTTGTAAACACGCAAAAGGTAGTGCAAAAGATTATCTTTTAATGGCAATAGAAAAAAATTTATCTATATTAGGCTTTAGTGACCACGCACCTTATAGTGATGATAGATTTGGTCTTAGAATGGATTTTTGTGAGTTAGAAGATTATATAAAAGAAGTTGAAATGTTAAAAAATGAATATAAAAATGAAATAACAGTAAAATCTGGGCTAGAAATAGAATATGACCCTAAAGAAAAAGATTATTATGAAAAGCTGTTAAATGACTATAATCTAGACTATCTAGTATTAGGTCAGCATTTTTATATTAACCAAAATAATGAACCTGTAAATACTTATTTTTTAGAAGATACTTCTCTATATTTAGATTATGCTAAAACAGTTATTGAAGGTATGAAAACAGGATATTTTAAGTTTTTAGCTCATCCTGATGTTGTTTTTATTAATGATATGCCTTGGGATAGTAATTGTGATAAATTTTGTGATTTAATTGTATCTGCTTCTAAAGAAAATGATTTTATTTTAGAGTTTAATGCTAATGGTTTAAGACGTGGTGAAAGAGATTTTTGTGATGGCTCTCGTTATGCTTATCCTCATAAAAAATTTTGGGATAAAGTAGCAAAAGAAAATATTAAAGTTGTTATAAATTCTGATTGTCATAGTCCAGAACAAGTATGGGATAAATATGTGGGTATGGCTTATGATATTGCTAAATCTTGGGGATTTAATATTATAAACCAAATATTTTAGTCAATTTTTGACTTATTAAAATAAAGCAAAGTATTGTACACTTTGCTTTATTTTAGTAAAAAGTTTTTTTAATATTTTTGTTTATAAAATTATATGTTTTTATTTTTGATTTTTATATATTATAATTATGTTAATTTAGTCACTTTCTTAAATATTTAACTACAATTTTATATAATTACATTTTAAATAAATTAAATTATTTATTAAATACTATAACTTCAAATGGTCTTAACTTGCCTTTTTCTACATTTTCATAGTTTTTAAATAAAACTGTATTTTCTATATTTATATTTATACTTTCGTTAGTAAAGTTTGCAAATAATATAAAATCATCTTTTTCCATAGTTAAAATTTTACTATCTGTTTTAAATATAGCTTTTTTATCTATTTTATCATAATTATCTTTTCTATATTTAATTATTTTTTTATAATAATTAAATATACTATCTTTACTATTAATATCTTTAAAAACATTTACTTCTTTATAGTTTTCATTTACACTTAACCACGGTTTTGTATTAGAAAAACCTGCATTTTCTGTATCATCCCATTGCATAGGTGTTCTTGCATTATCTCTAGACACAAGCTTTATTATATTCATTATTTCTGATTCTGATAATCCTTTTTCTTTAAGTTCATTATATTTATTTATAGTTTCTACATCTTTATATTTATCAATAGTATCAAAATAAGCATTAGTCATACCTATTTCTTCACCTTGATAAATATATAAATTACCTTTTAGAAGTCCAAATAATGTAATTAATAACTTAGCACTTTCTTTTCTATACTCATTATCGTTAAGCCATAAAGAAATCATTCTAGGTAAATCGTGATTATTCATAACAATAGCTTCTATACCACTATATTCATTTTCCCATTTATCAAAGTTTTCACATAATTTATTTAGGTCTAATTTAGATTGATTCCATTTATCACCATTTGTATGTGTTAAACATTGGTGTGTAAAATGAAATGCTTGTGTAAGTCCATCTTTATTACACATTTTATAGCTTTCTTCAATAGTAGAGCACCAGCACTCACCTACTGTTAAAAGTTTATCTTTAAAGGTATTGTTATTCAGCTCTTTTAAATATTCATAAAATTTAGGTCCTTTACCTGTTATCATTTTATCAGGCTCTTTACCTATTAAATCTATTACATCAAGTCTAAAACCTTCTACACCTTTATCTATCCAATAATTAATCATTTTATAAAGGTCTTGTCTTACGTTTTCATTTTCCCAGTTTAAATCTGGCTGAGTTTTATCAAATAGTCTAAAATAATATTTACCCACTTCTTCACTATAAGTCCAAGCACTTCCACCAAACATAGACTGTATTTGATTAGGTTTATCTCTCCAAATATAATAGTCATAATATTTAGGGTCTTTTTGTAGAGCTTTTTTAAACCATATATGCTCACTAGATGTATGGTTTAATACTAAGTCCATCATTATTTTTATATTTCTTTTATTAGCCTCTTTTATAAGCTTTTCATAATCTTCATTTGTTCCAAAAAGCTCATCTATTTTCATATAATCAGATATATCATAACCATTATCATTTTGAGGAGATTTACAACAAGGGCTTAACCATATATAATCTACACCCAAATCTTGTAAATAATCTAATTTTTCAATTATACCATTTATATCTCCATAGCCATTACCTGTTGTATCTTTAAAGCTTTTAGGATAAATTTGATATATAACTTTATTTTCTAAATCTCTCATAAAATCACCTTTTATTTTTATAATTCATCATATATTTTTAATATTTCAGATACGCTCCAAGCTTGTGCAAAGCAACCTCTGCTTTCATTAGGTATAAGCCCGTCATATATTTCTGCAACTTGACCTACACAGCCTTCTCTAAGAGCATCTTCAAAAAATGAAAGTTGTTTTTTAACTATCTGTTTAGCTTCATTGCTGTAATTGTTTACTTTTAAATATGCTCTAAAGTAAGAACCTAAAGGAAATGTCCAAACTGTGCCTTGATGGTAGGACATATCTCTTTTATAATGTTTTCCACTATATTCTGGTACAAACTGTACATCTTCAGGAGATAAACTTCTAAGACCATAAGGTGTGTAAAGCTTATCAAATACTTTATTTACAACCATTTTAGCCTTCTCGTTATCTATCGGAGAAAATTCACAAGATACTGCCCATATTTGATTACATCTTACTTGGTAATCATAGTCTTCACCAGATACTACATCTTTTAGGCAATTTTCTTTTTCGTTCCAAAATTTTTCATTAAATGATTTTTTAACGTTTTGTGCTAATTCTTCATATTTTTTAGTATCCTTATTTAATAATTTGTCAAACTCATTAACTATTTTTAAAGAGCTATACCAAAAAGCATTAATTTCAACTGGTTTTCCGTGTCTTGGCGTTGGTAGTTCTTTATCAAATCTAACATCCATCCAAGTTAATTGATTAAATCCACTACCTGCTTTTATAAGGTAATCTGTATCCATTTTTATATCATAATCTGTACCTTTTATATAATTTTCCAAAACAGAAACCATAGGTTCATATGCTTCTTCTATAAATTCTAAATCTTTTGTAGCTTTATAATAAGTATACATACCTTGTATAAATAATAAAGATGCATCTACGGTATTATATAAAGGTTCATTGCCACCTTCTGGAAAAAGATTAGGCATAATACCATTTTTTAAATATTTTATAAAAGTTCTAAAAATATCTTTTGCCTCTTGGTATCTTTTAGTAGTTATACAACAACCTTCTATTGCATACATTGTATCTCTGCCCCAGTCGGCAAAAAAAGGATAACCTGCCATAATAGTTAAACTATTAGTAGATTCTCTTTTACATATAAATTGGTCTGTTGCTCTAACTAAAGCCTTAGCTATTTCATCTTTTATACCACATTTTTCTATTAAATCTTTTTGTCTTTTTATTTCATTATCAAAAAGACTTTTGGTATCTTTCTTTTCATTTGTTAAAGTAAATTGTAAATAAGCTTTATTATCATTTTTAAAATTATATATATAGCTTATACCTTTTGCAAAACGTCCAACAGATTCTCTACCATCTCTAGCATCATAGCTATAATATATATCATTTTCATATTGTATACTATCAAAAATATTTATATCCCAGTTATCACAAATAATATTCATATCAATATTATTTGCACTAATTTTTTCATTAGAAATATTAAATGGTTGATTATATTCCATTATCCAACCCTTTTCACAAAATTGTAAAGTTGGTGTAACTTCTAAACTAACTTTTTTATTAAGATGATTTACTATCTCATATTTTACACCTAATGTATTTTCACCATAAACTAACACAATAGTTTTTATTATCTCTACACCATCTACTATATAATGCCAGCTTGGTAAATATTCTTGACTAAAATTAACTAAATATTTTTCACCCTCTTTATTTTTAGTGTGTTGTACATATTGTTGAGAAGTAAGTTCATATTGTTTATCATTTATAATAATAATCTCTTCTAGCTTACTAATTAAATTATATCTAATGTTAGGTGCAGTTGTAGCAGCAACAAATACACCATTATCATTTCTTATAATAGAATTAATGATAGATAATGTGCTAAAACCACCTAAGCCATTAGTAAGTAAATAACAGTTTTCTTGTGCAACTTCTTTATTTTTAAAATGGTTTGTACCATAACTAAATTTTATCATTACCTTTCTACCCTTTCTATTAGTATACCATTAGGTTTTAAAATATTTTTGTTTAATAAATTAGAAAAAAGCTCTTCTTTATATGTTACATTAATATCTTCATCACTAGCATTAATAGTAACTATAATTTTTTGTTTATTATCTTCTTTACAATATTTTATAATTCTTTTATTATTTTCATCATTTAAAAATTGTATGTTATTATTTTTAAATGCTTCTATATTTTTTCTAAGATTTATTAATTTTTGCATTTTTTCTATTTTTTCATTGTATAAGCCTTGCTCTATCTTATCCCAAGGCATACAAGCTCTACAATCTGGGTCGTGAGCGCCTTCTAATGCTATTTCTGTACCATAAAAAATACACGGGCTACCAACTAAAGTAAACATAATAGATAATTGTTGCCAAAATATATTTTCATCTTTTACTCTATGTATTAACCTATCTGTATCGTGAGAATCTAATAAATTAAATAAAACATTATTTGTTTGTTCCATATAAGTTTCATAACATCTGTTTATTTTACGCATAAACTCTACGTTTGTCATACTTTTATTATTCCAAAAGGCTGTTATAGCACTTTGTAAAGGGTAGTTCATTACAGAGTCAAACTCATCACCTCTAAGCCATTCAATAGAATCGTGCCATATTTCACCTAAAATATAAGCATCTGGCTTAATAGCTTTTACTCTTTTTCTTATTTCTTTACATAAATAATGAGATATCTCATTGGCAACATCTAAACGCCAACCATCTATATCAAATTCTCTTATCCAATATTCACATATATCTAAAATATAATTTACAACTTCTTGGTTATTAGTGTTTAACTTAGGCATATTAGAAGTAAAAGCAAAAGAATAAAAGCTTTTATCTTCTGTGCCTTTTTTATCTTCATTTATAGGCCATTTATTAATCATAAACCAGTTATAATATTTAGAGCTAGGGCCATTTTTTAATACATCTTGCCATAAAGGAAATTTTTTACCGCAGTGATTAAATACACCATCAAGCATTATTTTTATACCTTTACTATGTGCTTTTTCAACAAGCTCCTTAAATGTATCTTTATCTCCAAAAACTTCATCTATTTCATAATAATCTATTGTATCATATTTATGAACTGAGCCTGCTTTAAATATAGGTGTAAGATAAATACCATTTATACCTAAATTTTTTAAATAGTCTAATTTTTCTATAATACCTCTTAAATCTCCACCATATATATCTTCATTTTTAGGCTTTTTACTGCCCCATTCTATAGTATTATCAGGGTTTATGCTTTTATCACCATTGTAAAATCTATCTGGAAAAATTTGATACCATATAGTATTATTTACCCAAGTAGGTGTTTGTTTAACGTCAATAGGGTTTAACCAAGGCTTAACAAAACATTGACCATTACTAAATTTATCTTCTTTAAAAAATCCATCTTCATAAAAATATACTTTTTCATCTTTAGAAAATAGCTCAAAATAATATTTAAGCCTTTTATACTCTGGCTTTAGCTTTATTTTCCACAATATATGATAATCAAGCTCTATTTTTTCTGTTATTTCTAATTTTTCTCCACTCCATTTCCAGTCACCACCTAATATGCCTCCTAAAAATGGGTCACCGTATATAATATTAACTTTTTCTACATCATAACCAGTTTTTAAAGTTACTTGTATTGTATCATTATCTAATGGATAACAAAAGTTATCTGATGTTCTATGTATTATAGCTCCAAAATTCATTTTCACACCTCTTTTAATTTTTATATTATAAAAATTAAAGGGAGATTATCTCTCCCTTTAAAATAAATATTTAATTTATTAAACTATTCTTTAACTGAACCTACAACTATACCAGAAACAAAGTATTTTTGCATAAAAGGGTATATTAAAAGTAATGGTAAAGTTGAAATTACTATTTTAGCAGAATCTAATGTACGAGTAGAAACTTCTGCAAGTTCTTTTAATTTTTCTGGGTCAGTTATTTGTGTAACATCAACATTAAGTTGTTGTATATAAGTTTGTAAAGGGTAGTTAGATGTTTTTGTTATGTATACTAAAGCTGAAAAATAGTCGTTCCAGTGTCCAACAATAGTAAATAATGTTACTGCTGCAAGTGTTGGTTTTACAACTGGCAAAAATACTCTAAATAATACAACCCATTGAGAAGCCCCATCCATCATAGCAGCCTCTTCTAAAGATTTAGGAACACCTCTAAAAGCATTCATTAAAAGTATAACATTACCTATTGGTACTGCACCTGGTAAAATTAAAGCCCATATAGTATTTGTTAAATTTAATTCATTAACAACCATAAATGTAGGTATAAGCCCACCAGAAAATAACATTGCAAATAAAACTACTCTCATATAAAATTTTTGAGCATAAAATACTTTAGGACTTTTTGATAATGGATATGCTGTTAAAATAAGCAAAGTAATATTTATAGCTAAACCTAAAACAACTCTTATAACAGAAATCATAAAAGAACGCCAAAATTGAGATTCTTCCATTATTTTAGCATATGAGCTAACATTAAAGTTTTTGGGTATAATACCTACAATATTTGCTGTTGCAGACGCATTATCACTAAATGATATTGCCACCATATTCAAAAGAGGTAAGAGGCAAGAAATAGTTAGTAATAAAAGTATAATCCAAATGATAGCGTCTGCTATAATTCCTCCTAAGGTTCTTTTTTCTACCACTGCTCTCTCCTCCTTTAAAATATTCTATAATCTGTAACTTTTTGAGCAAGTTTATTAGCAGATAATATTAATATTATACCTACAATAGAACGCATAAGCCCAACTGCTGTACCAAGGCTATATTGTCTTTGAACTAAACCCACTCTATAAACATAAGTGTCTATAATATCAGCCGTTTCCATAACAAGTGGATTATATAAGTTAAATATTTGGTCAAAACCTGCATTTAAAATATTTGGTAAGTTCATAATAGTTACAAGCATAATAGTTGGTAATATACCTGGTAATGTAATATGTAAAACTCTTTTAAATCTATTTGCTCCATCTATAGCAGCGGCTTCATAAAGACCTGGGTCTATACCAGATAATGCCGCTAAATATATAATAGCACCATATCCAAAGCCTTTCCAAACATCTGTTGCAATAAGCATTGGTCTAAACCAATCATTACTAGCCATAAACAAAATTCTGTCTAATCCCAACATTTCTAAAAAATCATTTATAGGCCCATCATAAGCAAATATATTAACAACAACTGTTGATAATATAACCCAAGATAAAAAGTTAGGTAAATAAACTATTGTTTGTATACTTTTTTTAGCCCATTTTATTCGCACTTCATTTAAAAGGAGGGCAAATAAAATAGTTACTATTGTACCAACAACAATTTTCCAAAAAGCTATAATTATAGTATTCATAAATATTTGCTTACTATCTGGTATTTGAAACATAAACTTAAAATTATCAAGACCAACCCAAGTTGAACCTAAAACTCCTTTTGCTGGCATATAATTTTGAAAAGCCATAATTATACCAAACATAGGTATAAAAGAAAATATTATAAGAAAAATCATACTAGGTAAAAGCATTAAATTTAAGTCTATTTGGTCTCTTTTATTTCTTATAGCATTTTTTCGATACTTTCTAGCCCTACTCATACATTGGCCTCCCTATTTATTGTTTTTTTCAGCAATAGCTTGATTAACTTCTTCAGTTATTTCGTCTCCACCAGTTTTTTTCCAATTTTGTACAAATTCATCAAAATAATCTACTGGTTTTTTTCTTGTTATTATTTTTAAATACATTTCTTGTTCCATTTTACTAAGTGTTGGCCATTTTAAGGTCATACTTGGCGTATTACCAAAGAAAATAGGGTTAATTTCTTTAATTTTAGCTTCTGCAACAGCATTAGGAGCTTCTACTAAAGACATATAGTTGGCCCATTCTACTGGCGTTATAGCCTTACCACTTTCTAAGCTATCAATATAAGCTTTACAACCTTCAAATAAAACCTCATCTTTTCTATTAAGGTTAGATAAATCACCTGTTTCTAATGCATACGTCATTCTTTGTGCCTGTCTAATAAGACTATCATTATAATCTATATTAGTTTCTAATATAGAGCCGCCCATACTAAATCTTTGATAATCGCTAATTTCTTTTAAATCTTCTTTATTTTCATCATTGTCAGCTAAGTCAAATTGTAAGTTAGCAAGTTTCCATACTAATTCTGGATGTTCAAAACCTTTTCTAACTACAACATATCCACTATTAGGATTACCTGTAAACATTTTAAGCTCTCCATTTTCATCAACTGGACAAACATAAGGTGTCCATTTTGCATCTGGGTTTAAAGATGTAGCTTCATTTACTTCCCAGCCTCCCCACCAGTTGCCAAAAAATGCACCACTTTTTCCACTTGTAAGAATAGCCTTTCTATCATCATTAGTTCTAACTGCTATTTGTTTATCAATTAAACCTTTTTTATACCAGTCAGCTAAAACTGTAAGAGCTTCTTTCATTTCTGGTTGAATAGAACCATAGGTAGCTTTACCAGTTCCATCATCTAACCATTGATAAGGATAAGCACCAAAATATGCAAATATATTATTTACTTGGTATCCACCACCAGACTTTCCTACAACTTCTGGAGCTATAACAAGACCTTCTGTGCCATTTGAGTTGCCATCAGGATTTTTATCTTTAAATTCTTGTAAAATATATTCTACATCTTCTAAAGTTTTTGGTGGTTGGAGACCTAGTTTATCCATCCAATCTTGTCTAAGCCATAGTATACCAGGTCCGTGAGAAAATTCTGTTGTAGGCAATGCCATAAGTTTGCCATCAAAAGTAGCTTTTTCAAAAACTCTACCGTCATAAGAATTATAAATATCTTTTATTAAATCACTAGCACACTTTTCATAGCTTTCTGTTAAATCTGCTATTAAATCGTTTTCATAAAGTTGTTTTAAAGTTTCATAATCAGGAACAGTCATTATATCTGGTATTTCTCCACTAACTATTGCCATAGAAACTTTTTGAGCATAGTCGTCTCCATCATTAGCCTCAAATAAATTTTCTGGTTGTGCATTTATTTTTTTAGTAACATATCTAGTCCAAGCATTGTTACTATCATTATCTCCTTCATATTCTGTACCTTTTAATTTATCATAATTTTGAGCACTTTTACCTACTGTATATATGAGTGTTTCAGGGTATGCACCATAAGGAGTTGTCATAGCTTCTTTCCAAGCTGGGTCTTGCATTTTAGCTTCTATATTAGCTTTTAATTCTTCTTCATTTACACCACCTTTAGCTCCACAACCTATTAATGATGTTGATGTAAGAGCTAATGCAATTAATAAAGTTATAATTTTTCTTTTCATATAATCCCCTCCATTTTTTCGTATTTTTTCGATATAGGTAATTATACACTACCAAAATATAATTTGTCTATACATTTTATATATATTTTTAAATTTTGGCATTTTATATATTTTTTATATGTAATTTTTGTTAATTTTTTCGTGATTTTTCTTTATTTTTTATGCATTATTTTTACCTAAAATGCATATATTTTTTTGTCCTATATTTATAATATTCTCATTTATATTACAATTTTCATCATCAAATAAAATTTCCCAATTATTATCTAATAAATTAATATTTTTTTCATTAT
>CALWSN010000138.1 GCA_944384215.1 uncultured Clostridia bacterium | reverse complement strand
TTATTTGCATTTTAAAATATATAAATTTACTATATTAATACAAAAACAAAGATAAGATAATATTATTTATTCTTATCTTTGTTAAAAATCTTTTAAGTGTAACCTATGTTTGACACTTTAACATTTTTTAAAATTTTTTAAATTTATTTTAATTGACAAATATTTAAAATATTTGTATAATTATTCTATATTGGCCGTTGTGGCGGAATGGCAGACGCACTAGACTCAAAATCTGGCGAGTTTTTCTCGTGTGGGTTCAAGTCCCACCAGCGGCATTTTAAAGGCTTATTTAGCCTTTATTTTTTTACCATTAATTAAATTTTTTAAATATCTTAATTACAATAAAAAATAAAAAGATAAAATACAAAATGTATTTTATCTTTTTATTTTTTATTACATATCTAAAGAGCTACCTTCTTTAAGTTTAAAATCTGCAACAGATGCATAAAATACCTCTGCTTGGCTTGCAAGCTCTTCTGCTGCCGCAGCAGATTCTTCACTTGTAGCAGTATTATTTTGTGTAACAGTTGCTATTTGAGATATAGCATCAGTTATTTGGGCAATAGATTTTTCTTGTTCATTAGAAGATTTTGCACAAGTTTCTACTAGCTCAGAAATATCTTCTATTTGATTTACTATTTGAAGAAGAGCCTCTGCTGTGCTATTTGCTATTTTAGAGCCTTCTTCTACTTTTTGAACAGAACTTTCTATAAGCTCAGTTGTTCCTCTAGCAGCTTGTTGGCTTCTAGCAGCAAGGTTTCTAACCTCTTCTGCAACAACTGCAAAGCCTTTGCCGTGTTCACCAGCACGAGCCGCCTCTACTGCTGCATTAAGGGCAAGTATATTTGTTTGAAAAGCAATATCATCTATAACTTTTATTATGTTAGATATGCTATTAGATGCTGTGTTAATATCTTCCATAGCAACAAGCATACTGTCCATTTGTTGACTACCTTTAGAAGCATTTTCTTTAGTTTCTATTGCTAAATCATTAGCTTTATTAGAACCTTTTGTATTTTCTGCTGTTTGTTGAGATATAATTTTTATAACATTATTAAGTTTTTCAACAGATTCTGCTTGTTCAGTAGCACCTTCTGCTAATGCTATACTAGATTCTGATATTTGTCTAGAACCTGCTGATACCTGTTCTGCTGAAGATATAATATCTTTTGTAAGTATATTAAGGTTTTTAACTATTAAGTTTACAGATTGTTGTATAGCTTTAAAGTCTCCTAAATACTCTCTATCTATTGAAACATCAAAGTTTTTGTTTGCCATTTCATCTAATATATGTGAAATTTCTGATATATAAGAACCAATAGTTTCTGCTGTATAATTTACAGTTTGTTTAATTTTATTAAATTCACCTTTATACTCATTTGTTATTCTATGCTCAAAATTACCAACAGCAAATTGATTAAGAGCATTTTGTGTTTCTTTAATAGGTACAACTACATTTTCTACAAATTTATTTAAGCCATCAATAGTATTTTTCCAGTCACCAAAATAGTTACTATTATCTATTTTATACTCAAGATTGCCTTCGTTAGCTGCATATGTAAGCTGGCTTATTTCATTTGCAACAGATTTTAAAGATTTTTGTATATCTTTTAAAGTATCTGTTGCAATAGCCTTATCACCTTTAAACTCTATAATTTCAACATCAAAATTACCTTTGCCAAAGTTATCTACTGTATCTAATATTTTAAGAGTATCTGTTATTAAAGCATTTACAGCTTGGTTTATAGAGTCAGTTGCCTGTTTAAATACACCTGAATATTTATCTGTATTAATTCTATATTCTATATTACCTTCATTAAGCTTTTCTGATAAAGTATTAATATCTTCCATTATACCTTGGAATGTATAAACCATATCTGATATAGCATTAGATATAGCACCCATTTCATTAGTTTCATTACTTCTTATATCTATATCTACATTTCCGTGAGCAACACTATCTGCCGCTTCCATAATGTTATTAATAGGTTTTGAAATATTCTTAGATATAATAACAACCTGTAATATAGTAAATATTATTACAATTAAGCCTATTAATGCTACAAAAATTGCTTCTTTTTGTGATACATTTGATGCTGCATCTAATCTGTCAATCATATCTCCAAAGTTTGATAATGCTACTGTAAATACTTCACCATCTGTTTCTGCATTACCAAACATTTTTTCTGCAACTACTCTAACTTCTTCAAGATGTTTTGAATGTTCTGCAGTTAATTGACCATTTGCATCAAAAAAAACACCTTGTTCATGCATATCTATATGCTCTAAATATTTGTTGTAATAAGTGTCTAAATCGCTAATAATTTGTTCCACAGCAGCTATTTCATCTTTTTTATCAACACCATCTTTATCATCATTATCTTTGTCAATTTGTATAATGCTTGTTTCTAATTCTTGTAGAGCTTTTTTAGCTTCTTCATATGCATTTTTTAAAGTTTCTCTAGCCACATCAAATTGCCCCATAGCAAGTGGAGATTGAGAAGCATCTAATTTTAATTGTTCAACTCTTACCTTAGAAACAATACTTGTAATATGAACAGATTTTTCAATCAACTCTCTATTAGATGCTACAACACTATTATATTTTGTAGATGTAGATTTTAATAAAAATACACATAAAAAGCTTATAATAACTATAAGCACTGTTATAACAGAAGCCATAATAGTGAACTTCCCTTTTAATTTCATATTATTATACCAACTCATTAATACCCTCCTAAACCTAAAATACTATGTAATGTAATATATAGTATTATTTTATAATTTTACCTATATGATACCAAATATTTTAAAATAAATCAACTATTCTTTTTAAATAGTTACAAACTTTATGTATTTTAATCATATTTCAATATAGCTAAAAATATTATACATTTCATAATTTTTTATATTTTTATATTGACAAAGTTTATAAAATATATTATTATGTAAGAAGTGCCGTAGACAGTAGGTGTTTTTACGTAATGCTTTTGCAGCCTACCGAGGAATTAGAATCGCAGATTTTGTCCTTGCTGTCTTAGCAGGGCTTTTTATATTTGATTTTATTTACGGCTACTTAGGCTTTTGCCTTAAAAATCTTATAGGAGGTAAAGAAATGGCTAAAGTAGAACAAAAACAAGTCATAGTAAACGAAATTAAAGAAAAGCTTTCTAAAGCTACTTCTGCAGTTTTAGTTGATGCTCGTGGTCTTACTGTTGAGCAAGACACAAAACTTAGAAAAACTTTAAGAGAAGCTGGTGTAGACTATAAAGTTTACAAAAATACTATGATGAGATTTGCTATCGAAGGTACAGAGTTTGAAAGCTTAGGCCAACATTTAGAAGGTCCTAGCACATTAGCTCTTTGCTATGAAGACCCTACTGTTGCTGCTAGCATCTTAAACAAATTTAGACAAGAAGCTAAAGCTTTAGAGTTTAAAGGTGGGGTTATCGAAGGTACTTATTATGATACTAAAGGTATGGAAATCATTGCAGATATTCCATCAAGAGAAGTTCTTCTTTCAAGACTTCTTGGCAGTATCCAAGGTCCTATCGGTGCATTTGCTCGTGTGGTTAAAGCTATTGCTGACCAAAAAGAAACTGCTTAGTATTAAGCAAATTAAATATAATATATCGTTATAAAAATTTAAATTTATGGAGGAAAATAAAATGGCTAAATTAACAATTGAAGAATTTATGGCTGCTATTGAAGAGCTTTCTGTTTTAGAACTTAACGAATTAGTTAAAGCTTGTGAAGAAAAATTTGGAGTATCTGCTTCTGCTGGTGTTGTAGTTGCTGCTGCTGGTGGTGCTGCTGCTGCTGAAGAAAAATCAGAATTTGATGTAGAATTAACTGAAGTTCCTGGTGATGCTAAAGTTAAAATCATCAAAGTTGTTAGAGAATTAACTGGTCTTGGTCTTAAAGAAGCTAAAGAAATCGTTGACGGTGCTCCAAAAATCGTTAAAGAAGGCGTTTCTAAAGATGATGCTGATAACTGCAAAGCTAAACTTGAAGAAGCTGGAGCTAAAGTTACTTTAAAATAATTAACCATTTAAAAAAGGATAGATTATCTATCCTTTTTTATTTTATTAATTTGCATATATTTATTTAAGATAAATAATATATCAACTTTACAAAAATATGTTTATATAGTATATGTTATTAATAAGTGTAAGTTTATATCAAAGCAAAAAAATTTATTATATTGCTTAATATTAATATATATCATTAATTTATATATAAAAAGCAGTATGAGCTTAAAGCCATACTGCTTAAATTTATATTTTTAAATAACAATTTTAATGTACTTATGTTATTTATGCTTACTCGTCCCAGTTATGATAAACATTTTTAACATCATCATCATTATCTAATAAGTCTAATAATTTATTCATTTTTTTAATATCTTCTTCATCAGTTAAAGAAGTATATGTTTGAGGTATCATACTAACCTCTGCATCTATTATAGGTATATTAGCTTTTTCTATTGCCTCACGAACTGCTGAAAAATCTTCTGGAGTAGTTATTATTTCATAGCCTTCTTCTTCTTCATTAAAATCTGATGCACCTGCATCTAAGGCTATCATCATAAGCTCATCAGCATCTATATTGTCAGCCTTTTCAACCATAATTTGTCCTTTTTCATCAAACATAAAACTAACACAACCAGTAGTGCCCATATTACCATTACCTTTTGTAAAAGCACTTCTAACATTAGCTGCTGTTCTATTTTTGTTATCTGTTAATGTTTCTACTATAATAGCAACACCTTTAGGTCCATACCCCTCATAAACAATAGCCTCATAATTAACACCATCTATATTGCCTGCTGCTTTTTTAATACTTCTTTCTATTGTATCATTAGGCATATTATTAGATTTAGCTTTAGCTATTGCATCTCTAAGCCTAGAATTACTTGTAGGGTCTGCACCACCTGCTTTAACAGCTACGGCAATTTCTCTACCTATAATTGTAAAAATCTTACCTTTTATAGCATCATTTTTTTCTTTTTTATGTTTTATGTTAGCAAATTTAGAGTGTCCTGCCATTTTATACCTCCATCTATTGTAGAATAACTTTTCCGTCTATTACTTTTAAAAAATATTCATTTTCTTGTTCTATTTTTGCAACATTATTTGTTAAATTTATAATATTTTTAATAAATTGCTCTACAAGCTCACTTTTTATATATACACTAAATTTAACTAAATCTGTATACTCTGTATCTATAAGAATATGTCCATTATTAGTTATTTCATATTGTATCTTGCCTATTAAAGAATAATCTACACTTATAAATATTTTTATATATGTATCCATTTCTACTATTTTAGCTGCTAATATACCTTCTTTAGCTGCTTTACCATATGCTCTAACAAGACCACCTGTGCCAAGTAAAGTTCCGCCAAAATATCTGGTAACAACTATAACAGCATTTTCTATTTCTTCGCCTAGTAAAACATCTAAAATAGGCTTACCAGCTGTGCCACTAGGTTCACCATCATCACTAAACCTAATAATAGGTATATCTTTGGCTATTACATATGCAAAACAATTGTGCCTTGCATTATAGTGTTGTTTTTTTATACCTGCTATAAAATTTAAGGCTTCTTCTTCAGAATAAACAGGTAAGACATTAGCTATAAAACGAGACTTTTTTTCTATTATCTCTGCCTCTGCTCTTTGGTTTATAGTTTTAAAGCTTTTTTTCATATTTTTAACTTATAATACCTAATATTAAATTTAATAATAATTTTGCTAAAGTATTATCATTTATTAGTGGCCCTGTTAAAAATCCATCAAGCTGACCTTTTAAGAAAGCTAACGGTGGAAAAACAGATAATACTAATATAATTATACCTACAAGCCAGATAGTAAATATACCATTTAAAGCTCCAAGACCTACACCACCTATTTTATCAAATTTACCTAGAGCTGGCATCTTAGATAAAAAGTTTGTACTTTTTGATAGTATAGTTACTAATATGCTAGTTATTAATACAACTAAAAATACTGTTATAAGGCTAATAACTATCATTGCAACAAAATTAGATATATAGTCTACTATATTGTTAGCACCAAACATTTTGTGAAAAACTTCATTATTATTCTCTATTAATAAATCTTTAATAATTTGTGGTGCATTTAAGGCCTGTATACCTGCTACTATATCTTCTTGAGTTGTAGCAGTAAATTCTGCAAGCTTTAAATCGTATATTACCCAATCTTTAACTTTTGGTAAAAATGAGCTTTTAAGTAACCAGTTATTCATTATAGGGTATAATATTGCAAAAATAACTATACCCAATATAAATCCTACAATATCAAATACTTCTTTAAAAAATCCTTTATAATAACCATTAATTAAACAAGCTATAAATATAGCTATCAAAATAAAATCTAAAATATTCATTTTTTCCTCCTATAAAATAAAAAATAATTTATTCTTGTTTTGTTTCTTTTTCTTTATTGGTTATGTTGGTATTATCTTTATTATTAGTTGTTGTTTCTACTTTATTATCTTTTGTTGTTTTTTCTCCCTTCACTTTATTTTCAGAATCTTTTTTAGTAGTTTCTTGTGGTTTGTTATCATCATTATCTTTATTATCTTCTAGTTTTTTTTCTGTTTTTGTGTTATTTTCATCTATTTGTTTGTCTAATAACACTTTATCAATTTTTACTATTTTTATCTCATCATTAGTAACTATAATCGCTTTGTTGTCTGTATCATAAAACATAACATCTTTTATATCTTGTGTTGCTTGATATTCCCAAAGCTTTTTGCCAGATACATCTACTGCTGTAAATAATCTTGCTTCTTGTAATATAGCTCCAAACTTACTTGCTGATATGTTAGTTATATTTTGTTCTTTTTTGTAATATTTCCCAATTTCGCCACCAGACTGATTGTAAAAAATTACTGTATTTTCTTCTATAACATCTTCATTTTTAATAACTGGTTGCCCATAGCAAACTACATATCCTACGCCATCTAAAAATGCTATATCTTTTAAAGTATTATTTAAAGACTTTGTATATATTTCTTTAACCTGCTCAGCAGTTTGTGTTGCATTACACTTTATAATGAATATTTCATTATCAGATATACAAGCCAAATTAGAATTACCTACAAACTTAACCATACCAACTATTTGATTTTGTTTTGTAACACCCCCAAAAGTTTTATCGTCTTCAACAGAATAAAAAACTATATTAGAATCTAGTGTTGCACCTGTTGCCTTTATATAAGATACCGCTAAAACCTTGTTATCTTCTGATATAGATATACCAACTGGAACCCCTTCATTGTAGCTTATACCCTTTATAGAATAAACTTTATCGCCACTATTATTATATACCTCTATTTCATAGTTTGTATCATTTTTTAATATAATAACTAAAAATCCATTTTTATTTACTGTAAAACCAAGGATATTATTGGTTGCATTTACTGTATATATACGACCTTCATTAGAATATACTCTAATAACTTTACCGTTTTTATCACCTATTGCAAGCTTATTATAAGATGTAACAACATATGGATTTTCGAGAGAAAAGCTTTCTTGTGTTACTGTTTTTTCATCTTTTATTATTTTTATACCTGCTTTACCATATATGTATAGATAAGAATTATATGTATAAACTTGCTCACCTAAGCTAATCTCTATGGACTTAAAATCTTTTTTTTCTAATGTAGAGTTATTTTTGCCTTGACTAAAATATATAGACATAACCACTAAAATAGCTATAAATAGGGTTAGTATAATAGTTAGTTTTAATTTTTTCATATGTTTCTCCTAAAGTATATAAAGCTCTAATATAATTATAAATGATATATGTTATTTGTCAATACTACTATTTACCAAAAAACTAATGATTATAACTAATATTTCAAACATACCTATAATGCCAAATATAGGATAAACAATATTAACTATATTAGAAAATCCCATTAATGAAAAAAGAACACCTAATAATATAATAATTATTTTTAAGCTTATGCTATTTACATTATATTTTTGTTTAAAAGTATTTTCTAATGCAACACCATTTGATACAGCAGTTGTAAATATTGCAGATAATACAGTAAAACTATATACATTTTTTATACTATTTTCATTTTTTATTAAATCTAGTATAGGCAGTGAGCTATTATATATAATGTTATAATCTCTTACAAGGGGCAAAAGCATAAATAAACCTATTAAAAATATAAATATACCTCCTAATAACCCACTATAAATAATTACTTTTTTATTAATAATAATATCTTTTATAGCAAACAAAACAGATATTGTAGTTATTGCATTATAAGATGTATATATAAAAGGAGATGCTATAACTTCTATATTGCTATTAAAAACTGGAGTTGCCTTAAAATATAAATATATACCTATTAATATACCACCTATTATTAATATAGGGCATAATATTGTATTAATATTTATTATTGCATTTTTACCAAAAATAAGAGCAATAAATGTTATTATACAAAATATAGCAATAGATACCATTTCATTTATATTAAATATATTAGATATGGTTGCTCCACCACCTGCTAGCATAGCAGAAAATAAAATAAATAATAAGCATATATTAAACCACTCTATGTATATACCAAATTTACCAAAAATGTTATACATAAATTGTTTATATGTGCTTGCATTTGTTTTATGTATTATATCTAAAATAGAAATACAAGTTAGGGCTAATAAAAAACAAGCTAATACAAAACCTATTATACCCATATTATTAAATTTTGCAAAAAAACTTACAAGCTCTCTGCCTGTTGCAAAGCCTGCACCCAATATAGTGCCTGTATATATAAAAGCTATTTTTAAAATATATTTGTATACCATATAACCTCCAAATTTACTTTTGTATAAATATATGATATAAGCCATAAAAATATTTAACATATAAAAAGCCTATTTGATTTACAAATAGGCTTTTTATATGTTTTTAGCTTTAATTATTTATAAAAGGTTTTATTTAGAAAAAATAAATTTAGATTTGGCATATTTATTAATCTAAATTGTTAGTGATTGCTAACTAATTATATGTTAGCACACGCTAACCTTTTTGTCAATACTTTTTTTAAAATTTTTTAATTTTTTTATTATTATTAAAATATAGCTTGCTAATTTCTAAATAAAATTTATAAATACTTGCTTTTAAATACAAAATATCAAAAAATTTATTATGGCAATAAATATCCCTTTTCTACACTTTCATCTATTATGTCTAAAACATATTTTTTTAATCTTTCATCTGCATATTCAAATATTAAATATCCCTTTTTTAATACCATATCTTTTTTTACATTATGCTTTTTCCAAGTGCCACCTTCTGTTAAATAGTTTAGTATTATAGGCTGTATTCTATCTATTGTGGCACAAAATATTGCTTCATTAGTTTGTTTTTGTTCAAATTCTTCCCATAATGCTTTTATTTCTTTACATTGTTTATCTGGTAATATAGAATATATTTTTTCTGCAGCTTCTTTTTCTCTTTTTTCTTTAGATTTTGTCATCTCTTCATCATATAAGAAAGTATCTCCTGCATATATCTCTATTATATCATGTACTAAGGCCATTTTTATAACTTTTAATATATCTGTACCTTTTGGTGCATATTCTTCTAATATTGTAGCATACATTGCCATATGCCAAGAATGTTCTGCATCATTTTCATTTCTAGACTTATCTGATATTAAAGATTGTCTGAATATATTTTTTAATTTATCTATTTCTATTAAAAATTCCATTTGTTTTTTTAATTTATCCATAGTTTTCCTTTCTATAAAAAATAGGCTCTTTTGAGCCTATTAAAAAAATTTATTTATTTAAAACTAATTTTACTTTATTGCATACATTTTCTGCAGTAAAGCCATATTTATCAAAAAGTTTAGCAAATGGTGCAGATGCTCCAAAGTTATCCATACATAACATTTCACCATCTAAGCCAATATATTTATGCCAACCAAAAGAGCAACCAGCCTCTACACCAACTCTTTTTGTAATATTTTTAGGTAAAACACTTTCTTTATATTCTTTATCTTGTTCTTCAAATATTTCAAAGCTAGGCATACTAACAACTCTTACATTTATACCTTCTTTAGCTAACATTTCACTAGCTTCTACTGATATACCAACTTCAGAGCCAGTGGCAATAATAATAGCATCAGGAGTGTTGTCACAATCTTTTACGATATAGCCACCTTTAAGAGCTTTTTTAGCATCTCCAACTGGTTTAGTGTTTTGTCTTGTAAAAATTAAACCTGTTGGGCTTTCTTTTCTTTTAATAGCAAGGTACCAAGCAGCAGCTGTTTCATTAGTGTCACAAGGGCGAATAACTGTATAATTTGGTATGCTTCTAAGAGCAGCTAAATGCTCTACTGGTTGATGAGTAGGCCCATCTTCTCCAACACCTATACTATCGTGTGTAAATATGCTAACAACCCCAAGGTTCATAAGAGCAGAAAGTCTAAGGCTTGGTTTCATATAATCACTAAACACAAAGAACCCTGCTATATATGGTCTAACCCCACCGTGTAAATACATACCATTAGCAATAGCTGTCATAGCGTGTTCTCTAATACCAAAGTGTATATTATCGCCTTCTGGTGTTTCTTTAGAATATTTGCCTCTACCTTTCATAACAGATTTGTTAGAAGGTGATAAGTCGGCAGAGCCACCAAACATATTTGGCATAACTTTTGCTAATTTATTTAAAACTATCTCAGAAGATAACCTTGTAGCAGTTTCTTCTGTATAGTTCCAGAAAGTTTCATCTTCTTCAATTTCTTTTAAGAAATCATCTGCATACCATTTTTCATATTCTTCATAAAGCTCACTATAATCTTTTTTATAGTTTTCTAAAAGATTGTTCCAGTCTTGTTCATATTTAGCTAAAACATCTTGTACATCTTTCATAGTAGCTCTAACTTGTTCATCTACATAAAAATCTTCATCTTTAAGCCCTAAGTTTTCTCTCATAGCTTTTATTTCATCATTACCTAAAGGCTCACCGTGAGCAGAAGCTTTACCAGCTTTATTAGGTGCACCATAGCCTATTACTGTTTTTATCTCTATTAAAGAAGGCTTGTCAGATTTTTTAGCATTTTCTATTGCTTTAGATATTGCCTCTATATCATTACCATCAGCTACCACTTGTGTATCAAAGCCACAAGCCTCAAATCTTTTACATACATCTTCTTTAAAAGCAATATCTGTGTTACCTTCTATTGTAATGTTATTGCTATCATATAATATAATTAATTTGTTAAGACCTAAAGTACCTGCTAAAGATATTGCCTCATAAGCAACACCTTCCATAAGACAACCATCACCACAAAGAGCATATGTATAATGGTCTACTATATTATATCCATCTTTGTTAAATTTGCTAGCAAGGTGGTTCTCTGCCATAGCCATACCAACAGCATTAGCTATACCTTGCCCTAAAGGACCCGTTGTAACCTCTACACCTACCGTATGTTTATATTCAGGGTGACCTGGTGTTTTAGAGTCTAATTGTCTAAATTGTTTTAAATCTTCTAAAGATAAGTCATAACCAAAAATATGAAGTAAAGAGTATAAAAGGGCAGAGCCGTGACCTGCTGATAAAATAAATCTATCTCTATTTCTCCATTCTGGGTTTTTAGGGTTATGTTTTAAATGTTTCGCCCATAAAGTATAAGCCGCTGGAGCAGAACCAAGCACAATACCAGGGTGACCTGAGTTTGCTTTTTGAATAGCATCTACCCCAAGACTTCTAATAGTGTTAATAACTTGTTTATCTTTATCCATCATTGTATAAGCCTCCTAAAAATTAATTATATTATAAGGTTTATTTTAGTTTATCATAAAAAATATTACTTGTCGATAGTTTAAAATGCATTAATATATTTTTTATCTCTATTAACGATAATACACAAAATTTAAATATAAAAAAATCAAATCCTTAAACTATTTATAATATTTTTTATTATTATGTTTTCAAAATATACATTATTATGATATAATAGTATAAATATTTTTTATTATGGGAGGTATCTATATGTTTATATACGAAAAAATGACAAAAAATGTTGTATCTGTTAAGCCAGACTATTCTGTTTCTAAGGCTTTTCAAATTTTAACAGAAACTAAACACTCTCAGTTACCTGTTGTAGACGATAATAATAAACTTATAGGGCTTGTTACAGAAAAACTTCTAGCAGAAGTAAATCCTTCTAAAGCAACATCTCTTAGTGTTTATGAAATTAATTATTTACTTACAAAGACAAAAGTTTGTGACATTATGCGTACTGGTGTTTTTAAAATAAATCAAGATGACCTTATAGAAGATGCTGCTCTTATTATGAAAGAAAATAGAATAGGTTCTCTACCAGTTGTAGATAATGATAATAATCTTGTTGGTATAGTTACAAGAGTAGATATTTTTAAAGCTTTTATAGATATATTAGGTGTTAAAGTTCCTGGCACTCGTATATCTTTAAAGGCCTCTGAAAAAGTTGGTGAGCTTGCAGAAATTAGCCAAATTATAGCTAATCATAATATTAATATTAAAAATATTTCAAATTTTGCTACATCTTTTGGTAGAGAAGTTATTATAAAGTTAGACAGTTTTGAAGCTGATGGCCTTGTAAATGATTTAAGACAAAAAGGTTATGAAGTTTTATCTGTAAGTATACAACACTAATTTTTAATATATATAAATTAAAAATCCTTTTATATATCTAATATACATATAGAAATATTAAATAATATAGCTTATAAACATTTCAGAACTATAATATTTAAAAATTTATAATTATATATTGACATTTTTTATAATATTTCATATACTGTTATTAGAAAAGAACAAGGGCGTTCAAAACACTAGGTGTTTTGCGTCCTTTTTTTAATTTAATTTTTATGGAGGGCTTGTTATGGCAAAATATAGCAAAGAAGATATTAAAAGAATTGTTGAAGAAAATGATGTAAAATTTATTAGGTTACAATTTACTGATGTTTTAGGTAAATTTAAAAATGTAGCTGTTACAGCATCACAATTAGATAAAATATTAAATGATGGTATGATGTTTGATGGTTCATCTATTGAAGGCTTTGCAAGAATAGAAGAATCTGATATGTATCTTAAACCAGATTTAGATACTTTTGTTATATTCCCTTGGCGTCCTCAAACTGGTAAAGTTGCTCGCTTTATATGTGATGTTTATAGACCAGATGGTACACCTTTTGAAGGTTGCCCAAGATATATATTAAAGAAAACTTTAGAAGAAGCTAAAGCTATGGGCTATGATTTTAACGTAGGTAATGAGCTTGAGTTTTTCTTATTTAAGGTAGATGAAAATGGACACCCTACTACTGAAACAAATGACAGAGCAGGTTATTTTGACTTAGCACCTATCGACAGTGGTTCTAACGCTCGTAGAGATATTTGTTTAACACTTGAAGAAATGGGCTTTGAAATAGAAGCTTCTCATCACGAAGTAGCAGCAGGTCAGCACGAAATAGACTTTAAATATGATAGTGCGTTAGCTACTGCAGATAATGTTACAACTTTTAGAATGGTTGTTAAAACTATTGCTCAAAAATATGGCCTACACGCAACTTTTATGCCAAAACCTATTTATGGTATAGCTGGCTCTGGTATGCATACTAATATGAGCTTATTTAAAGATGGTAAAAATGCTTTCTATGACCCTGAAGATAAATTAGGTCTTAGTAAAGATGCTTATAGCTTTATAGCTGGTGTATTAGAGCACGTTAAAGGTATTACTGCTATTACAAACCCTCTTGTAAATTCTTATAAAAGACTTGTTCCAGGTTATGAAGCACCTTGTTATATAGCTTGGAGTGCATCTAATAGAACTGATATTATTAGAATACCTGCTAGTAGAGGTGTAGGAACTAGAGTTGAGCTTAGAAGCCCAGACCCTACTACTAACCCTTACCTTTGTTTAGCTCTTTGCTTAGCTGCTGGTCTTGATGGTATTAAAAGAGGTTTAAAATGTCCTGATAGCGTAGACGAAAACTTATTTGAAATGTCTAAAGAAGAAAGAGAAGCAAGAGGCATAGAAAACTTACCAGAAACTTTAAATGAAGC
>CALWSN010000137.1 GCA_944384215.1 uncultured Clostridia bacterium | reverse complement strand
CCATCTTTAAAATCAAATATACTAACAACAGAGTTTGTTGTACCAAAATCTATCCCTAAAAATAATCCTCTTTCTAAATCAAGTCCTAATGTTGCCATATTATTTCCTCCTTAGTTTATATATTTATAGTATTTTTCCTTTTAAGTTATAGTCTCTTAATATAAGTTGTTCTATCACCTTATGAGCTTCACTATACTTACCTTCATAAGTATGTATAAAAGCATTGTTTATTTTAAAATATTCATCATCTATATCAAATATTGTCTTTTTATTATTAGTTGTAAAAAACCTTTTTGTAGATATATTTCCATTTTCCATATTTTCTACAAAGTAATACTCTATATCTTCCCCATAAAAAATAGGTAATGTTGTTATATACATACCAAATTTAAAATATTTCATTTTTATAGAGAAAAATTTATCTTGATTAATATTTTTATAATATAAATAAACATCTTTGTTAGGTGAAGTGTTATAAATAAAAGGTTTATTTTTATATAAATACGAAAAGTTTTTAAATTTGTCTTTATTATTTTCAAATATTTTAAAACCTATCTGTTCTTTTTCCATATTTTTAATAATTTTTTCAAATATACTGTATTTATTTTCTAAATTATAATCACCTTTTAAATATATATGCCCTAAAGCATAGCCTATCATACTATCATTAGTTTCTTTAAATATATATTCCATAATATATAAAATATCATCACTAAATATATAATTTCCATTAAAAGCTACATACATACAATAGTTTAAAAAATATTCTATAATTTCATTGTCTATGTCTTCTTCATATAGCTTTATAAAAACCTTTTCACTATAACTATTGATACTATTTGTATATATAGTAAGTTTTAATATATGCTCATCTATTTCTTTTTTTAGTATGCCTATATTTTCTAGTGATTTTCTAAGCTCAATCCATTCTTTTAAACCACCTTTATAATTTTTTAAAACTATATCTATAAATAGGTTATCTATTTTAGAACGTAATAAAAGCTCATAGGCAAATATAGCTATATCTTTATCATATTTTTCTTCTTCACTTATAGTTTTTATTGCATAAAATAATGTATCATCATCTAAAATATGAGCTTTTTTCTTAATAATTTCAATAGATTTATCATATTCTTTACAAATAATATAAGCTTTTATAATATTATCTATATATTTATCATTTATATATTTTTCTAAAACTTTTTTATAATAATCTGTTGCTAATTCATAATTTTTGTTATAAAAATTAATATTACCAATAGCTAATAATATTTGCATTTTAAAAGATATTGATATATCATTTATGCTTAATACATTTTGTAAAAGACTAATTTTTTCACTATCTAAATTATCATATTTTAAATAATATTTTACTGTGTTTATTAATGTAAATTTATCATCATAACCTGCTTTATAAAACCTATAAAAATATTTACCATTAACCCCTTGCACAAACCTGTTAATCTTTATATTAGATTTTAGCAAATCTTTTTTATCTTGTGAAAAAACATAATAATAAAAATTAGTAGAGCTAGCATTTATTATAGCTTTATTATTTTCTATTTTATATTCTTTTAATGTATCTAGTTCATAATCTTTTATAAGTAAAACTTTAGCATTATTATCTTCTATATAAACTTCATATAGAAAATTATTGGGATATAGCATATCCATTATCTTTTTTTCTTCTATTGTTCTTTCTGGTATAAAATCTAACATATATTTATATATTGTATAATAATATTTACCCATACAACCTTTTTCTAAAAAATATGCTCCATACTGTAATATTTTTTCTTTATATTCTAAAACTAAATCAGCATATTTTTTATCACTTAAAATAATATGGTAAATAAAACACATTATCTCTAAATCTATATTACTATCTTTTAAAAATTGTTTTATAGGATAAACACCTATATCTTCCATATTATTTTTATAGCAAGCCTTTATATAGCTACTATTTAACTTTGGTAAAGATATTTGTCTATTTATAGCTTCTTTAAAAAAGAAATAGCTAAGCTTTGTATGTATATTATTATTAAGATATGCTTCACAAATTTTTGTAAGTATAAAATCTAGGCTATATTCTTTGTATATTTTTTTATTAAATAAATCTTCATTAAATTGTAGCACTATGCTATTTTCATATCTAAACATAGATTTTTCTATATTTACACCATTATATAAAGCCCATTTTATATAATTTTTAAATGTTTCTTTTTCAAAACTTATAAACTTTGAGTTTTTTTCAAAAATATTATAAAAGATGATATTTTTCCAAAAACTATTATTTTTTATATTTTCAATAGATAATAATATATCTCTATCTAAATCATCTATTAATATTTTCAAAAATATTATATACATAATAGCTTCATTATTATCTATGCCTTCTAAAGCTTTTATATATTTTTTTACACCTCTAATAGAACCTTTTTTAGCTTTTATAAAACCTTGTAAAAATAAGTAAAAAGTATATTTTTCTTGGTCATTATTTTTTAAATATTTTTTATATTTTGACACATTATTATTAAAATAATCTATCTTTTCTTTATCTCCAATACTTATACTAAAAAAAAGTATAGCAAGTAAAATATCAAAATCAGATTTGTTTTTGTTTAAATGCTCAGCACAACAATTATAAGCTTTATTTAAGTATTCAATTTTATCCATAGTTAAAAAGCCTAAATAATATCTATTTAAAAGCAGTATAAGTCTTTTTTTTGTTTTTTTATTGTTATATTGTTTTTCTATATTATTAATGCTTTTTTCTATAAACTTCATACAATTCTCCTATATTAAACTATTACCCACATATATATTTTTCTGCATTTTATATATAGTATCGCCTAAAATAGCCTTTATGAGTATTTCACTTTCTATATTAGGCTTTTTAGTAAAATCCATTTGTGCTTTTAAAAACCCTGTTAGCTTTATATCAAACCCTATTTCAGTATATTTAGATATTAGGTATTTTTTACCTTCAAAAAATACAAATGTATCTTTAGGTACAATTTCTATAACTATATCTTCTTCTGTATTATTTAGTATTTTTAATGTTCCTTTATCAGTTGTGGAAAAATACTCTTTTTCAAATATTATTTCTATTGGCTTTTTCTTACTAATTTCTATTATAACATTTTCATTTATTTTATTAAATATAATTTTTTTTCGTTCAAAAAAACTATTAATTTTATTTTTTAAAATTTTAAATTCCAAGTTAAATATACCGTTATTATCAAAATCTTTATTAGTAATCTTATTTTTAGATAATTTAATATATTCTGCATCATCTTCTAAGCTAATATCTTCTTCAAAATATCCTGTTCCTATAAGCTTTAGAGGTATTATTCCTATAATATCAGCTTCTGTTTTTCTTGTAAAATATTTATATTTAAAATATTTTTGTGATATTTGTATATATGCTTTTTCTTTCATTTTAGTTAAAACAAAAAAATTATCTATTGCTCTTTGTTTATTAGCATCTTTTAATATTTCTTCTACAACATCTATATGTTTATAGTTTATATTTTTAAGCCATAGTATAAATTCATAAGAATAAAAAATTCTTATAGCCTCTATATAATTTTTTAAATAATAAGAATAAAATTCTTTTATAGTATAAATTTTTTCTTTTCCACATTCCAAATAATCAAAATTTGCTATTGTTATATAAACAGGTATATAAACTTGTCCACCATTAGAAATTATAACTATTTCACTTTTTATAAAATCTCCGCTAGAATATATAGATGGAACTACACTATATTCAATCTTTATATCATTACCTAAAAAATTATTGGTATCTAAAATTAGACATTCTGTATTAGACACAATATCTCCAGATAGTATACCTCCCCCTATATTTTTAATATTTATAACACCACTATTTTTTTCATTCATATTTATAGCTATTTTATCTATATCTATTTGCATATTGGGTAAAGGATACTCTAAAAAGTCTTTTAAATCCATTTTTTTACCTTCTTTATATATTTTCTATATTTTTCTAACTTTTATTATAAATGATTTTTTTAATTCTATCAACTTTTTATACAAATAATTGTTGAAATAAATACATTTTTAATTTAATATATATATTGATAAAATTTTAAGGAGGGAGATTTATGTTAAACCACGGTGGAGATTTAGATATTATAGAAAAAAATTATAAAATTGCAAAAGAAAACATCATAGACTTTAGTGGAAATATAAATCCTTTAGGTATATCTAACAAACTAGAAAAGACTATAAAAGACAATCTAAGTGTTATAACCACATATCCAGATAAAGACTATATTTCTTTAAAAGAGGCCATATCAAAATATTGTAACTGTGACAAAAATCATATTATTGTTGGAAATGGTGCTACGGAGATTATATCTTTATTTATAAAAAATTTATCACCTAGAAATGCTATTATTATATCTCCTTCTTATTCAGAATATGAAAGAGAGCTAAAAAATAACAATTGTAATATAAACTTTTTTAATTTAGAAGAAGATGATGATTTTTTATTAAATATAGACAAGCTTATAAATTGTATAAATGATAAAATAGATTTAATTGTTCTTTGTAACCCTAATAATCCAACAGGAACTGCTATAAACAATGAACAAATAAAACTTATATTAAATAAATGTAAATTTTTAATGATAGATGAAACTTATGCCGAATTTTCTAGTATATCAGAAAATATTTGTGCTACAAGCCTTGTTAATGACTATGATAACCTTTTTGTTATAAGAGGCACATCAAAGTTTTTTGGTGTTCCTGGCATAAGGCTTGGGTATGGTATTTGTAAAAACAAAACCATTTTAGACAAAATAAATAAACATAAAGACCCTTGGAGCGTTAATTCTATTGCCAACTTAATTGGTATAACAATGTTTAACGATAATGAATATATAGAAAAAACTAAAAATTTAATTTTTAACCAAAAACTTTATATTTTTGAAGAGCTTTCTAAAATAAAAAATTTAAAATTTTATAAAACAAACTCTAATTTTATATTATGTAAAATATTAAATAATAAAACTACATCAACTAAGCTTTTTGAAAATTTAATAAAAGAAAATATATTAATAAGAGATGCTAAAAATTTTCCTTTTTTAAATGATAGCTTTTTTAGATTTTGTATTTTATCTGAAAAAAATAATAAGCTACTAATAGAAAAACTTAAAAATATTTTATTATAAGAGGTGCTATAAATATGAAAATTGATGTTTTAGATTTAAATAAAGAACAAGCCTTAGAAGAAGCAAAACGTTGCTTAAATTGTAAAAAACCTTTATGCGTTAGTGGTTGCCCTATCCAAAATAATATTCCACAATTTATAAGTGCTTTTGTAAATGATGATTTAAAAACAGCTTATGAAATATTAACAGAAAAAACTAATTTACCTGCTATATGTGGTAAAATTTGTGACCATTCAAAGCAATGTGAAGGACACTGTATATTAGGTAAGAAAAAAACACCAGTAAAAATTGGTAAAATAGAAAATTTTATAGCAAACTATGCTTACGAAAATAATCTTATAAATAATCAAAAAACAGGTTCTAATTTAGGCAATGTAGCTATTATAGGCTCTGGCCCTTCTGGACTTAGCTGTGCATACATATTAGCAAAAGAAGGTTTTAATGTTGATATATATGAAATGGAAGAAAAAGCAGGAGGTATTTTAAGCTATGGTATACCTACCTTTAGATTACCTAAAAATAACGTTGATAGAGAAATAGAAAAATTAAAAAATTTAGGTATAAACTTTATATTAAATAGTAAATTAGGTAAAGATTTTACGTTAGAAGATTTAAAAAACAAAGGATATAATGCTATTTATATATCTACTGGTGCAAATATGGCTAAATCTATTAATGTTGAAGGTGAAGAGTTAGAAGGTGTTATACACGCTAACCACTTTTTAACAGAATATGCTAAAAATAATATATTAATAAAACCTGAAGACGTTGTTTTAGTTATTGGTGGTGGTAATGTTGCTATGGACGCATGTCGTACTGCTAAACTTGTAGCAAAGGATACTACTGTTGTTTATAGACGAACTCAACAAGAAATGCCTGCATCTTTAGAAGAATATGAAGAAGCTGTTAAAGATGGTATACCTTTTATGTGGAGATGTAGCCCTTTACAATTTATAGGTGAAAATAACAAACTTACAGGTTTAAAAGTTAAAAACTTAGATACAGAAGAAGAGTTTGTTATCCCTTGTACTATTGTATTAACTGCTATTGGCTCTAAGCCTATTGTAAATGATGATAAAATAGAGCTAAATCAATGGGACTGTATAAAAATAAGTGAATCTCCTTTTGGTATGACTAATATAGAAGGTGTTTTTGCTGGTGGCGATGTTGTAAACGGTGCAGATACAGTTGTAACTGCTATGCGTGAAGGTAGAAAAACAGCATATAGTATAAAAGATTATATTTTATCAAAATAATTGAATAAACTTATATATTTTAGCCATAATATATCTATAAATTTATAAGGAGGTGTATTATGGCTAAAGCAGGTATGAAAAGACCAGGTAAAGATAGTCAACCTAAAACAGAAAGTAATAAAAAATATCATTCTAATAAAAATACAGTAGAACCTGTACCAGAAATACAAGGAAAAGCTAAAAATTAATATTTAAAAATATCTTAATTGTAATTAATAAAAAATAAGGGCTATATAGCCCTTATTTTTTATTTTGATTGTAAAAGTTTTTTTACAACCTCGCTTACTGTTTTGTTGTCTGCTCGACCTTTCGTCCTATCAGAAACTAATGCCATTACTTTGCCCATATCTTTCATTGAGCTAGCACCAGTTTCATCGATTGCATATAAAACGATTTCGTTGATTTCTTCAACGCTTAACTGTTCGGGAAGGTAAGATTTTAAAATCGTGAGTTTTTGGTTCAATTCATCAATTAAATCTTGTCTGCCACTTTTTTCAAAGTCAGGAAGCACGTCGTTGCATTTTTTAATTTCTTTGATAATAACTTCAATAACACCGTCATCTTCAAGTTCAATTTTTTGGTCTTTCTCGATTTGAAGAATACCAGCACGAACCATCTGAATGGTATCTTTAAGGATATTATCCTTCTGCTTCATAGCCTCCTTCAAATCAGCAAAAAGCTGTTCTTTTAATGACATACACATCATCCCTTTTATTATTAGTTAAATTTACGTTTTCTAGCTGCTTCAGACTTTTTCTTACGTTTAACGCTAGGTTTATCATAAGCTTCTCTTTTACGAACCTCGCCCATGATACCAGCTTTAGCACAGCTTCTTTTAAATCTACGAAGAGCGCTATCTAAAGATTCATTTTCTTTAACTCTAACTTCTGACATTTGAATTCCCTCCCTCCAGTTACATTGTTATATGCAACATGCACTACAAAATTATACACAATATTTAGAAAATAGTCAACCACCTTACAAGAAATTTTTTGAAAAAATATTTTTAAAAGTGTAAAGAAAAAATACTTGACATATTATAAATTTTGGTATAAAATATTTCATTGTAAAGTATACTACCTTTACAGGAAGGTGGTCTTATGGATAAAATATTATTTCTTACAATGTTATACGATTTTTATGGTGAGCTTTTAACAGACAAGCAAAAAGAAATTTTTGAGCTATATTATCTTAACGATTTATCTCTTTATGAAATTAGCTCAGAATATAACATTAGCCGTCAAGCTGTTTTAGATAGCATTAAGCGAACAGAAAAATCTTTATTACATTATGAAGAAAAGCTTTCCTTAATTGAAAAGTATTTAAACCAAAGAAAAATTATTAATAAAACAATTAATGATATAGAAAATATAATATCTAATAATAGCTTAAATCAAGATAATATATCTTCACTTTCTGATATAAAACAATCTTTAAGCTCTTTGTTAGATTAAGGAGGCTTAAAAATGGCTTTTGAAAACTTATCTTCAAAATTACAAGATGTTTTTAAAAATCTTACTGGTAAAGGTAAACTTTCTGAAAAAGATGTAAAAGCTGCTCTTAGAGAGGTTAAGCTTGCTCTTTTAGAAGCAGATGTTAACTTTAAAATAGTTAAAGAGTTTATATCTAATGTTACAGAAAAAGCTATTGGTACAGATGTTTTAGAAGGTTTAAACCCTGGTCAACAAGTTATAAAAGTTGTTAAAGATGAGCTTATAGATTTACTTGGTACAACACAAAGTATATTAACCTATTCTTCTAAATCACCTACTGTTTATATGATGGTTGGTTTACAAGGTGCTGGTAAAACTACTACTACTGGTAAATTAGCTGGTCTTTTAAGAAAACAAGGTAAGCAACCTCTTTTAGTAGCTTGTGATATATATAGACCTGCTGCTATTAAACAGTTAGAGGTTGTAGGCAAAACATATAATATACCCGTTTTTTCTATGGGGCAACAAAACCCTGTTGATATAGCTAAAGCATCAATAGAATATGCTAAAGAAAATGGTAACGACATTGTTATTATAGATACAGCTGGTAGACTTCATATAAATGAAGAGCTTATGGATGAATTAGAAAACATAAAAAAAGAAGTACGCCCACAAGAGATTTTACTTGTTATAGATGCTATGACAGGGCAAGATGCTGTTAATGTTGCATCATCTTTTGATGAAAAACTAGGCATAGATGGTACTATAATAACTAAATTAGATGGTGACACTCGTGGTGGTGCTGCTTTATCTGTTAGAGCTGTTACTAAAAAGCCTATCAAATATGTTGGTATGGGTGAAAAATTAGAAGATTTAGAGCCTTTCCACCCTGATAGAATGGTATCTCGTATACTTGGTATGGGTGATGTTTTAACATTAATAGAAAAAGCTCAACAAGTTTATGATGAAAAAGAAGTTTTAGAGCTTGAAAAGAAAATGCGTAATTTAGAGTTTGACTTAAATGACTTTTTAACTCAAATGCAACAAGTTAAAAAAATGGGCTCTATAAAAGACATTTTAAATATGATGCCTTTACCTGGTATGAACAAAATAAATTTAGATGATGTTAATCTAAATGATAAAACTATATCTCACGTAGAAGCAATTATCAGCTCTATGACAAAAGAAGAAAGACAAAAACCAAACATTATTAATGGCTCTCGTAAAAAACGTATTGCTAATGGGTCTGGTAGAAGCGTTCAAGAGGTTAATAAGCTTCTTAAAGACTTTGAAAATGCTAAAAATGCTATGAAAATGATGAATGGTATGATGAAAGGCAAAAAAGGGAAATTTAACCTTCCTTTTTTCAAATAAATAATTAATAAATTTTTAAATTTTAGGAGGAACAAAAAATGGTAAAAATTAGATTAAAAAGATTAGGAGCAAAAAAAGCACCTTTTTATAGAATAGTTGTTGCTGATTCTAGAACACCTAGAGGTGGTAAA
>CALWSN010000136.1 GCA_944384215.1 uncultured Clostridia bacterium | reverse complement strand
TTATTATGGCAAGTAATAGAAAAGCAGTTCCAGAAGCAAGAGCAGCCCTTGATGCATTTAAATATGAGGTTGCAAATGAAATAGGAGTGCCTTTAAAAAAAGGCTATAATGGAGATTTAACTTCATACCAAAATGGTTCTGTTGGTGGATATATGGTTAAAAAAATGATTGAAGCCCAAGAAAGACATATGGCAGGACAAAAAAATAGCTAATAGCTAATTTATAAAAGAGTATTGCTTATTTTTATAAGCGGTACTCTTTTTGCTATATTAAAAATTAATTGATTTATTTATATATTATATGTTAAAATATACAAGGGTGATATTATGGAACAAGTGTTTTTTAAAATAGCTATGATTTTTAAAGAACTAGAAGAAAAGCATAACTTGATTAATATGCCTTTATTTATAGAAAGTGATGAAGAAATAGAAAATGAAATATTAAACAATATAATAAAGTTATTATCAAATGGCACACCTAATATAAGTTTTAAATTTCAAATAGATTTACAAATAGAAAATATTAAATATAATAAAAATTTATCAATAGATGATATAAATAAATTAGTATTAATAAAAAATTGCTTAGATGCAATAGTTACTTATAATAAAGAAGAATTTTCATCTTTAGCTTATAGCGTACTTAAAGGGCAATATAAAGATGCAATCTCTGTAATGATGGGAGATAATAGTTCTAATAGTTAATTTAATTTAATATTAGATGAGTATATAAAAATAAAGATTTAAAATAAAGGAGTTTTATTATAATGAGTATTCTAACAGTAAAAAATGTAAGTCACGTTTTTGGTGGTAGAACAATTTTTGAAGATGTATCTTTTAGATTATTAAAAGGTGAACACGTGGGGCTTATTGGTGCTAATGGTGAAGGTAAGTCTACATTTATGAAAATAATAACAAATAAGCTTATGCCAGACGAAGGTACTATCGAATGGTCTAATCGTGTGAGAGTTGCTTATATGGACCAACACGCAGAGCTTAAAAAGGGAGATAGCATAAGAGATAGTTTAAAAGTAGCCTTTGAATATTTATTTGATATAGAAAAAGAACTAAACGAAACTTATATGAAAATGGGAGAAGCAGATGAAAAAGAAATGGATAAACTTATGGAAAATGCTGCTAATCTTCAAGATATATTAGATATGAGTGATTTTTATAATATAGATATAAAAGTAGATGAAATAGCTAGAGGGCTTGGACTTTATGACTTAGGTCTTGATAAAAATGTAGATGATTTATCTGGTGGACAAAGAACTAAAATTTTATTAGGTAGACTTTTATTGCAAAATCCTGATATATTACTTTTAGATGAGCCTACTAACTATTTAGATGAAGAGCATATAGCTTGGCTTAAAGACTATCTTTTAAAATATGAAAATGCTTTTATACTTATATCTCACGATTTAGAGTTTTTAAATAGTGTTGTAAACCTTATATATCACGTTGAAAATGCTAAGCTTACAAGATATGTAGGCAATTATGAAGAATTTTTACGCCTTTATGAGCAAAATAAAAGACAGTTAGAGGCAGCTTATGAAAGACAACAACAAGAAATAAACGATTTACAAGATTTTATAGCTAGAAATAAAGCAAGGGTAGCCACTGCTGGTATGGCTAGAGCAAGACAGAAAAAACTTGATAAAATGGATATAATAGAGCTTTCTAAAGAAAAGCCAAAACCAGAATTTAGATTTAAACAAGCTAGAACATCAGATAGGCTTATTTTTGAAACAAAAGATTTAGTTATAGGTTATGATGAGCCTTTATGTAAACCTTTAAACTTGCTTTTAGAGAGAGGACAAAAAGTAGCAATAGTAGGCTCTAATGGACTTGGTAAAACTACACTTTTAAAAAGTCTATTAGGTGAGATTAAGCCTATTAGTGGTGAAGTTTTAAAAGGTGCTAATCAGTTTATTGGGTATTTTGAGCAAGAAGTTAAAGAAGATAATAATAAAACTTGCATAGAAGAAATATGGGACGAATTTCCTTCATTTACTCAATACGAGGTTAGACAAGCTTTGGCTAAATGCTCTTTAACAACTGACCATATAGAAAGTAAAGTATACGTTTTAAGCGGTGGAGAACAAGCAAAAGTAAGACTTTGTAAAATAATGAACAAAGAAACTAATATTCTTGTTTTAGACGAACCTACAAACCATTTAGATAAAGATGCTAAAGACGAGCTTAAAAGAGTTTTGAAAGAATATAAAGGGACTATCCTTATGGTTTGCCACGAACCAGAATTTTATAAAGATATAGTTACAGATATATGGGATTTTAAAGATTTAACATTAAAAATAGTTTAATAGGTGATATATGAAAATAAATACTACTACACTTGCTAAAGATTTTATAAAAGAAAATGTTAAAAATGGAGATATAGTTATAGATGCTACTATGGGGCGTGGCAACGATACATTATTTTTAAGACAATTAGTAGGAGATAGTGGATTTGTATATGCTTTTGACATACAAGAAGAAGCTATAAAAGCTACTGAAAATAGACTTATAGAAAATAATATATATAGTAATGTATCACTTATTTTAGATGGACATCAAAATATAGATAATTATATAAAAGAAGATAATATATCTTGTGTTGTATTTAATTTTGGTTATTTGCCAAGAGCAAACCATAATATAGCTACTAAACCAGATACAAGTATAACAGCTATACAAAAATCTTTGCAGGTTTTAAAAGTAAAAGGTGTTGTAAGTCTTTGTGTTTATCAGGGTGGAGATACAGGTTTTGAAGAAAAAGAAGCTATTTTAAACTTTGTAAAAAATTTAGATTATAATAAATATACAGTTATAGTTTCAGATTTTTTTAATAGGCCAAATTATCCACCTATACATATAAAAATTATTAAAGAAATATAGAAAGGGTTAATATTATGAGCTATAAACTTGTTGCAATAGATTGTGATAATACACTTATAAAACATAATGGAGAAATTCATAAAGATAATATTAAAGCTATAAATATGCTTTTAGAAAAAGGGGTAAAAGTTGTTATAGCTACAGGTAGAAATGATATTCTTGTAAAAGATTATATGGACGAAGCTGGTTTTAAAGAAGAAGTAGTTATAGGTTGTAATGGTGCATCTATAAGATATTTAAAAGATAATAGCATTATACAATTAAACTATATACCAAAAGATACTATGAAAAAAATGATAGATATTTGTTTAGAAAATGATATAAAAGCAAAAATATACACTTTATATGAAAGCTATTCTACATCTGAAGAAAATGCAGAAGATGAGCTTAAATATATATTAACACACTATACTAAACAGCTTACAGTATCATTAGAATATAAATATGAAAAAGATTTATATAACTTAATAGATAAAAAAGAATTTTTAAAAATGGTAATATTAGAAGAAGATAGAGAAAAACTTTTAAATATACAAAGTCAATTTAGAAAATTAGAAGATATAAATGCTGTTGTATCTGCTAAAAATTGCTTAGATATAATGAAAAAAGGTGTATCTAAAGGTAGTGCTTTAAAAGATTATGCTAATATGCTTGGTATAAAGCAAGAAGAAATAGTAGCAATAGGTGATAGCGAAAACGATTTAGAAATGTTAAATTTTGCTAATTTTTCTGTTGCTATGGGTAATGCAGATGATTTTGTAAAAAATGCTTGTGATATGGTTACATTAACTAATGATGAAGGTGGCGTAGCATACGCTATAAATAAAATATTTGGTAATGAATAATTTACATAAACAAACATATAAACATATAAAAAACACAGATACTATAATTATTTTTATACACGGTTTTACAGAATCTCCAAACCAATTTTCACATTTAACAAATATAGCTTTAAATAATGGATATTCTTATTTAAACTTACTTTTGCCAGGACACGGAACAACATCTAAAGAGTTTTCAAAAATTGGTTATAAAAAATGGACTAAATATGTAGATAATCAAATAGAAGAAATGAAAAAAATGTATAAAAATATTTTTTTAGTAGGCCACTCTATGGGTTGTTTATTAGCTATTAATACATATTTAAAAAATAGACATAATATAAAAGGTATTTTTTGTATTAATATACCTTTTAATATTAGGATAGATTTTAAAACTTTTATATCTGGTACAAAAATAGTATTTATGCCAAACCGTGTAAAAGACAATTTTACAAAATCTATGAAAGATAGAACAAGTATATCTAATAAAAAAATATTATTATATCTTTTATGGATACCTAGATATATAGATTTATTTTATCTAAGTTATAAAATATATTTTAATATTAAAAATATAAAAATACCTGTTATTTATTTACAATCTTATTATGATGGGCTTGTTTCTATAAAATCTGCAATAAAAATAAAGCATATTTTAAAAAAGTATAGTGTAAAAAAATCTACAATTATTGTTTTAAAAAATTCTGGACATTTTTATTATAGTAAAGAAGATATAAAAATTATAGAAAAAAGTTTTTTAAGTTTTTTAAGAAAATATAATGTATGAGAGGTGTTTAATGGATAAAATATTAAAAAAGCTTAGTTCTATTGGTATAATACCTGTTGTTACTATTAATGATATAGAAAAAGCAGTTCCTTTAGCTAAAGCTTTAGTGGATGGGGGAATACATTGTGTTGAGATTACTTTTAGAACAGAACAAGCCGAAGAAGCTATAAAAAGAATAACTATGGAAGTTCCAGAAATGCTTGTTGGAGCGGGTACTGTTTTAAATACAGAACAAGCCGACAAGGCTATTAATGCAGGGGCCAAATTTTTAATAAGCCCAGGTTTAAATCCTGTTGTTGTTGAGTATTGTTTAGAAAAAAAATATTTAATGATACCAGGTATAGCTACACCTAGTGATATAGAAAGAGCAATAAATTTAGGCGTTAGTGTAGTTAAGTTTTTTCCAGCAGAGGCAGCTGGAGGCATTAATATGATAAAATCTATGTCATTGCCATATTCTGAAATGAGATTTATACCAACAGGTGGTATTAATAATAAAAATTTAAATGATTATTTATCTTTTGAAAAAGTTATATGTTGTGGTGGAAGCTTTATTTTAAATGATGATTATATAAAAAATAATCAATTTGATAAAATAACAAAACTTTGTAAAGAAGCTATTTTTAATATGCTTGGTTTTGAAATAGACCATGTAGGTATAAATACAGAAGGTGATGTACAAGCAAATGATTTGGCTAAAAAATTTAGTAAATTATTTAACTTTTCTACCTATGAAAATGATTTTTCTATATTTATGGATAAAAGTATAGAGATTATAAAAAATGTATATTTAGGTAAGTATGGACATATTGCTATAAAGACTAACTATATAGAAAGGGCTATTAATTATATAGAGGCTATGGGTGGATATTTTGATATATCTACTATAAAAGAAGAAGAAGGTAAAATTAAATCGATATTTTTAAAAGATGAAATAGGTGGATATGCAATACAAATAGTACAAAAATAAAAAGGCTACTTATAAATAAGTAGTCTTTTTATTTTTTACAATTAAGGTATGACTTAATAATTTTATAATATATTTATGTAAAATTTAAAATAAATTTATTCTATTATTTCTGGGTTAGGTAATATAGTAACTTGTACTTTTTCTATATGCTTATCTATAACTTCTAAAATATCAAAATGAAGATTTTTTATTGCAATACTTGCTTGAGTTCCATCTTCTAATATTCTACCTATTTTATCTAAAAGATATCCACTTAATGTATCGTGTTCGTCACTTTCTATATCTAAGCATAATTGTTCTGTAAAATCTTCTAAATTTATAAGACCATTAACTAAATAAGTATTTTCATCTAATTTTTTTAGCTTAGGTTCTAAAATATGGTCATATTCATCTTCAATTTCTCCCATAATCTCTTCTATTAAGTCTTCAATTGTAACTATACCAGAAAAACCACCATATTCATCAATTAGAATTGCTATGTGTTGATGAGATTTTTGTAAATCTTTAAACAATTCATCAATATTTTTAGTTTCTAAAACAAAGTAGGGTTTTCTTAATATATTTCTTAAATTTACTTTTTTAAAATCATATTTATGTTTATGGGCTTCTATCATAAAATCTTTTATATGAAGTATACCTATAATATCATCTATGTTTTCATCATAAACAGGTATTCTTGTATAGTGCATTTCCATAATCTGGTCCATATATTCTTCTAATGGCTCATTTATATCTATACAATAAACATCTGTTCTAGGGGTCATAACATCTTGTGCTTGTATATCATCAAATTCAAATATATTATTAATCATTTCAGTTTCTATTTCGTTAAAAACACCATTTTCTTGGCCACTTTCAACAACAGAGCGAATCTCTTCTCTAGATAATAGCTCCTCAACATTTTCATCATTTATACGTAACATACGAAGTACAAATTTTGTAGATGTAGATAAGATTTTTATTATAGGTGAAGCTATTTTGCTGATAAAATTAATAGGTCTAGCACAAAACATACTATATGCTTCAGCATTTTGTAAAGCTATTCTTTTTGGCACTAGCTCACCAAATATTAATGTTATAAATGATAATAAAATAGTAATTATTATTACAGATATAGTTTCACTATAAGGTATATTTAATTGATTAAGAACTTTAGCAAGCCTTAATGATATACCAGTAGCAGCACTAGCAGAGTTAAAAAAACCAGCAACTGTAATAGCAATTTGTATTGTAGAAAGAAAAGCAGTAGGCTCTTTAATAAGTTTTTCTACAAGCTTAGCTTTTTTATTGCCTGCCTCTGCCAACATATGAATTTTATTTTTGTTTACAGATACTATTGCCATTTCACTAGCAGCAAAATAGGCATTAATTAATGTTAAAACTATAATCAACAATAATTGTAACAATATAGATGACGACTGGGCATCTACGTCCATAAATTAACACTCCTTTAAATAAGAAAAATTAGTTATAGTAAATAACTTTAAGGTATTTTATCAAATTTATATTATTTTGTAAATAGATTTTATATTAAGATTTTTAAAGAACTATTTTAAAATATTTAATTATATATATTTATGTAGTAATATATTAGATATATTATAAATAAAAAAGATAAAATTTATAATATTGTATTTTGATTATAGTTGATAAAAACTATTATTATACATACAACATAATATAAAAATTTAGAATAATATTTTATTATCACACCCAAAGAAAGTATAATAATAGTTTTAATAAAAAAAGGCTGAAAATATATTACAGCCTTTTTATACTAAAACTATTTATTAAGCTCTTGTTCTATGGCTTTTCTAACATCTTCTATTTTTAAACCATAAACAACATGAACATTATGCTCATCTATAACAATAACTTTACTAGCACCAGTTTCTTTTACCAATAAGTCAGCATTAACTTTAGATGTATCTTTTAAAGTAAGTCTTAATCTAGTCATACAGTTAGTTAAACTTTCTATATTGTCTTTACCGCCAATACCTTCTAGTATTTTTTTAACGTTTATATCACCAATGTATCCTTCATTAGCTTTTTCACTTTTTATCTCTCTATCTATTGCTTCTTTAATTTGGTTAATATGTAAACCATAAACAACGTGTACGTCATTACCATCTATAATAACCTTGCTAGCACCAGTTTCGTTAATTAATAAATTTTCGTCTACTTTAGAAACATCTGCTAAAACAAGTCTTAATCTAGTCATACAGTTAGTAATAAATTTAATATTTTCTTTTTCTCCAAGACCTTTTAAAACTTTCTTTGCATAGTCTTGTGTAGGGTTACTTAGTTCAATATTACTCATATTATTGCCTCCTTAATTAAGTTTTAATATCTATCTAAATTATATCAAAAAATAAAAATATTTCAACTATTTTTATTTAAAATATAAAAAATTTTATATAGATATAAAAAAAGTTATACATAATATACTATTTTAAATGTTAAAATTTTATTAATTTATATATTTTAATAATAATGTTTTTATTATATTTATATCACATTTACCACCAAAACTTTTCATACATTGACCTATTAAATATTTAAAAGCTTTTTCTTTACCTGATTTATAATCATTAACAGATTTTTGATTTTGTTTGATAATTTCTATTACCATATTTTCTATTAAATTTATATCACAAATTATATATAAATTATTTTTTTCTATAAAATTTATAGGTTCTATATTATTAACAATTATTTCAAAAAAAACATTTTTATATGTATCTCTTGAAATTTTATTATTTAAAAACATATTAATAAGGTTTGATATATATATATTATTAAAATTAATATTTTCAATATCTAAATTGTTTTCATTTATAATTTTAAATAATTCACCAGATATAAGATTTGCAATTTCTTTAGGATTATTATTTAAATACACTAAATCTTCAAAAAGTTTATTTATTTTTGGTGTAGATAATAGTGCATTTATATCATTTATGTTTAGATTATATTTAGTTTTATATAAAATTCTTTTTTCACTAGGTAATATAGGCATATTTTTAGCTATTTTATTTATAAAATCATAAGATAAATTTATAGGTATTATATCTGGGTCTTTAAAATAACAATAATCTTCAATATTTTCTTTATTTCTCATAAAAATAGTAATATTGTTATCTTCATCAAACCTTCTTGTTTCTATATTAATATTATCTCCATTTTCTAATAAATTTATATGTCGTTTAATTTCATAATTTATAGCATTTTTTATAGATTTAAAAGAGCCAATATTTTTTAATTCAACTCTATTACCTAAAGGCATATTTTCTTTTCTAACAGATAAATTTATATCTACACGCATAGAACCTTCTTGTATTTTACAATCAGATATATTACAAAATAATAAAATTTCTCTTAGTAGTTTTAAAAATTCTATAACTTCTTCAGAATTTTCAAAATCTGGCATTGTAACAAGCTCTAAAAGAGGGATACCAGCTCTATTATAATCTATAATATTATTTTTACCTACTTTACCTGCATCTTCTTCTATATGAATTTCTCTAATATTTATTTTTTTATTTTCTAAGTTAATATAACCATTTGTACAGATAGGGTTGTAAAATTGTGTTATTTGATAGCCTTTAGGTAAATCTTTATAAAAATAGTTTTTTCTATCAAAAACAACTTTATTGTTTATTTTACAATTTGTAGCAATACCTGTTTTAATAGCAAGAGATATGGCCTCTTTATTAGGTATAGGCAAAGCTCCAGGTTGTGCTAGGCAAATAGGACAAACATTTGTATTTTCTTCATCACCAAAGCTAGATTTACACATACAAAACATTTTGTTTTTTGTATTTAGCTCAATATGAACTTCTAAGCCTATGTTAACCTTATAATTCATAATATCCTCCGTTATTTTATATTAGGTCTTTTTAAATGAAAATCTGTATTTTTTTGAAACTGTATAGCCGTATTTAATATAATATCATCTTTAAGATAGTTGCCTATTAACTGCATACCAACAGGCATATTATTTTTAGTAAAACCACAAGGGATAGATAAAGAAGGAGCACCTGTTAAATTGCTACTTGCTAAAAATATATCGGTTTCTGTTGTATCATCAAAAGATGTAGCTGTTTTTGGAGTTGTAGGTGATAGAAGTATATCATATTTATCAAAAGCATTTTTAAATTGTTTTGTTATATAATTTTTAGCGTTTATAGCATTTTTATAATAACTATTTTCATTATCCTTATTTTTTAATACAAAGTTTCCAAACATTATACGTTTTTTTACTTCTACACCAAAAGCATCTGTTCTAGACTGTATACATAATTGGTCTAAACAGTCTATATTTTTAGGTTTATATCCATATTTTATACCATCATATCTAGCCATATTAGATATAGATTGTGCACTAGATAATATTTGATATGTTGGCATAGAATATTCTATAACATCTAGTTCTATTTCTTCTATTATAGCCCCCATATTTTTTAATATATTAATAGCATTTATAATTTCTATTTGAACTTCTTTATCACTATATTCAATAAAATTTTTACAAACTCCTATTTTTAAACCTTTTACATTAAAATTTTCACTTATAAAGCTAAAATTATTTTTTTTGATAGTTGTATTATCGTTTTTATCATACCCACTAATTATTTCTAAAGTTTTAGCACAATCTAAAGCATCTTTTGTCATAGGGCCTATTTGGTCAAACTCTGGTGCAAAAGCAATAAGCCCATATCTTGATACAAGCCCATAAGTTGGCTTAATACCTGTAACAGAACAAAAGGCAGAAGGTTGCCTTATAGAGCCACCAGTATCAGAGCCTAGGGTAAATATAGCTTCATTATAAGCTAAAGCACTAGCACACCCACTACTAGAGCCACCAGTAGATTTTTTTATATCCCAAGGGTTGTTACAACCACCAAAAAAAGAAGTTCTACCAGTGTCACCCATAGCAAATTCGTCCATATTTATTTTGCCAACAAGTATAGCTCCAGCATCTTCTAATTTTTTGAAAACAGTTGCATTATAAGATGGTATAAAATTTTCTAACATTTTAGAAGCACAAGTTGTTTTTATGCCTTTTGTGCATATATTATCTTTTATAGATATAGGTACACCAGCTAAAATAGATAAATTTTCTCCTTTATCTATTTTATTTTGTATTTCTTTAGCTTTATTAATTGCATAATTTTTTGTAAAAGTTATATATCCATTACTCTTATTTGTTATGTTGTCAAAAAAGTGATTTATAACTTCTATACAACTTATTTCTTTATTTTGGATTTTTTTGCCAATTTGTATGGCAGTCATATTGAAAATATCCATATAAATAGTCTCCATTCTAAAATTACATTATCTCATCTTCAATATTATTTAATAAAAATTGGTCTATCTTAGGTAAATTAGAAAGTTTATCACAATTTTTCAGCATATAGCTAAATTTATTTAATATATATTTTTTTTCTTCTATATTAAGATTAAATTTTGAGCTATCTTCTAGCATTTTTATGTATTCTTCATTTAACATATATTAACCTCCTAAAAATCAACCAATATATTTTAACATATAATTTTTAAGATTTAAAGATATTTTTTATTATTTTATATAAGGTTAAATAAATAATAAGTTATTATACAAATTTTATTTATGTATAGTATAAAATTTTATTATACTATATATACTATATAGCTATTAAAATTTATAAAAAATTAATAGTTATGTCTTGGTTGTTTATAAATTTTGTGCTATAATAAAAATAGTTAAATTATTTAATAGGGTAGGTGTAAAAATGAATGCTTCAGTAGATGGCAAAATATCTAGTATAGGTATGTTTTTTGATGGGTTAAACTTATCTAAGCTTAGCATACCAAGTATACGTATATCAGATGTTGTAGATATATTAATAGTAGCAATTTTTATATATATAATATTAAACTGGATTAGAGAAACAAGAGCTTGGTCTTTATTTAAAGGGATAATGATTATACTTATATTAAGTGTATTATCTTTTAGGCTTAATTTATATACTACATATTGGATTATAGAACAAACTTTTTCGGTAGGTATAATGGCTATTTTAATTTTATTTCAGCCAGAATTTAGAAAAGGGCTTGAACAAATAGGTAAGGGAAGTCTTACTAAAAATATATTTAATAGTAATATGCAAGACCAAATTATACCTAAAAATATTTTAGATGAAATATTAACAGCTTGTTTTATTATGGGTAAGGCTAAAACAGGTGCAATTATTGTTGTAGAGCAAAAGGTAGCTTTAGGTGATTTTGAAGAAAGTGGCATACCAATAGATGCAATAGTTACAAATCAATTACTTATTAATATTTTTGAAAATAAAACCCCACTTCATGATGGTGCTGTTTTAATAAGAAATAACCGTATAAAAAGAGCAACTTGTATATTACCTTTAACTCAGTCAGAAATAGGGCTAGATTTAGGCACAAGGCATAGAGCAAGTGTTGGTGCTAGTGAAGTTAGCGATGCTTATATATTTGTTGTATCTGAAGAAACAGGTGCAGTATCTATTGCACATAATGGCAAATTATATAGAAACCTTACAAGGCAACAAATAGAAGATATGTTTAAACAACAAGAAAAACAAAATGCTAAAAAAATAAATATATGGAAAGGAAGAGGCTAAATGTATAAACGAATAAAATATTTTTTTACAAATAATCTTTATTGGAAAGCCTTATCCGTATTAATGGCAATTGTTATTTGGTTTGTTGTTATGAATATTAATAACCCAACAGAAATAAAAACTTTTACATTAAATATAAGTCTTTTAAATGAAGATAAATTAGAAGAAAACAATTTAGCCATATTAAATATAGATGAGCTAAAAAGTCAAAAAGCAGAAATAAAAATAAGAGGCACAAGAACAACTTTAGACGAGCTTAATAAAAGATATAATAAAGAAAATATAAAGCTAACATTAGATTTAGAACAAATTTTATCTTATAATGTAGGAGATGAACCTTTAGAGATAACAGCTAATTTAAAGCCTACAATGCCAACTATACCATACCCTAATAATAACTTTGAAATAGTTAGCTTTTACCCTACAACATCTACTATATATATTGATAAGGTTATAACTATACCTAAAAAGATACACCCTAAAACTATTGGACAAACAAGAGAAGGCTATATAGCATCAGAGCCAGAATTATCATCAGAATATATTCAAGTGATAGGGCCTAAATCTGTTGTAGATAAAATACAAGTAATATATGCAGAGGTAGATATATCAGACCAAACATCTACAATAGAACAAAATGTAACACCTGTTGCATATGATGAAGATGGTAATAAAATTACAGATATACAGTTTAATATGGATACTGTTGAAGTTAAAGTGCCTATAAGTGTAGAAGGTGTTATTAATATTGCAGAGCCAACACTTGTTGGACAGCTACAAGAAGGATATGTTGTAAATGGTATTTCATATGAACCTAAATCAGTAGAGGTTATAGGTAATACAACTAATTTAAAAAAATTAACAAAAATAACTTTACCAGAAATTGATATAACAGGTCTTATAGAGCCTACAAAATTTACTTATGATATATCTTCAATATTAAAACAATATAATTTAAAACTAAAAAATACTGATGACAATATAGTAGAGATAAATATAGATATAAAGCAAGCTAAAACAAAGGCTATAACAGTGCCTACAAGTCAAATAAGTATTTTAGGATATAATGATAAGCTACTTATAGATATGCCAGAAGAAATTACATTAAATATTACAGGAGAAGATAGCATTATAAATAATGTAAATGAAGAGTTGTTAAAATATAACATAGATGTTACAGGGCTTGATATAGGTGAACATAGCGTAAAAATTAATGTAGATTTACCAGAAGGTATAAAGTTAGCGTCTGAGCCTTATATAGATATAAAAATTGTTGAAAAACAAGAAGATACATCTATCCAACAAGAAACATTAGAAGATACACAACCTCAAAATATAGAAGAAACAACTATTGAAGAAAAATCAGAAACAGAAGAAATATCTCAAGAACAAACAACAAGTTAAATATAATAAAAAACACCAGTTTAACTGGTGTTTTTTATTATTAAAACATATTTTTCTTAGACATAATTTTTGTAACTAATATACATATACCTATTGAACCTAATATAATCCATAAAAATGCAAGAGGATTATCAGAAAATGGAACAGGAACATTCATACCAAAAAAGCTTGAGATAATAGTTGGTATTGCCATAATTATAGTTATAGATGTTAAAACTTTCATAACAATATTTAAATTGTTAGATATAATAGAGGCAAAAGCATCCATTGTGCCAGCTAATATATCACTATATATTTTAGCCATTTCTATTGCCTGCTTATTTTCTATAATAGTATCTTCTAAAAGCTCTTTATCATCATCATATTTTTTTATAAAATCATATCTTAATAGTTTTTCCATAACAAGCTCATTAGATTTTAAAGAGGTAGAAAAATATACTAAGCTTTTTTCTAAAGTTAAAAGCTGTATAAGCTCTTTATTTTTCATAGATTTATGAAGTTCATTTTCTATAAGATTACTTTGTTTATCTATTCTTTTTAGAAAATATAAATATAAAGAGGCATTTTTATATAAAATTTGCAATACAAATCTAGACCTTTTATAAGTAAAGAATGTTTTTACACGATTTTTTATAAAAGGGTCTAAAACAAGTGTTTCATTAAGAGAAACAGTAACAATAGCTTTATCAGTAGATATAATACCAATAGGTAAAGTTTCATATATATTAGATTCTCTATGTTTTGATATACAAGGTGTGTCTACTAAAATAAGAAAATTATTTTTATCGTCATCTATTTCTATTCTAGAGCGTTCTTCTTCATCTAGAGCAGCATTTATAAAATCAGGGTCTATATCAAGTTCTTTAGCTACTTGGTTTACTTCTTTTAAAGATGGGTTTACCATATTTATCCAAACACCTTCTTGTAAAGTGTCTGTTTCTATAATTTCTTTACCTGAAGTTATATACATTTTTATCATTTTATTTCCTCCTTAAAAGCCCTTATAAAGTTAGGAAATATATATTTTAAGGCAAATCCTAAATTTATGGACTAGATTATAAATATTTAATTTTTTAAAGCTATAATACTGGGGTATACTATCCATAAAATCACCTGCCTTTTAATTAATAATCTTTATAATATTGTAAATGATTTATTTATTTTTTGCAACCCTTTATTAAATAGTTGTATATTTTATTATTAATATTTCTACTGCCATTTCATCTGCTATTTGCCCAGTTTTTATATTATTATCTATTTCTAAACATTCATTTATTGCTTGTAACAATATTTTTATAGAAAAATTTTTACTTTGTTTAATAGCTTCTTTTACTATAAAATCTCTTAAACCTAGCTCAGATGCTATACTATTTATACTATAATTTTTATTATACAAATATTTACATTGTAATATAATTCTAAATTGTCTAGATATCATATTTAAAACAACAAATGGAGAAGTTTTATTTATAATAAGATTTTTGTATGTTTGAATAGCTTCATCAATATTTTTATTAGCCATAAAATTTATAAGGTCAAATATCTTACTTTCAACAGATTTGCTACAAATATTATCTATATCAGATATAGTTATTTTTGTATTATTATTTTTAAAAGATATAAGTTTATTTATTTCATTTAACAATATATCCATATTATAACCAACATTTCTTATAATGTATAAAGCTTCTTTTGTAGATATATCTTTATTATTATCTTTAAATATATTTAATATCCAATCAACTAGTTCATTTTCAGAAAGAGAGCCTATTTGATGAGATGTACCTATACTAGATATTGTTTTAAATATTTTTAGCTTTTTATCTATTTTTTCTTCTATAAAAATTAATATAGTAGTTTTAGGTAACGTATGTAAATATTTTTCTAATTTAGTAGTATCCTCTTTTTTACCTTCATATATTAAGCCCGTATTTTTTAAAATAACAAGCCTATAATCACTCATAAATGGCATAGTATCACAAGCATCTATTATTTGAGAAATATTAATATTTTTACCTTCAAAAATATCAAAATTCATCATTTTTAAATCTTCAGATATAATGGAAGATATTAATTTTTTTTCATAACTTGTTTTAAGATATTCTTCTTCACCAAATATAAGGTATATATTTGAAAAGGTTTTATTTTTTATGTGATTTTCTAAAGTTTTCAATATTATCTCTCCTAAAAATTATTTTTGTATATAGGATATTTTATAATTATTTTTATAAAATTTTATAGTTATAGCTTTGTTTTTATCTGTTCTATAAATATTTATATTATGATTTTCTAAATTTTGTAAAGTTTCTTGGCTAGGGTGGTTGTATATATTGTTTTCTTTACAAGATATTAATGCATCTTTAGGGTTTACATTATTTAAAAAATCACTAGTTGTAGAAGTTTTTGAGCCGTGATGAGCAACTTTTAATATATCAGCAGATAAATCTATATTATTATCTATTAAAAAGTTTTCACCTTGTTTTTCTATATCTCCTGTAAATAAAACAGAATTATTTTTATATTTTAATTTTAAAACAAGAGAATTGTTATTATCTTCATCATATAAAAAATCTTTATTAGGGTGTAATATATCAAATTTTAAATTATTTCCTAAAGTAAGGCTATCACCATTTTTTAGAAAATATACAGGTATATTTTTATCATTGGCAATATTTAAAAGATTTATATAATTTTCATCTTGTGTATTATTTATGGGTAAAAATAAATTTTTTATATGTATTTTATCTAAAATTTCTATTATACCTTTTATATGGTCACTATCATTATGACTTACAAAAACAAAGTCGATAGTTTTAATACCTTTACTTTTTAGATAGGGTAAAATAATATTTTCGCCAGTAGAAAAACTATTATTGCCACCACCATCTATTAAAAATACGCCATCTTTATTAACACCTACAATACTATCTCCTTGACCAACATCTAACATAGTTATAGAAAATGGTTTAGGAACAATTATAGATAATAGTGTAAAAGCAATAAATATAGACATACCTATATTTATAAATTTTTTACGTTTGTTTATTAGATATTTATCGTAAAAAGCATAACCTATAAAAAATAACATAGTATACAAACCTATTATTATAAGCAATGAAGGTTTGCCAATAATAATATTATTAAAGTCCATATTATCCACAACTTTACAAATATAAGTAAAAAATCTTAATATATAATATACACTGCCAATTAAAAATTTTGATAAAGGTATACTAAACATACCAATAATACTTGTTAAAAACCCAATTATTACAACAATAGACATAAAAGGGATAATAATTATATTAAGAAAAGCATCTAATATTGTAAAATTATAAAAATAGTATGCAGTTATAGGTTTTATAGATAAACATACAAAAAATGAAACAACAAAAGCTTTAAATATTCCTTTAAGATTATAAATATCACATATTCTACCACCTAAAAATGCAATAGAAAATACAGAGGTATAAGAATATAAAAAGCCTATATCAAAAAGATAATAAGGATTTTTAATTAACAAAATAATAGCTGATAGGCTAATAGAAGATATAAAATCAGGTTCTCTAAAAAGTATGTAGCCAATTAATACAGTTATACACATAATAGTGGCTCTTATTGTTGATAAATTACCACCAGTAAACATACAATAAACAATTAATATGATGATAACAAAGATATAACCAAAGCGTTTGTGGATAAACTTAAATATTTTTGTTAAAAACAAAGATAAAATACCAATATGTAAACCAGATATTGCTAATATATGATATATACCAGAAGTTCTGTATAAATCTATTGTTTCGTCATCTAAAAACTGCTTTTCACCTAAAATCATAGCTTTTAAAATATTACTTTCTGTTTGTGGCAAAATTTCATCATAAATATTACAAATATCTTCTTTAAAAGAAGATAAATACAACATAAATTTATTATATCCTAAAACTTCTATTTTATCGGCATACATTTTATAGGTAATATTATTAATTTTATAATTTAATTCTTCATCATATCCATTAGGGTTAGATTGTTTATTAGGATAATATATAGCCCCATCAATAGAAACTTTTGCACCAATTTTTATATCATATAAATGTTCGGTATAAACTAAAATGTTCATTTTTTTATATTTATTATTAATATATTTTGTAGATAATTTAATTTTGTATTTGTCATTTGAAGTTTTTTCGATATTTTTAACATACCCAATAGTATTTATTTCGTCTTTTTCTTTTAAAGAATAAGAAATATTATTTAAAGGTATTAGTATATATCCAAGTAATGAAAATATAATTAAATATTTAGGAAAATTTAGTTTATATATTTTACTAATGTATAACGATAAAATTAATATTATAAAAAATAAAATAATTTTAATGTATATATTTAATATAAAATAAGATATTAATATACCAAACACAAAAAAAGTTAATATAAATAACAATGGTCTTTTCATAAATATAACTTACAAAAGAAAGGTTAATTTATTAACCTTTCTTTTAATCTTCTCCTGCAACATTTTTATTTTGTATAATATTTTCATACCTACCTAAAGGTTGACTAATATCTATACTATTTTTTGAAAGATTTATTTTTTCACCATCTATCAAAAATTGAACTTTATTAACATTATCAAGATTTGTTAAAGAATTTACTATTGAATATATAGCTAAACTTTCATTAGTTTTGTTGCCAGATATTTTTGTTATAAAATCTGAGCTTAAATCTACATAGCATATACTATCTTCTGTTTTTATGTTTCTTATTTTAGTTTCTGACGGAATAGTTTTAATATTTTCTTCTAATTTAGGACCATTTATAAGCTCTTCTACAATGTGTAGCTCCATACTTTTATTTTGTTTTACTTGTATATTTCTAGTTTCTTCTACTAATTTGTTATTTTGGTTAGCAAAATATAATATTACCTTTTCTCTTTCTATTTTATCTGGGGATATAATAGGGTTTAATAATATATTGCTACGATTTAGATATTCTATATTATCATTATATTTTTGTTCTTCACCATCAACAAATATTTTAACATTGTTTACAAAATCGGTTTCTGTAATAGTCCATACAAAGCTTGACCTAAATACAAGCTTTTCTACATTAGATAGATTATTATAGTGGTTAGATATGTTTATATCAAGGTTATAATCTGTTAAAGTGTAGCCTAATATCTCTAAATCTTCAGGCACTGAAGATGTTAAATTTGTAGATTTAGGAGAAACTTTCATTTCATTAAAAATAGTATATATAAAGTTTTCTTTTTCTAATGTTAACATTTTTGGTTCATATGAAAGATTATTATTTACTTTATCATAATAATATATTTTTATATTTTGCATATTTTTATAAGAAATATTACTTTTTAATGTAGACAATATAAAAGAAAATATTGCAATAATAAAAATTGCTATTATAACAAAGATTACACCAAATAGAAATAATTTTTTATTATTTTTCATATTTCCTCCTAGTATAAATTAACTATTCAGGCTTATCAGCAAACTTTATAGGTATTCTTACTATAAATGTAGAGCCTTCGCCTTCTTTACTAGATACTTTGATACTTCCTTTATGTAATATTACTGTTGAATGTGTTATAGAAAGCCCAAGACCTGTGCCACCAGTTTCTCTATCTCTAGTTTTATCAACTCTATAAAACCTATTAAATATTTTGGTTTGTTCTTCTTCATTAATACCTATACCAGTATCTGTAACATTTATAAAGGCATTTTGATGGTCACAATCTAAAGTAACTTTAACACTACCTTCAGGGTTTGTATATTTTATAGCGTTTTCTATAAGGTTAGATATTGCTAAGCTAAATTTCATTTCATCAGCTTCTACTATTACATTTTTTAAATATTCTTTAGATAAAGATATATTTTTTTGTTCTGCTAAAGGGGCAAGCCTTTTTAATATATCATCTAACATTTTATTAAGGTCTGTTTCTGATATATTAAGACCAGCTTCTCTATAATCTAATTTAACTAATGCTAAAAGATTATTTACTATTTCTGTCATTCTATCTATTTCTGAGTTTATATCTTGTAAAAATTCTATATACATTTCAGAAGGTATATCTTCTTGTAAAAGTATAGAATCACTTAAAACTTTTATAGAGCTAAGAGGTGTTTTTAGCTCATGAGATACATTAGAAACAAACTCTTGCCTAGACGTATCTATTTGTTCTAATTTTTCTGTCATAGCATTAAAGGCTTCTCCTAGTTGAGAAATTTCGTTGTTTCCATTTATTTTAACTCTTTGATGAAGTTGTCCGTCAGTTATTTCGTTTATGCTTTTTAAAATTTTCTTTAAAGGTGTTATTACTATTTCTGATGCAAAAAATACAAATATACCTATTATTATACTTATAAAAATAGTTAGCATAAACCATTTTTGACTAACACCATCTATTAATAGCTCAGAATTTTCAAAAGAAGATACTAATAATACAACACCTTTCTTATGAGAGAAGGGGTCTTCTATATAACTAGATGCATATAAACAGCCTTGTTCTTTATAATATGTTGAGCTACTTTTACCATCTAAAGATAATAAAACTTCAGGCATTAAAAATGTTTTGCCAACAGCAGATGAATTTGTATCTAGCATAACAACACCATTATTATCTAATATTAATATTCTAAAATTTTCTTCGCTACTTTTTTCTTCTAATATAGATATAAGCCCTATTTGTTTTTCTATGCTAGATAGATAGTTGCCTTCTTGTATCATAACAGCTATTTTATTAGCTTGATATAAAAGTTCTCTTTCGTCTATATTTTTAAAATAAGATTCCATAGTGTTTTTCATTGTGTTTGAGAAAAATACTAAAGGAAAAAAACTTATAAAAAAGAAACATATAAAAAGTTTTGCTCTAAGGCTTTGATACCATTTTACTTGTTTGTTACTGAAAATAATAACCAACCCCCCATTTTGTATGAATATATTTTGGCTCGCTAGGGCATTCTTCTATTTTTTCACGAAGCCTTCTAACGTGTACATCTACGCTTCTAGCATCTCCAGGGTAACCATAGCCCCATATAGTGTCTAAAAGATTTTCTCTACTATAAACTTTACCAATATTTTTCATCAAAAGCTCTAAAAGGTCAAACTCTTTAGCAGTAAGATTTATTTCTTTTTGGTTTATAAAAGTACGCCTAGATTCTGTGTTTATCTCTATATCTCTAATTTTTATAATATTTTTATTTTGAACAGGTGGTTCTACTTTTTTAACACTTCTTCTTAAAATAGCTTTTATTCTTGCTTTAAGCTCTAATATGTTAAAAGGTTTTGTTATATAGTCGTCAGCACCATATTCAAGCCCCATTATTTTGTCCATATCTTCACCTTTGGCAGTAACCATTATTATAGGCACGTTAGAAAACTCTCTTATCATTTGACAAGCTGTAAGGCCATCTATCTTAGGTAGCATAACATCTAATAATATAAGGTTATATTCATTTTCTTTTGCTAGCCTAAGGGCTTCTTCGCCATCATAGGCTACATCTACCTTCATACCTTCTTGTTCTAAGCTAAACTTTATACCTTTAACAATAAGCTTTTCGTCGTCAACAACTAAAATATTTCTATCCATATATATCTCCTTAATCAACAGTTATTAAATTCTTTATTTTTTCGTATGTTTTATCACCAATACGGTCAACATTTTTTATATCAGAAACATTATAAAATAAAGAAACATTTTCTCTATATTGTATTATATTTTCTGCTATGCCATCACCTATGCCAGGCAATGTTTTTAATGTTTCTTTATCGGCAGTATTAATATTTATAAGGTTAATATTATTTTGTATTTTATTTTCAGTTTTGTCAATATTTATTGTATATTTATCTTCAAAATTTTTTTCGTAATTATTATCTTCTTTTATGTATAAATATTTATTTTTACTATTATCTATTTTGCTAGCATTTATAGAAAAATTTGATTTTAAATTATTATATGATGTATTATTTATATAAAAACAACTAGATAACAAACATAATATAATTAATATTATAGTGTATTTATTTTTCATAAAATCTCCTTAATTGTATTGTTAAAATATTGAATTTATTAAAAAAATATTATATAATAAAAAAATATGAGTTTAAATATAAAATAATAGCTAAGGAAGAGGGCACATTTATGAATTTATATAAATATTTAAAAAGTTTTATTTGTTTTATATTATTATATACGATTTTTATTACAAATACTAGTACATTTTATGTTTTTGCTACTGAAACTAATCAAACAACAACACAACAACAAAATAACACAAATGAACAGGTAAGTGAAAATGAAGAAGAGCAACTAGTACAAGACCCTTTAGGCTTAACAGCACAGTCGGCTGTTTTAATAGATGCAAAAACAGGAATTGTTATATACGATAAAAATAAAGATGAAAAGTCATACCCAGCTAGCACAACTAAAATTTTAACTGCTTTGCTAGCAATTGAAAATACAAAACCAACAGATGTATTAACACATTCTCACAATGCAGTTTTTAATATAGGTCAAGGTAGTAGCCATATAGGTATGAGAGAAAATGAACAAATAACAATGGAACAAGCTTTACACGGGGTTTTATTAGCATCAGCAAATGAAGTTTGTATGGCTATTGCTGAGCATATATCTGGTAGTGTAGAACAATTTGTAGAGCTTATGAACAAAAGAGCAAAAGATATAGGGGCTAAAAATACACATTTTACAAATCCTCACGGTTTTCACGATGATAACCATTATACAACTAGCTATGATATGGCTCTTATAATGAAAGAAGCTATTAAAAATGAAGAGTTTATAAAATATATAAACACTACAACATATAAAATACCACCTACAAATATAGTTAATGAAGAAAGAATATTAAATAATTCTAATAAACTTATTTTAAAAACTTCGCCATATTATTATGAATATTGTGTTGGTGGTAAAACAGGCTTTACAGACCAAGCGGGTAACACATTAGTTACTTATGCTAAAAAAGATAATATGGAGCTTATAGCTGTTGTTATGAAAGATGAAGGTTTTCAAGTTTATGAAGATGCTAAAGCATTATTTGAATATGGTTTTTCTTCTTACGAGCAAAAAGAAATATTTAGTAAAGAAGAATATAAAAATAGAGCACCTGTTGTTCAAAAATTTAAAGAAAAAGATATCCCTTTAGATGATGTATATTTGCTTGCAGAAGATGATGTTTCTTTAAGTTTGCCTAAAAATGTAGATGTTACAAAAATAGAGCAAGTATCAAACATACCAAACCCTGTTATAGGCCCTATTGAGATTGGTCAAAAAGTAGGAACATTAGATTTTTTATATGAAGGTAATAAAATATATAGTATAAATCTTCTGTCAGAAAATAAAGTAGAAATAATAGATGAAGCAAAGCTAGAAAGAAAAGAAAAAATGAATAATATTTTTAATATTGTTTTAAAAATATTAAAATATGTATTAATAGGGCTAGTTATATTTATTATTGGCTTTTTTGGGTTAGCTTTTATTGTTAGAAATATAGTAAGAATTAGAAGAAGACGTAGAAGAAGAAATATGTATAATAATAGGCCTTTAAAACCTATGAAAAAAAATAAAAGAAATTATAGAAGATAAAAATAAAAATAAGGTATTAAATATTTAATACCTTATTTTTATTTATTTATTTTTCATTTTATTTTCATATAAATATCTTGATATATATATAACAGGAGTATCTAATATACTTGTTACTATAAATATAACATAGCTAGATATAAAGATATTTATTAACGTTGTTATATCGTATGTACCATAAAATGCAAAAAATGTGAATAATAAAGAGTTTATAAGCTGAGAAGTTAGGGTAGAACCATTGTTTCTAAGCCAAAGGTATTTTCTTTTATCACCACTTATTTTTTCTGTAAAAGCCCACCATTTATGATATATCCAAACATCAAAAAACTGACTTATAGCATAAACTACTAAGCTAGATAACATAACTCTAGGTGTATTAGAAAAAAGCATTTTAAAAGGCTCATCTAAGCCGTTAGTAACATCATATAAAAGCCAACTTTGTGATAAAATAACAAAAGATATTGATGTTAATATGCCTGCTATAACTGCTTTTTTAGAGCTTTTTTTACCATAAAATTCGCTTAACATATCTGTTGCTAAAAAGCTAGCACCAAACAATACATTACCAAGAGTTTGTTCTAAAGAAAAAGCTTTTACAACTAATAAAACTTCTATATTAGCTGTTATTGTAGCAAAAACAGTAAAACATAAAAGACCTTTTTCTCCAAGAACATAAAACCATACTAAAACAAGACCATAAATAATAAATATTGATAATATTAAAAGAATTTCATTATTAAGCATTTTTATTACCTCCAACACCAAAATCTGTATTATTTAATAAAATATCAACTCTGTCATTATTTTTATATATAGGATAAATATATTTTATAAAATTTTCTATTGTGTTAGGGTCTGGTTTAATTTTAGTTTTATTAGAAACCATTATGTTTATACATATTCTTTCAAAATGTTCAAGGCCTAAAGCTATATCTTTTAACATAAATTCTACACTTTGACCTGCTAAACCTTGTAATAAACATACTTCATTAAAATATTTTTTTATTATATTAATATCTTTTTCTTCTATACCTTTATTTAAAAAACTTTCTCTATAATAATAATCAAAAGTTTCAATACCTATTTTAGTTTTTACTTTTATGCCAAGGCTATTAAAATACTTTTTTAAAGGCTCTATTTCATCTTTGTGAGCCCAATGACATTCAAAATGTAAAGTATTAATATTTTTTTGAAGGCATACATCTTCAATTTTTTTCATAGTTTTTTTATCTAAATCTACAAAACTACCAGAATTTACAATTTCTAAAGTGTTGTATTTGCCAGTAACTTTGTTTAGCTCTTGTTCATTTATCTTAAAACAGTATTCTTCATCTTTATTAAAGTCTGTATGATAATCACAAAAACTACATTTTTTCCATTTACAACCACTACCTATAAGAAGTAAAAATTCTCTTTTGTTTTTCTCTTCTATGGTAGAGTATCTAATTAAATTATCCATAAAATCCTCCATTTTTAAGACAGCTAAAACCTAAAACTAATGCCAAATTAAAAATAAAGAGGGTGGTTAAAAACAGGTATTAATAAATATTTTTAAATAAAATTTAAAACAAAATCATTTATAGATTTTATTTAAAAATATTTAAGTTATACATTAATTGAAATAATAAAAAGAGCTATAAAAATAGCTCAAACCAAAAAATAAGCTAGATAGATAGCTTATAATAAATATTTAATTTGACCTAGTTTTGTTTAAAGACAGGAGGGTTTCGAACTGTCTGTATATAATTTTAACGATAACTAAAAAATTATCGTTAAAATTATACCATATAAAATTTATAAATGCAACATATATTTACATCATTTTTATAAACTCTTTTTTTAATCTGTTAATTATTCTTTTTTCTAGCCTAGATATGTAAGATTGAGATATACCAAGCATATCTGCCACTTCTTTTTGAGTTTTTTCTATACCATCAGAAAATATACCATATCTAAGCTCTATTATAATACGTTCTCTTTTATCTAGTTTTTTTATAGCTTTTTTTAAAAGCTCTCTATCTACTTCTTCTTCTAAATTTTTATATATTATGTCAACATCTGTGCCTAATATATCAGATAATAATAGTTCGTTGCCTTCCCAGTCTACATTTAAAGGTTCATCAATAGATACTTCTGTTTTAGTTTTAGTATTTCTTCTAAGATACATAAGAATTTCATTTTCTATACATCTAGTAGCATATGTAGCTAGCTTTATATTTTTATCACATTTAAAAGTATTTATTGCTTTAATAAGACCTATACTACCTATCGATATTAAATCTTCTACATTAACACCAGTGTTTTCAAATTTTCTGGCTATATATACAACAAGCCTTAAATTTCTTTCTATAAGCTTTGCTTTAGCCATTTCATCTTCTTCTGTACCTAAAAGAGCTATTATTTCTGCCTCTTCATCATTTGTTAATGGGGCAGGCAATACATCTGTGCCACCTATGTAAAATATACTATCATCATCTTGTTCTTTAAATATATTTATAATATTTTTTAATATGCTTTTCATAGCAATCATAAGCACTACCTCCATTTTAATGCTTAATTAAAACAATTTATTAGTTCGGGGTTTAAAAGGGCATTATAAAAATTATCATTTGATAAGTTAAAATTTGATATGGCAACTATAACATCATCTAAGATAATTTTATCTTCTGTATGTATTTCTAGTTTATCTATTTTTGTACCTATTAAAAGACCATTTTCTTTGCCAACACTTTTAAATGGTATAAAGCGTATATCTGCTGTATGTCCTAGCTCTAATAGTCTATTTAGATTATCTTCTTGTTTTTCATAAAAAATGACTTTTAGCTTTTCTGGAAGTAGGGGTTTTATTGCTACAAACTCTGCTATTATAACAGGTTTTTTTGTAATAGGCTCTTTTAAATTATTACCAGTATCTAAAAGTGCATTTAATGTTACATTAGTATTATTTTTATATAGTGTAATATTATAAAAGCTTTGTTTTTTTATAAGTATTCTTTTATACCAGCTTAAAAAAATTTTAATTATTATATATGTAAAAGTGGTTGATATAATTAAAAATTTTAAGGGAA
>CALWSN010000135.1 GCA_944384215.1 uncultured Clostridia bacterium | reverse complement strand
GCTAGATATTAAAAATACTAGCATATTAACTTTAAACCAAGAAAAGAAAACAGTAGAAAAAAACTTATCTTGTTCATTATCTAGTTCATATTTATTAATATATCTTAAAACAGATTGTACCAACCATTGTATCAAAACCATAGCAACAGTTGTTATGGCTATGTTTATGGTAGAATATCTACCTGTTTGTTCTGGCACATATATATAAGACATAGCAGATATAGTTAAAACACCAACTATACCCTCTATAATTTTTGCTATCATATATATAATAGTATCTTTAGCCATAGCTTGATTTTTTGTATTTGACATTTTTTTACCTCTTTTTATATATTTTTAAGTATTTTTATATTATATCTAAATTTTTATACTTTGTCTATTTTTTAATATTTTATATAAAAAAAGTAGGCTAAAGCCTACTTTTTAAAGTTTTGGTATAAAATTATAATAATATTCTAAAGGTGCATCATTTAAGCAAGCCTCTATTATTTGTCTACCTAAAGGGTTTAGCTCTTTAGTACAATATTTTTTAAGCTCTTTTTTAAAGAAATCTGTAAGCATTTTAGCACCTATATCATAAGCTTCATTGCCCACTTCTGGTTGTCTATTAACCTCTAAAAAGCCTTTAGGTATAAGCATACCGTCTATTTTTATACTTTCAGGCACATAGCCTAAAAGAGCACACCTAGAATCTTTTAAAACTTCTCTTTTAAACTTACAACCACCACGTCTTGATAAATATTCTCTAGTAGCCCATTGTGCACCAAAGCCTACTTTATAAGCTCCTATATATTGATTAGGTATTAATATATAACGAGTAGATAAAGTGTTTAAAATTTGGTCTAAAAGTAAGTTTGCTTGGTCTACCATTTTGCCCGTAGCAAAAGGCCAATAAGAGCCTACTCCTTCGCTTTTCATACCACCACCGTTATCTACAATAGAAGGATTGGCAAAGCCTCTAGGAGATACTAAACGCCATAACCAAGCAAGAGCTGGTGGTAAAACGTGTAACATACCTATTATACCATAATTAGGGTTTTCTTTAGTAGTTGGAGGAGTTCTAACACCAAAGCTTCTTATATCAATTTCTGTTGCCTCGTTTATAACATTATCTTTAGCTTTTCTTGGTATTATAATACGAGGGTTAGGGCAAGGTACTCCTGGTTTATCTTCTGTATGTTCCCATATAAGACAAGTAGAATTAGGCACACAATCTATATTAAAAAATACAAGTGGTTCTGGTGGGTGCATACATATTTTTTCTGTTTCTGGCTCTGTACCATATTTATTTATATGGTCAACACGCAAAAACCAGCCATACTCTGCATCTGCTACAACTAGCTTTTTGCTACCATTTTGTATAGAAGGGTGAGCTAATGCCATATCATCTGTAATAGGGTTAAGCTCACAAGTATCTGCTAATCTAACTAATGTTTCTTCACTTGTTATAATATTAGTGCCTAAAAGTAAACGTCCGTCTTTTTTTCTATGAAAAGGCTCTGTCATTTCACTTTTACCACCACCAGATGCTCCTTCGTGCATAATAGTTAAAGTAAGCTCATAAGGTGTAGTTATTTTAACAGCAGATGCATGAAGGGTGTTCCAGCCTTCTTTTTCTCCAAGGTTTAAAAGTATGCTATAAACACCTTTTTTAGCACTAGGCCCTGGATATAAGTTATAAGAAAACACTTCGTGTATATTTTCTAATCTGTTATGAACAACTATTTGCTTACCTTCATATAGTGTATGTCTAAAAGGTGGTGCTACATATATTATAGCTTTAGGGTTAAAGCCTTCTTTTATTTTATCTGCTGGTATAAACCCTTGTAAATCTGCAAGCCCTGCACCAAAAAAAGCTGAATTAGCTGGCATAATAGCTAAAGCCTCATAACCTATTTTAAGCTCATCATTACCCGCAAAAAATGGTAAAACTAAAAGCTCTGGTTGTGCTTTTAGCCATTCAAAAGTGGCTTTTCTATCTTCTTCAAACTCTCTATTAAATCTATCTTTGTAAATAGGTTTATCTGTTGGCAAATCATCTGCTATAACCATACTGTTAGGGTCACGTCTTCTAAGGCTAACGTCTTCAAAATTTACTGCTATACCGTTTTTACATCTTACAACAGTTGCCTCTTTTACATCTTTACCATCAACATTATATATAACATCAAAAGTATTGTTATCTTCACCACCAAGAGCAAGGTTTAAAAGCTCACTTTTGCTATTTGGCACTATTATTTTTGCATTTGTATTTTTTAATATATCATCAAGCATTTTAGGTAAAACCATTTTTTCTAAAGCTATACTATGCATACAATCACTCCTAATAATTTTTAACATATTAATATATTAACAAATAAATATTATTTTTGCAAGTTTTATTTTATATAATTTCTTTTTTCGTAATTTTCTGATAATTTATAATGTATATATAGTAATAATATTCTATAATATATCTTTTGGTAACAATATGTTTTTATATTTTAATTGATACTAACGCAAAAAAGAACAGCTAACGGAGCTGTTCTTTTTTAATAAAGAGAAGGTATTTTTTATGGGGTTTACAGTAGAACGGATTGGGGGATGTTCTTATACTGTAAATGTGAAAATATTATAAGGGTTTTCACATTTATTATTATAACACATTTTCCAAAAAAGTGTTACCAAACTTTCATCTTTTTTTTAATAACTTTTTGTGCATTTTTTACAATTTAGCTACCATAACTTTCTAAAAATCTCATTAACTCATCTTTACCTGTTATTTTTATACCTTCTTTTATTTTTTGTTGTTCTTCTTCAGATAGTCCTTCTAAAGGTATATCTGTTATTTCTTTAAGCTTTGTTCCATTTATTTCTTTTTCATAATATACAGCTATATAGCCTTCATATTCTCCTATTATATAATGTTGGGTGCTATCACCTTCTATAACCTTTTGTAAAACAACCTCTTTAGGCGAAAAAGATTTTATTTGCCAATCTTTAAAATTTGTTTCTAAATCATTTCTTGTTAAATCTATTAAAAAATAAGGTGGCACATCTTCTACTACTTCTGTTATGCTATCATCTTTATAAAAATATTCATAAGTCATTTTTGTAGAAGGTGTTATTTTTGCAACAGTTATATTGTCTACAGGCTCTTCTTGTTGTTTAAAAAAATCTGTATTAGCCTCTTCTTTATATTGTATTATGTTATTATCATTATTTTTTCTATCATACATATTATAACCTATACTTGCACTAATTATAGCTACAAATATAACTAATATAAAAAATAAAACAAAATATACCTTCTTTAACATTTTTTATCCTCCAACTAAAAACTATATTTTTATAGTTTCCAGATAAAAGATAAAAAATACATATTTATAATTATTTTTTAGTTAAAAATTTTTCTAATTCTACAATAATTATAGGCATAATACATAGTGCTAAAACAATTAACCATTGTATAGCATTAAGTGGTACAACTTTAAAAATAATTGCAAGAGATGGTATCATTATAACAGAAACTTGTAAAATTGTACCTACAATTAGTGAACCTATTAAATAAATATTGTTAAATAAATTTATAGAAAATATAGATTTTTCACTTTTCATATTAAATGCGTGTATTAGCTGTGATATGCTAAGGGTTGCAAAAGCCATAGTGCTACCTATTGTGTCATCATTAAACAATACGCCACCTATTGCATATGCAACTAGAGCAAGACAGCCTATCATCATACCTTCTAAAGCTATTCTTATCCATCTATCTCTAGTAAATATACCCGTTTTAGACTTTTTCACTCGCCCTTCCATTAAAGATTTATCTGGTGGGTCTATACCAAGAGCTATTGCTGGTAATGAATCTGTCACAAGGTTTATCCATAATAATTGTATAGCTACAAGAGGGCTTTTAAACCCTATTAAAAGTGCTATCAATATTGTTACTATCTCTCCTATATTGCTAGATAATAAAAAGTGTACTGATTTTTTTATATTTTCATATATAGCTCGGCCTTCTTTTACTGCCTCTACTATTGTAGAAAAATTATCATCTGCCAATATAATATCTGATGCCCCTTTTGCAACATCTGTGCCAGTTATACCCATAGCACAGCCTATATCTGCTGTTTTTAAAGCTGGTGCATCATTTACCCCATCACCTGTCATAGCTACAATATTGCCTTTTTTCTTAAAGGCTTTTACTATACGTACTTTATGCTCTGGGCTAACTCTTGCAAAAATATCATATTTATATATGTTTTCACAGAGTTCTTTTTCTGATATGTTATCAAGCTGTGCTCCTGTTATAGCTTGTCCATCTTCTCTTAATATACCTATTTTTTTACCTATTGCCTTTGCAGTTTCTATATGGTCGCCTGTTATCATAACTGGTTTTATACCTGCCTTTTTACATTTTAAAACGGCTTCATAAGTTTCTTCTCTTGGTGGGTCTATCATACCTACCATACCTAAAAATATAAGATTTTTTTCTACATTGCTACTTTTTACATCTACATATGTATCACTATCTTTATAGCATATAGCTAAAACTCTTAAAGCTTCTTTAGCCATTGCCATATTTTCTCTTAATATTTCTTTTTTCTTATTATCTGTTAAAGGTTCTTTTTTACCATTTTCATAATAATAGCTACATCTTTGTAATAGAACATCTATTGCACCTTTTGTTATTATTTTATAGCCTGTCTTATTTCTATGTATAGTAGTCATCATTTTTCTTTTAGAATCAAAGGGTATTTCATTTACCCTTGGTAATATATTTTCTTCTTTATTTTTATACACACCATTTTGTATAGCAAGCTCCATAAGAGCTATTTCTGTTGGTTCGCCTATTAGCTTATTTTCAAGCCCTATTTCTACATTGTTACAAAGACAAGCCATACTATATAACATTTGTTTATCTTTTGTGTATGTTTTTACAACTTTCATTTTATTTTGTGTTAAAGTGCCTGTTTTATCTGAACATATAACTGTTGCAGAGCCTAGAGCCTCTACTGCTGGTAGCTTTCTTATTATAGCATTTCTTTTTACCATTTTTTCAACGCCTATTGCAAGCATAATAGTTACTATTGCAGGTAAACCTTCTGGTATTGCAGCTACGGCAAGGCTAACAGAAGTCATAAACATTTCAAAAGGTGGTATTTTTCTAAATAAGCCTATAAAAAATATACCAAAACAAATAACAAGTGCACCTATACCTAATATTTTGCCTGTTTCTTCTAACTTTTTTTGTAAATTTGTTTGTTGGTCTTCTTGGCTTATAAGCATATGTGCTATTTTGCCCATTTCTGTTTGCATACCAGTGGCTACAACTATACCTTTTGCTTTACCATTAATAGCTAATGTTCCACTATATACCATATTTTTTCTATCACCAATAGAGCTACTATCTACATCTATTGTATCTGTTATTTTTTCTATATAAGCACTTTCACCTGTTAAAGATGCTTCTTCTACTTTTAAATTGTTACACTCTATAAGTCTTGCATCTGCCGATATATAATCTACACTATTTATAACTATAATATCTCCTACTACAAGGCTTGTACTATCTATTTTTTTTTTTACTCCATTTCTTATAACATTTGCCTTAGGTGAAGACATCTTTTTTAAAGCTTCTAAAGCTTTTTCTGCTTTATTTTCTTGCAAAAAACCTAAAATAGCATTTATAAAAACTATAAAAATTATTATTATTGCATCTAAAAAATCTTTTTCTCCTTGTAAAAAGCTAGTTATAAAAGATATAGCCCCTGCTATTAAAAGTATTATAACCATAAAGTCATTAAATTGAGCTAAAAATTTAGATATATTACTTTTTTTGTTATTATCTTTTATTATATTTTCTCCATTTTGTTTAAGCCTAGATATAGCTTCTTTATCTGTAAGCCCTTTTTCTATATTGGTTTTTAAAAGTTTTTCTGTTTCTTTAATGTTTTTAGAATAATAGTTCATTTGTTCACCTCTTAAAATTTTATTTATACATTATATTAGCTTGTCTTAATTTATATGCTATTATTTGAAAATTATTAACCTTTTTATATAAAAAACATATACTAAAATAAGATTTTATGTATGGGGGATAAAAAAATGATTATACAACTATTAGTTTTAGCATTAGCCTTAAGTATAGATGCTTTTGGTATTGGCATATCTTATGGCGTTAGAAAAATAAATTTTAAAATATCATCTTTAGCTATTATATCTTTTATATCGCTTTTATTTTCTAGCATATCTATATGGTTTGGGAGCATAATAGCCTCTATTTTTTCTGAAAAAATTACATCATTTATAAGTATTTCAATATTAGTAATACTTGGGCTATTTATTATAAAAAAGGGACTAGAAAAAGAAGATAATACAGAAGATATATCTATACCTATTATAGATAGTGAGCATAAAAATATATGTTCATTTTTTATAAAATCTTTAGGTATAACTATAAATATTATAAAAACACCATCTATATGTGATTTAGATAAATCATTAAAAATAGACCCTAAAGAAGCATTTTATTTAGGTATAGCTCTATCTTTAGACTGTATTGCAACAAGTATTGCCATATCTTCTTTTAAAAGCTACACATTTTTATTTCCTATATTTATTGTTATTTTTCAATTAACATTTTTACTATTAGGAACTTTTTTAGGCAAAAAAACAATAGTAAAGTTTTTAGATGAAAGTAAAATTTCTATAATATCTGGGCTAATATTAATAATTATAGGGTTTTTAAGGCTTATTTCTTATAGCTAATATAAATAATAGTTGCATAGCTTACTAATTAATGTTAAAATTTTTATTAATAAAATGTAATTAATTGAGGTGAGTTATGAAAGGTTATATATATGGTTTTTTAGGCAATGGACATTTAGTAAAATGTAATAGAGACCTTGCTATAAGCTATTTTGAAAAAGCTTTAAGCTACAATACAAAAAATATATTAGCTATATATAATTATGGGCTTATACTTTTACAAGATGGAAATTTTGAAAAAGCATTAGAGCTATTTTTTAAAGCTACCGAGCTTAATGATAAAAAGGCAAAAAGAAAAAGCTTTGTTCCAACTGCTCTTAATAGAACTATTCTTTTGCAAAAAAACATACCTCTTGCTATTGCTAGCACATATTGGAGATTAAATGATATGGATAAAGCTATATCTACTTTGGAAGATTTAAGAAAAAAATATGAATATGTTAGCCCAAACACTCTTGTAACTCTTGGTTATTTTTATCTTTTGGTAAAAGACTATGAAAAAGCAAAAGAGCTATCTTTACTAGCTATTAATGATGATGAAAGTTTTTCATCTGCTTGGGACAATATGGGACAAATATATTTAGAACAAAAGGATTTAAAAGCTGCTAAAGAAAACTTTTTAAAAGCAATAGAGCTTAATCCTAAATCAGTTGATAGTCTTTATCATTTAGGTATAATAGAAGAGAAAGAAAATAATAAAGATAAAGCCTTAGAATATTTTAAAAAATCATTAGATTGTAACATTACTTCTCTAAACACTGTTACTAAAGAAACTATAAATGATAAAATAAAACAACTTACTTAGTTTTGTACAATTTATATAAATATATTTTTTATTTTTATATAAATTTATTATAGACAATGTATATATTATTTGTTAAAATTATTCCATATTAAATGAGATTAGCAAAGGCTTGTTACTGAATATTATTTTCAGGCAAGACCTATGATGCCAACTTTTTATTTTGGTGCCATAGGTCTTTTTTTATTATTTTGGGAGGATTTCTATGAAAGTAGCTAAAATATTAAATAACAACTTAGTTTTAGCAAAAGATGCTAAAAACGAAGATGTTATTGTAAAAGGTAAAGGTATAGGCTTTCATTCTAAAAAAGGTGATAAAATAAACCCTTCAGATGTAGAAAAAGTCTTTTATCCTAAAAACCCACAAAATAGCATACAAATTCAAAAATATTTATTATCTATACCTTATGAAATTTTAGATTTTGTAGAGCAATATATAGATAATGTAAAAATAAAAGAAAATTTAAAATTAAATAATAGTATTTATCTATCTTTAAGCGACCATATTTTTGGCACTATAAATAGATTTAAAAATGGTATTAGCCTACAAAATGTTTTGCTTATGGATATTAAACAATTTTATAAAACAGAATATAAAATAGGCATTGATATGTTAGAAAAAATAAATGAAACCTTTAACATTTCATTACCTAAAGATGAGGCAGGCTTTATAGCTTTACATTTTGTAAATGCACAAGAAGGCAATGAAAACAATGATAACTATAAAATAGCTAGTATAGTACACAATATACAAGAAATAGTAAAAAAATATTATAAAGATATTGTGTTTGATGAAAATAGCTTCTATTATCAACGTTTTTTAACTCATTTAAAATATTTTGCACAGCGTTATTTACACAAAGAGCTTAAATATGATAATGATAAAAAATTATTTGATATTATTTGTAAACAATATAAAGAAGCTTATGGCTGTGTGAAAATGATATTTATTATGATGCAAGAAAACTATGGCTATGAGCTTAGCGAAGAAGAAATGATGTATTTAACAATACATATACAAACTAACGTAGAAAAATCTACAAATAAATAGGTACAATTACAATGGCTTGTTACTGAAATATGTGTAATATTATCAGGCAAGACCTTTATATAATATATTTATTATTTAAAGGAGGTAATTTGCTATGAAAAAAGATTATAATCAAATAGCAGACAATCTAATTAAACTATTAGGAGGTAAAAGCAATGTCTTAAAAGTATTTCATTGTATGACAAGGCTTAGATTTTATGTAAAAAATAAAAAGCTAGTGCAAGAAAATGAAATAAAAAAGATAAAAGAAGTATCTGGCACAAACTGGCATCAAGACCAGTTTCAAGTTATTGTTGGTAACGAAGTAAATGCTGTTTATGATGCTCTTTTAAATAAAGGGCTACCTAGTGATGATGATAGCATATCTATTTCTAGCTCTAATAAGAGCGTATTTTCTAAAATAGTAGAAGCAATAACTGGCTGTATGACACCTATGATACCTGCACTTACTGCTGCCGGTATGATAAAGGTTGTTTTATCTTTGCTTACAGCTTTTAAGATTGTTGAAACTGATAGTAGCACATATCAAGTTATATCATTTGTAGGAGATGTTGCGTTTTACTTTATGCCATTTTTAATTGCTGCTAATGCTGCTAAAGTTTTTAAAGTAAATCAATCTTTAGCACTTATTGCAGCGGGTTTATTTTTACACCCAACTTTTACAGAAATGATGTCATCTGATGCTCCTGTATCACTCTTTTCTATACCTATAGCTAAAATGTTTTATCCTTACTCTGTAATACCTGTTATTATGATGGTATGGATTATGTCTTATATAGTTAAGTTTGTAGATAAAATAACACCTAAAATGGTAAAATTAATACTACACCCTACTCTTGTAATATTAATTAGTGCACCTATTGCCTTAATTATTGTTGGTCCTTTAGGTGGTATTATTGGTAACTGGTTAGCAATTGCTATCGACTTTTTATCTACAAAATTAGGCTTTGTTATAGTAGGTATTTTAGGTGCTACATTCCCATTTATTGTTATGACTGGTATGCACCACGCTTTAACTCCTATTGGCTTAAATGCTATTGCAACTGGTGGTTCAGATGGTTTAATATTTGTATCTCAGGTTTGTTCTAACCTTGCACAAGGTGGTTCTTCTCTTGCTGTTGGGCTTAAATCTAAAAATAAAGATATGAAACAGCTTGCAACTGCATCTGGTGTATCTGCTATAATGGGTATTACTGAGCCTGCTTTATATGGGGTTACATTAAAGCTTAAACGCCCTGTTGTAGCTGCATCTATTGCTGCTGGTATTGGTGGTATTGTTGGTGGTATATTACAAGTATCTTTATACATAGCATCAAATAATATTTTAGCTATACCTTCTTTTATTGGTGAAAAAGGTATGTCTAACCTTATATATGGTGTTATTATGATATTAGTATCATTTTTTGGTGCTTTTATACTTACTCTTATTTTAGGCTTTAAAGACGAAGAAACTAAAGATGAAGAAACTAAAGAAGATAATATAGAGATAAAAGAAGAAAAAATTGAAAAAGCAAACTTAGTTGAAAAAATTGAAATTTTATCACCTTTATCTGGTGTTGTTAAAAATTTAGAAGATGTTCCTGATAGCACTTTTGCTGAAAAAGTTTTAGGTGATGGTATTGCTATTGTACCTTCTGATAATAAGGTTTATGCACCAACAGATGGGGTTGTAGTTTCTATTATGGATACAAAACACGGGTTAATATTTAAAACAAATCAAGGTGTAGAATTATTAATTCATATAGGTTTAGATACTGTTAATTTAAAAGGTAAATATTTTAAATCTTATGTAGAAAACAATAAAGAAGTTAAAGCTGGCGATTTGCTTATAGAATTTGATATGGAACAAATTAAAAATGAAGGCTATAACCTAATAACACCTGTTATTGTGGCTAATATAAATGACTACATAAAAGCTGTACCTATGGTAGATGCAAACGAAAATATAAAACATAGCGAAACATTATTAACTATCGTTTAAGCTATTTTTAAATATTATATTTATACAGGAGGAAAAGTTGTGAACGATAAAAAAATGCCTAAAAACTTTTTATGGGGTGGTGCAACTGCTGCCAATCAATATGAAGGTGCTTTTGATAAAGACGGTAGAGGTTTATCTGTTATAGATATTTTAACAGGTGGTAGCGTTAATAAAGAACGTAGACTTACTGTGCCTAAGCCTTTAGAAACAGAGTTTTATCCAAACCACGAGGCAACAGACTTTTACAACCACTATAAAGAAGACATAGCCTTATTTGCTGAAATGGGCTTTAAAGTATATAGATTTTCTATTTCTTGGACTAGAATTTTCCCTAATGGAGATGAAGAAACACCTAATGAAAAAGGCTTACAATTTTATGATAATGTAATAGATGAGCTGTTAAAATATAATATAGAACCTCTTGTTACAATATCACATTTTGAAAACCCTCTGCATTTATCTTTAGAATATGGTGGTTGGAAAAATCGCAAATTAATTGATTTTTATTTAAGATTTGCCAAAGTTTTATTTGAAAGATATAAAGGTAAAGTTAAATATTGGCTTACATTTAATGAAATAAATATGCTAACTCAACCTTTTGGAGCAATATCTTGTGCTGGTATGTTAGATGAAAAAGATAATAATGAAGAAACAAGGCTACAAGCTATGCATCATCAATTAGTAGCTAGTGCATTAGCAGTAAAAATGGCTCATAATATAGACCCAGAAAATAAACTTGGTTGTATGTTAGCTTATCATAATGGATACCCTTACACTTGTCACCCAAAAGATGTATATTTTGCCCAAAAATATTGTCAAATACACAATTTTATAGCTGGTGATGTTCATATAAGAGGTGCTTATCCTGGTTTTGCATTAAACTACTTTAAAGAGAATAATTTAAACATTAATATAACAGATGAAGATAAAGATATATTAAAACAAGGTACTGTTGATTTTATTAGTATTAGTTATTATTCTAGTAGCTGTGTTAGCTTAACAACAGAAGATGCTGAAAAAACAAATGGAAACGGCGAACAAAACATAAAAAATCCTCATTTACAAGCATCTGAATGGGGCTGGCAAATAGATGCTCTAGGCTTAAGATACGTATTAAATCAAATTTATGATAGATATCAAATACCTATTATGATTGTAGAAAACGGTATAGGTGCTGTTGATGAGCTAACAGAAGATGGTAAAATACACGATGATTATAGAATAGACTATATGCGTCAACATATAGAACAAATGAAAGAAGCAATAGCAGATGGTGTTGAGCTTATAGCATATACTTGCTGGGGTTGTACAGACATTGTTAGTGCATCTACTGGAGAGCTAAAAAAACGTTATGGTTTAATATTTGTAAATAAATTTGACGATGGCTCTGGAGATATGTCTAGAATAAGAAAAGATTCTTTCTTCTGGTATAAAAAAGTAATAGAAAGTAATGGAGAAATTTTATAACATTAATTTATAAAAATAAAACCACTCATTATATAATGAGTGGTTTTATTTTTATGGTGTATTAAATATTGGGTCTCCAACAGTTTCTTCTTGTGTTGGTGGTTGTGTAGTTTGCTCTATTGTTGTTGTTTGAGATGTTTGTTCTTCTGGAACAGATGGTATAATATTACCTACTTCTTCTGGTAAAGTAGTAGCTTGTGTATTATTATCTGTTGGTTGGCTTGTTGTATTATCTGAAGGATTAATAATAATAGTTGTGTTTTCTCCATCTATTATATCACTTATTTCACCTTCACTAGTTTCTTCAGTAGATTCATTAGGGTCTATATTAATATCTTCTTCTAAATGTATATCACAAACTTCTGTTGGTATTGGGTTTTCATCTGTAAATGAAAATATAGATTTTATCTCTATGCTTTCTTCAGGACAAAAATCTCCTGCAAGTTTGCCACTATCTTTACAAATAGAAACTACTTGATGTTTATCACAAGCCTCTTTAGGCTCTGTGCCTTTTAAGAACATATCTACAATAACTCTGTTACCTCTTGGGTCGTTTTTACAATCTTCTGTTGCTATAAGCCCAGAATCTAAACATATAGATACATCTACAATATCTTTTGGTCTTGGCCCAAAAGTAGCTTTAGGTAAATCTTGATGTATTTTTTCCATAACATCTCGCCATATGTTTAAATGAAATCTATCGTTAGGTATAACACGTTTTCCTCCAACTTTAGCCATCATATTAGGTACTGTATCGTCATATCTATCATAGCCAAACCATACACCAGCAACATAATAAGGTGTGTAACCTACAAATGTTAAATCTTTTGTTTCTTGTGTTGTACCAGTTTTACCAGCAATAGGCATAGATATATTTTTAAATTTTGCCGCAGTACCAGTACCTTTTGTAACAACATCTTCCATCATATCTGTAAGCATATAAGCTGTTGTTTCTTTTATAACTTGTTTTGGCTCTCTTGTAGTAGCATCTAATATAACATTACCATCGTGGTCTAAAACCTTTGTATAAAGCTTAGGCTCATAATATTTGCCACCATTGGCTATTGTAGCATAAGCTGCTGTAACCTCCATTTGTGTAACACCGTATGTTATACCACCAAGAGCAGTAGATAAATGGTTATCATTTTCTAATGTTGTAAAACCAAAGTTTAATAAATATTGGTATGCAACATCTACTCCAACCATATCCATAGCTTTAACGGCTAATATATTCATAGATTGCTCTATACCCTCACGAACAGTAGAAGGGCCTCTATAAGCTTCTCCATACCAGTTTTTAGGACTATATTTACCTATTTGTATTGGCTCATCTACTATAACACTACCTGGCATTAATATGCCTGTATCAATTGCTGGGGCATAAGCTGCTAAAACTTTAAATACAGAGCCTGGTTGCCTTTTAGAATCTGTTGCTCTATTAAAGCCTCTATTAACAGTTTTTTCACCTCTACCACCTATTAAAGATGTAACATTACCTGTTTTATAATCCATAATAACCATAGATGCTTGCGGCTGTATAGAAAAGCTTGCTCTATCTGCAACTATTTGTTGATTTTCTGTAAGGCTTTGTTCTATTTCTGCCTTTTTATTAGCTACAAAGGCATCTCCATCTTCTTTAGTTTTTACAAACTGACGATAATCTTTATGTTCTTGTTTACCTGTTGTAGTATCTTCAATAGAAACGGTATATGTTACATCATATTTATATACTACATTAGGGAAAAGCTCATCATTTGCAAAAGATGTTTCTAAAATATTTTGCATATTGCTATCTTTTGTAGAATATATTTGAAGCCCACCATTATATATAAGATTATCTGCTTGCCCTTTACTTATATTGTGTTTTTCTTGTAAATCTTTAGATACTTGTTCAAATAATGCATCTTCAAAATAACCGTGTATAACATTACCTTCTACCTTTTTTTGTGCATTACCATCTGACACTTTAGAATAAATGTCTTCTGCTAGTGCCTCATCATATTGAGCTTTTGTAATCATACCTTGCTCTAGCATATGATTTAATATTTTTTCCACCCTTTTTCTGTTATTTTCTGGTTGTGTTCTTGGTGAATATAAAGAAGGGTTATTTGTTATGGCTGCTATACAAGCACTTTCTGCTAATGTTAAATCTTTTGCATCTTTGTTAAAGTAGCCAAGAGCTGCTGCCTGAACACCATTATATCCGTGGCCAAGGCCAATAGTATTTAAATAAAGCTCTAAAATATATTTTTTAGCTTCTCTTTTGCTACCAAATTTTTCTTCTAAAGTTTTTTCATACATAACAGCTAAATATTGTTCTTGTATTTTAGTTTCTATTGTATTTCTAGTTACTTTTGTTACATTATTTTTTATAAGCTGTTGTGTTATTGTACTAGCACCTTGCAAGCCACTTGAACCTGTAAGTTTATTTTTTATAGTTGTATAACCTGCTCTAGCTATACCTTTTAAGTCTATACCAAAATGGTCATAAAACCTTTCATCTTCTACAGATACTATTGCATTTTGTAAATCTACTGATATTTCATCTAATGTAACATACTCTCTATTTTCTTTACCGTGAAAACGGTCTATTTCTTTACTATCTTTATCATAAACTATTGATGTATATACATTAGGCTCAACAGATATTAGCTCTAGGTTTGGTGAGTCTTGTATTATTCTTACAAATATACCTGCACCTATACCACCTATTGTTGCAATAACTATAATCATAGTTAATATAAAACCTAAACAAGTTCTTCTAAACCTTTTTTTCTTTGTTTTTTTGCCTTTCTTTTTGCTAGACTGTTTTTTAGGTTGGCTTTTAGAAGATTGAGGTTTTCTTATATCTTCTTTGGTTGGTTGTCTTTTTGTAATTTCTCTATTAGCCATTTCTCTTTTAGCTCTATCTTGCGATATGTTGCTAACATTTGGCCTAGCTTGTCTGTTATTAGTCGTTCTCGGTCCTTTAACATTGTTTTGTGTATTTCTTTGATTATTTCTTTGTTGACTCATTAAATCGACTCCTTTTCAAGCATATATTATACCAAATATAAATAAATTAATAAAGTAAAAAAATAAATTTTTAAAAATATTGTAATAAACTTGTTACAATATTTTTACATAACGTAAAGGTGATGTAAAATGTTTCATAAAAAGAGAAAATTTAAAAGAAAAAAATTTTTTAAAATACCTTTTTTATTACTTACAATATTATGTATAATAGTTTGGTTTATATATTGGTTTATTTTACAGTTTGAAAGCGAAGTTTTACCAACGGCAATAAAAGTAAGCCAAAAATATGCAACTAATATTATAAGCCAAGAGATTAACAAAAGCGTTGAAACCATAATATCTGATTTAAACTTACATACACAAGATTTTTTTAATAAAAATATAGATAAAGATACTAATAAAACTTATTTAGATGTAGACACAATACTTATAAATAATGTTTGTGCAAAAGTATCTAATGAACTATCAAAAAATTTAAGAAATATTAGCGATACTAAAATAGATTTACCAATGGGTATATTTTCTGGTATAAGTGCATTTTCTGAGCTTGGGCCTTCTTTTACAGTGTATCTAAGCTCCATAGGTGATGCTATTGTTGATTATGAAACAAATTTTCAATCTGTTGGTATAAACCAAATAAACTTTCAAGTATATCTAAATATTAATTGTAGTGTTAGTATAATAAATCCTATGTATAAAAAAGATATAGAAGTTAAAAGAAAGCTAATGCTTGTAAACACTGTCTTTAATGGAGAAGTACCTAACACATATCTTAATACAAGTATTGACTAAATATTTATATTATTATATAATTTACTTTGATATATTTTTTAATGTATAGGAGATGTTAATATGAATTTTACATTATTAAACACAGTTATAACTGGTGGTGAAGGTACTGCACAAGCAGCAACTCAAGCTGGTGATGCTGCTAACCAAGCTGCTGCAAGTGGTAGTTTAGGATTTTTTGCTACTTTACCAGGTATAATTGTCTATATTTTATTTATTGTTTTAATATTTTATTTTATAGGTATTAGACCTCAGAAAAAAAGAGAAAAGAAAATGGAAGAGCTTCAGTCTGATATAAAAATAGGTGAATGGGTTTTATTAGATAGCGGTATATATGGCAAAGTTACTGACATAACTGACCAAGTATTTATTGTAGAGTTTGGTACAAACAAAGGTGTTTTAATACCTGTTTTAAAACAAAGAGTTGTATCTAAAGGTGAACCTAACCTTACTAGTACAGTAAAATAATTTATAGCTTTTTTGTAGGAATTATACAAAAACTATATTAAAAAAGTAAGATTTATTATTACTAACTAATAAATCTTACTTTTTTTGTCTTTTTTCCTTGAAAATATAAAAAATCTATTGTATTATTTAATTGTTATCAATTTAAGATAACTAACCTTTATTTTACGAGACTTAATAGTCAAGTTTACCCCCTAGTAACTAATGATTTTATTATTAAAAGCCAACGTATATACGTTGGCTTTTAATATTTTATCTTATAGTAGGTTAAAAAAGCCCTACTATGTTTCCATTTTCATCTATATCTAAATTTTCTGCTGCTGGTATTTTTGGTAACCCAGGCATAACCATTACATCTCCTGCTAATGCTACTATAAAGCCTGCACCTGCAGATACTCTAACTTCTTTTATAGTTATATCAAAACCGCTAGGTCTACCTAAAAGATTAGGATTATCTGAAAAAGATGCTGGTGTTTTTGCCACACATATAGGCATTTTGTCAAGACCTATTTTTTCTATTTGTGCAATCTCTGCTTTAGCTTTAGGTAAAATTTTTACACTATCTGCCCCATATATTTCTTTTGCTATTATATTAAGTTTTTCTTCAATAGATAATTTTTCGTCATATAAAACTTTAAAATTAGCTTCTTCTTTTAAGGCTTCTAAAACTTTGTTTGCAAGCTCTATACCACCTTCTCCACCTTTTGCCCATACTTCTGATAAAGCAAAATGTACACCTATATTTTCACATTGTTCTTTTACAAAGGCTATTTCTTCTTTTGTGTCTGTTGTAAAAGAATTTAATGTAACTACAATAGGTAAGCCATATTTTTTAATATTTTCTATATGCTTTTCAAGATTTGCAAAACCTTTTTTAACTGCATCTAAGTTTGGCGTAGAAAAATCTTGCTTTTCAACCCCACCATTAAATTTTAAGCTTCTTATAGTTGCAACTAAAACAACTGCATCTGGTTTTAAACCTGCCATACGGCATTTTATATCAAAAAACTTTTCTGCACCTAAATCTGCACCAAAGCCTGCCTCTGTAATAGCTACATCTGATAATTTTAAAGCAAGGTTTGTAGCTTGTACACTGTTGCAACCGTGGGCAATATTAGCAAAAGGTCCACCGTGTATAATAGCTGGAGTATGCTCTAAAGTTTGTACAAAGTTTGGCTTTATAGCATCTTTTAATAAAACTGCCATTGCCCCATTAGCTTTTAAATCTTTAGCTGTAACAGGTTCACCTGATACATTATAGCCTACTATTATTTTACCAAGACGTTCTTTTAAATCTTGTAAGTCATTAGCTAAACATAATATTGCCATTATCTCAGATGCAACTGTTATCATAAAACCATCTTCACGTGGCACACCATTTATTTTACCACCAAGCCCTATTGTAATATTTCTAAGAGCTCTATCGTTCATATCTAAAGTTCTTTTCCAAGTAATATTTCTTGTATCTATATTAAGGCTATTACCTTGATGTATATGGTTATCTAACATAGCACTAAGTAAATTATTAGCTGTTGTTATAGCGTGTAAATCGCCTGTAAAATGTAAATTTATCTCGTCCATAGGAACAACTTGAGAATATCCACCACCAGCAGCTCCACCTTTTATGCCCATACAAGGCCCAAGAGATGGCTCTCTAAGTGCAACAACAGATTTAACCCCTATTTTATTAAGAGCTTGAGAAAGACCTATTGTTGTTGTTGTTTTACCCTCTCCAGCAGGAGTTGGATTTATAGCAGTAACTAATACTAATTTACCATTTTCTTTATCCTTTAACTTATTGTAAAGACTGTTAGATGCTTTAGCTTTATATTTGCCATAAAGCTCTAAATCATCATAAGATATGTCAAAATTTTCTAAAACTTTTTCAATATTTTCCATTTTTGTTTCATTAGCTATTTGGATATCTGTTTTCATAAAAGCCCTCCTAAGGTTTAAATTTTACATTTATTATTTTATCATATATAAAAGTAAAATTAAATATAATTTTTTCAATATTCATTTTATAACCTAAAAACCCTATTGAAAATAGTTACTAATGAACCAAAAATAAACTCCAAAATCATAAAACTGCAAATAATAATCCAAAATTCGTCACTGTATCTATTTTTATACTGTAAAAAAATATTAAAATCTACTATATATGAAGTAATAAGTAAAATAGTTATATTCTCTATACATTCCCTAAAATGATATTCAGCTCCTCTAAATATACTATTCTTAATTATAGAATAATTATCATTTATTGATAAATAATAAAACTTTTCTTCTAAATAATCAATCAACAATGAAAATATAAATGATATAGCTAACAATATAAATGATATAACAGCAAATATAGTAAACCAATCTAAAAGAATTTTTATAATTAGTGAGCTATATTTTATAAATTTATAATCTAGTAATTCCTTAATTAATTTAAGTGTTCCATAAAAATAATCGCTAATTATTAATACTAAAATTATTCCATAATAAAGATATTTAACAAAATACTTTTTTGACAATTGTTCTTTTCTATTGCTACTATAAAACCAATTAAATATTTCTATCATATTTAAGCTCCTAAACTAATTATATAAATTAATATTTTAATTATAATCTATTTAAAATATTTTGTAAAACATTTTCATTACTATAACTAAACTAGAAATAATATTTAAAACACTTATTGAAATTTTTAATTTAATTATGTATAATAAAATTATAAATATATTATTTATGGAGGTACATAAAAATGGTTATATACAATGCTAAAGATTATAATGATATGAGTAGAAAGGCAGCTAATATTATATCAGCTCAAGTTATAATAAAACCTGACAGTGTTTTAGGTCTTGCAACAGGCTCTACACCAGAAGGTACTTATAAACAACTTGTAGAATGGTATAAAAAAGGAGATTTAGATTTTGCAAAAGTTAAAGCTGTAAACTTAGATGAATATAAAGGCTTATCTAAAGATAACGACCAAAGTTATGCTTATTTTATGAGAAAACATCTTTTCGACCACGTTAATATAGATATTAATAACACTTTTATACCAAACGGACTTGAAGAAGATTCTAAAAAAGAATGTGCTAGATATAACCAAGTTATAAAATCTTTAGGTGGTGTAGATTTACAACTTTTAGGTATTGGTGGTAACGGACATATTGGTTTTAATGAACCAGGTGAAGCTTTTGAAAAAGAAACGCATTGTGTTAAACTTACTGAAGATACAATTAAAGCTAATTCAAGATTTTTTGCTAGCCTAGATTTAGTACCTAAATACGCTTATTCTATGGGTATTAAAAATATTATGCAAGCAAAAAGTATATTATTAGTAGCTTCTGGCAAATCTAAAGCAGACGCACTTTATAAAGCTATATATGGAGAGATTGTTCCTAGTGTACCTGCCTCTATCTTACAGCTTCATAACAATGTAACTATTGTTGCAGATGATGATGCTCTATCTATTATAAAAGAGAAAGGTCTTTTATAAAAATAGTTTAAACCTAGAAAGAAGGTATATTATGATTATAAAAAATGGTTTAGTTTTTAATGAAAATTGCGTTTTTGAAAAAAAAGATATTTATATAGAAAACAACATAATTGTTGATAGTATAGAAAAAGTTACTGATAAAACAGAAATAGATGCAAACGGTAATTACGTTATACCAGGGCTTATAGATACACATATCCACGGTGCTACAGGCCACGACTTTTGCGACAAAGATGCTAAAGGGCTTATATCTATTGCAAAATATTTAAAATCTAACGGTATAACTGCCTTTTGCCCTACATCTATGACGCTTAAAAAAGAGCTATTAAAAGAAATATTTAACACTGCCACTACAGATTTACCTAAAGATTGTGCTAACATAGTTGGTATCCATATGGAAGGTCCTTTCTTATCTAAAGAAAAAAAAGGTGCTCAAGATGCTACATTTATTGTTACGCCACAGGTAGATATGTTTAAAGAGCTTAACGAAGCTTGTAACGGTATGATTAAAATTATTACTATGGCACCAGAATGTGATGGTGGGCTCGAATTTATAAAAGAAATGTCTAAAACAGTGAGCATTTCTTTAGGGCATACAACAGCAAACTATGATATGGCAAAACAAGCCTTTGACCTTGGAGCTACAAGGGCAACTCATTTATTTAACGCTATGCCTGCCTTTAACCATAGAGACCCTTCTGTAGTAGGAGCTGCCCTTGATAGCGAAAACGTATTTGTTGAGCTTATATCTGATGGTATCCATATCCACCCTAGTATGGTTAGGGCAACCTTTAAAATGTTTACAGATGATAAAGTTGTTTTAATAAGCGATGCTATGATGGCAACAGGTATGGAAAACGGCTCTTATGAGCTTGGTGGCCAAAAAGTTACTATGAAAGATAAAAAAGCAACCCTAGCAGATGGTACTATAGCTGGCTCTGCAACAAACCTTTTTGATTGTATGAAAAAAGCAGTGTCCTTTGGCATTCCTTTAGAATCTGCAATAAAAGCTTGTACCAAAAACCCTGCTGTTAGCATAAATGTATTTGATAAAATGGGCAGTATATCTGTTGGTAAGCTTGCTAACCTTGTTATCCTAGATAAAGACTTAAACATAAGAAATGTTATTTAATATATAATATAAAAAAGCTTGTAGAATATCTACAAGCTTTTTTATATTATTTAACATTTAATTTTATCTAAATAAAGCTCTTGAAAATCTTTTAAATCTAAAACATTTTTTAAATCACTAGATATAGATATAGGCGTAAAGTTTCTTCTTCTATCAAAAAAGCTTTGGCAAGTTTCTATATATCTATTAGGAAACTTTATAAGAGCATACAAAATAGGCAAAATATTGCCATCTATGTAGTTTATTTTAGAATATGTAATCAAAATATCTTCTAATAATAAATAGTCTTCTGGGTGTTTTTTTATATATCTAGCAATAAAGCTAGCTATATCATATATAAAATGATTTATCGTAATATTTTCAAGCTGAGTTAAATAAGATTTATGACCTATTAAAACATTTTCTTCTTTTATTTTGTTATGGCATATCATTGTATTTTTCCTAGCTATCCTGTTTATATTTTCATATTTATGTTTTTCTAAAATCTCTATAGATTCCACAGCATTTTTATAAAAATAGTCAAAGGTTTTTAAAAACATAAGCTCAAAATCGGTTATTTTCTTTTGCTTGCTAGCTTGCTTTTTCATTCTTAAAAGGCTTTCTATCTTTTTGTTAAATGCCTCTTTTATGTCAATGCTTCCTATGTTATCTTCTATGTTATATTTAAAACCTTGAGCTAACTTATGAAAATTAGCTATTAGCTCTATGCCCTTTCTTATATGGTGTTTATCTGATAAATCCCATTCATCTAAATCTATATAATCTGTCATAATATATGTAATATCTTCGTTTATTACATAGGGCAAATTTTCATCTGATAAATAATAAAAATCTATTTGATTAAAACCTTGGTTTATAAGGTGTTGTTTTATATTATGTACAAATAATATTTTATCTGTTGTAAGATTTACAGGCC
>CALWSN010000134.1 GCA_944384215.1 uncultured Clostridia bacterium | reverse complement strand
GCTATACCTAAAAATTCTTTACTTAGAAACCCAGAAACAGGTAGCTTAATATCTGGAGCTTTATTAATAGATGGTATTATTGTATTTATAACATTAGGGTTTTTTATACCTTCTATTGTATATGGTAGAATATCTGGAACATATAAAAATGAAAAAGATATAGGTGACCAACTTGGTAAAAATATGGCTGCTATGGGCTCATATGTTGCCTTAACATTTGTTGCAGCTCAGTTTGTTAACTATTTTAACTATACAAATCTTGGTAGTATATTAGCTTTAAAAGGGGCAGACTTTTTAGGTAATGTAGGTTTAACAGGTGCACCTCTTATGGTATTTTTTATAATATTAACTGCTTTTATAAATCTTTTTATGGGCTCTGCATCTGCTAAATGGACTATACTTGCACCAGTATTTATACCTATGTTTATGCAACTTGGTTATTCTCCAGAGCTTACTCAGGTTGCTTATCGTATAGGAGATTCTACTACTAATATTATTAGCCCTCTTATGACTTATTTTGCTATGATAGTTGTATTTGCTCAAAAATATGATAAAAAATCTGGTATAGGTACATTAATATCTACTATGTTACCTTATAGCTTAGTATTCTTATTAGGTTGGACAGTATTATTAGTTGCTTGGATGCTTTTAGATTTACCTTTAGGCCCTGGTATATCTATGTTTTATTAATAATAATTAATAGTAGTAAGTATAAAAAAGACTTGATTTATGTCAAGTCTTTTTTTATACTTACTACTATAATATTAAAAAAGGGAAGTGATAGTGATGGAAAAATATATTTTAATAGGAAACCCAGTAAAACATAGTATATCACCACTTATACATAATAAATTTTTTCAAGATATGAATTATAATAATAAAAAATATGATTTATTTTTAGTATCAAAATTAAATAAAGATATTATAGGTAAATTTTTTATAGAAAAAATAATGGGATTAAATGTAACAGTTCCATATAAAATAGATATAATGAAATATTTGTATAAAATAGATATACAGGCTAAAATGATAGGAGCGGTAAACACTTTAAAATACACACAAAATGGTTATATAGGCTATAACACAGACATAAATGGTATGGAAGATACTTTATTAGAGAATAATATTAGTATTGAAAATAAAATAGTTTTAATATTAGGTGCAGGTGGCAGTGGATATACAGCATCTTTTATGTGTCTTAAAAATAAGGCAAAAAAAATAATTATAGCTAATAGAACTGTTGAAAATGCAATAAATTTAAAAGAACATATTTTGAAATATTATGAAGATGCTAATATAGAGATAGTTAATTTAGATAAAGTAGACTATATAAAAACACCTAATATAGTGATTAACACTACAACTTTAGGGTTTGGAGAAAATATAGACAAATCTCCTTTAAAAAATGCTTTTTTTGAAAATAATAATAATATAGAATTTATATTTGACATTATTTATACACCATTTAAAACCAACCTTTTAAAAATGGCAGAAAATAATAATATTAAATATGCAAATGGTTTTTCTATGTTAATATATCAAGCACTAAAAGCACAAGAAATATGGCAAGATAAAAATATAGATATAGCATATAAAATTAATCTAAAAGATAAAATTTTATTAGACTATATAAATAGAATAATATAAATTTATTGAATAAAAATAAGTTAAATGTTATAATATACAAAAAAGTTATTTAGCAGGAGGGCAAATAATGGGAAAATATTTTGGTACAGACGGTGTTAGAGGTGTTGCTAACATAGAGCTTACACCAGAGCTTGCCTATAAAATTGGTAGAGCAGGAGCTTATGTTTTAAACAAAGAAAACAACCATAAGCCTACAATCATTGTTGGTATGGACACTCGTATATCTGGTGATATGTTAGAGGCAAGCCTTATATCTGGTATGTGCTCTGTTGGTGCTAAAGTTATATCTTTAGGTATTATACCTACACCTGCTGTTGCACATCTTGTGAAAAAATATAATGCAGATGCTGGTGTTATTATTAGTGCTAGCCATAACCCTTTTCAAGATAATGGTATTAAATTTTTTAATAATAATGGCTTTAAGCTTAGTGATAATATAGAAGAAGAAATAGAAGATTATATAGACAATAAATATGACCATATACCTTATGTAGAAGGCAGTGAATTAGGATATAAAGAAATTAAAGAAGAGGCAATAGAAGATTATGTAGATTTTTTAAAATCTACAATAGATGTTAATTTTGAAGATATAAACATAACAGTAGACTGTGCTAATGGTGCTACATATCAAGTTGCACCTATATTGTTTGAAGAGCTAAAAGCTAATGCTAATGTTATTTTTAGAGAGCCTAATGGTATAAATATAAATGATAATTGTGGCTCTACTCATATGGAAAATTTATGTAAAGAGGTAGTAGCAAACAAGTCTAGCATAGGTATAGCTTTTGATGGTGATGGGGATAGATGCCTTGTTGTAGATGAAAATGGTAGCATAGTAGATGGTGATGAGGTAATGGCTATTTGTGGAAACTATCTTAAAGAACAAGGTAAGCTAAAAGAAAACACTATTGTTGCTACTATTATGAGCAATTTAGGACTTTTTATAATGGGAGATAACAATAATATAAATATTTTAAAAACAAAAGTAGGGGACAGATATGTTTTGGAAGAAATGCTTTTAAAAGGTCTTAATTTTGGTGGAGAACAATCTGGACACATTATATATTTAGACTATAATACCACAGGTGATGGAATACTTACTGCCATTAAACTTTTAGAAGTTATTAAAAAAACAGGTAAAAAATTATCTGAACTTAGAAAAATTATAAAAGTTTTACCACAGGCACTTGTTAATGCTAAAGTTAATAATAAAAATAAATATAATTATCTTGAAAATGAAGATATAAAAAATGCTATAAATAACCTTGAAAAAATGTTTGAAGGTAAGGGACGTGTTTTAATAAGACCTTCTGGTACAGAACCTTTAGTAAGGGTTATGATAGAAGGAGATAATCAAGAAATATTAGAGCAAGAAGCTAAAAAACTGGCTAATCTTATAGAAGAAAAGTTAAACTAGATTTTTAGATATTTTATATCTAAAAATAAAGGAGTGATTTTTATAAAAGTAAAATATAGTTTAAAATTAATAATAACATCTATAATAATGTTATTATATTTAATATTTAGCTTTTATATGAAATTTAGTTATATACCAAAAACTAAATTAAATTTTGAAATTACAAAGTTAACTATAATATATAATTTTTTTGATTTACCGATATTAATAACACTTATAACAATTATTTCATTATTAATAATATTTAAAAATTTAAATACTTGTATAATTAATAAAACTTTAAATATTATATTTATAATTTCAGTATTTATAATATATGTATTATTTATAGTTTTTGGAATGAAAATTAATATATTAAATTTTATAATTTTTAATGAAATAAAATATATACAGCTTATATTATTTATTCCTTTTGGAATTTCTATTTATAAAATAATTATTTAAAAATAGGAGGTATGACCTCCTATTTTTAAATGGTAAAACACTTTTTATATTTTAAGCAAAATTATATAAAATAAGTTTTATAATAAATACTAAGATAAAATAAATTTAATTAAATATTTTTTTAGATTTTTATAGTGATTTAATTAAATTTATTATCCAATCTGGCAAATCTTTAAATGTTTCATCTGCCCAATAAAAGTTACTATGTTCTGAGCTAATTTTAATGATAGGATTTTCTATTTTAACAAAATATGTAATAATGGTAAGGTGTAGACCATCATTTCTTACAATAGAGGTAGCATTTACTATCTTTTTTATATTATCTTTTGTTAATAATATACCTGTTTCTTCAAAAACTTCTCTTATAACAGCATTAGGTATGTCTTCACCATATTCTACTCTACCACCTGGTATATCATATAAATTATCACTTTTATCATTTTTAGCTTCATTTTT
>CALWSN010000133.1 GCA_944384215.1 uncultured Clostridia bacterium | reverse complement strand
ATAATTCACCACTAGATATTTCTTCAAGACCAGCAATCATTCTAAGAGTAGTAGATTTACCACAACCAGATGGACCTACAAAAACGATAAACTCTCTATCTTCAATATCTAAGTTAAAATCTTTAACAGCTTCAAAGCCATTGTCATATCTTTTTACAATATTTTTAAGTTTTAATCCTGCCATTTTCATTTCCTCCTAAAATATATAAGTTAGCTAAAAGCTTTATATTTTTATATTAAATATAATTAAATAATGTTGGGTTATCTTTTTTTAGGATAGATAGCAATTCTTCATCTAAACCTAATAAGTAACCAACTTTTTTGCCATTTTTGTCATTAACAAAAATAACTACTTCTTTAAGGTCTAAACCTTTTATAGTACATCTTATAAATTTTTCATCTTTAGCTAAGCTATTAATGTTAGATACTTTTAATATATTTCTAACATCTATATTGCCTATAATTTTTCTTCTTCTTTTGCCAATTATTTTTGATATTGTTATATCTTTATCATAATACTCGTATTCATATTCTAAAAAGTTTTTAGATAGATAAACTTCTATTAATATAAATATTAAAAATACTGGTATTGATAAAAATATCCCAAGTACACCAACTATTGCAAAAATAGCAACACCTATTAATAAAACTGATTTACTAATAATGTTAATAGCTCTTGGCAATGTACCATAATCTTTTGTTATAAACTGTTCATAGAACTTATTCAAAAAAATTCACCTCAGCTGTCATTAGCTTAGTCAAAATTAACTTAATTAATTTATAATTAATATAATATTTAAACATAAAAAAGTCAATATTTCTTTATCCTTTTTTTATAATTTTGTTTAGTTTGCACACCATATTAAAAAATATATGTGCTATTTGACCAGTTATAACTTTTTGACCTAATAAAACTAACCTTATTTTATATATTTTATTTAGTTATATTTTTATCCAAATTTTTCTCTTATTTTAGTTAATACCTTTTTTTCTATTCTAGATACTTGTACTTGAGATACCCCTATTATTTTTGCAACTTGGCTTTGAGTTTTATCTTCAAAATATCTAAGGTTTATAATTTCTTTTTCTCTAGGTTCTAAGTTTTCTATTATATCTCTTAAAACAATACTATCTACCAAATTTTCTTGATTATCATTTTTAAGTTCTAGTTTATCTATTAAATATACACTTTTACCATCATTTTGATAAACTGTACTATATAAAGATTCTACTTCCCTATCGGCATCTAATGCTAAAACTAAATCTTCAACAGGTACATCTATGGCTATTGCAAGCTCATTAATGGTAGGTTCTTCATCATTTTGTTTAGTTAAAACATCTCTCATATATTTTGCTTTTGTAGCTATTTCTTTTAAAGGTCTTGATATTTTTATAAGTCCATCATCTCTTAAAAACCTTTTTATTTCTCCCATAATCATAGGTACTGCATATGTAGAAAACTTTACATCATAGTTTATATCAAATTTTTTTATACACTTTAAAAGACCAATAGAACCTATTTGATATAAATCTTCTGCATCATAACCTCTATTTAAAAATCTTCTAACAACACTCCATATAAGTCCAGAATTTTGTTCTATTATAGTTTCTACTGCTTTTTCATCACCATCTTGTGCAAGTTTTATTAAATCTAATATATCACCATTCATTAGGTAACCTCCTTGCACTAATTTTTAGTTATTTTCTTTTCCAAATATATTTTTGTACCTTTACCTACTTCTGATATTACTTTCATATTATCCATAAATGCCTCCATAACAGTAAATCCCATACCAGAACGTTCCATATGTGGCTTTGATGTATAAAGTGGCTCCATAGCCTTTTCTAAGTTTTCTATACCTTTTCCCTTGTCTTCTATTTCTATGTATAATGTGTCATTTGCTATTTTACAGTTTATATATATTTCTCCATTATCTATTCCTTCATATCCGTGTATTATAGCATTGGTAACAGCTTCTGATACTGCCATTTTTATATCATCTAATTGTTCTAATGTTGGGTCTAATTGAGTAGCAAAAGCCGATACACTAACTCTGGCAAAGGCTTCATTTTTAGAATTAGCATCTAATATTAAGCTTATTTTATTGTCATATTGCATTTTAATAATCCTCCTATATGCTGTTTATAGCCTCTTCTTTAGTTTCAAAACAAGATATTAATTTATTAAGACCAGACATATCAAATATTCTTTTAGCATTATCTTTTAGACCATATGCATAAGCTTTTCCTCCTTTATCCTGTGCCATCTTATATCTTCCTATAATCATACCTATACCAGAGCTATCCATAAACCCTACATTTTCAAAATCTAAAATTATATTTTGACATCCTTGTTTATTAAATTCTCTATCTATTTTATCTCTTATATCTTCTGTAAAGTGATGGTCTATTTCCCCATACAGTTTAACTAATAATGTTCTATTAATTTTTTTACATTCTATTTTCACTATTTTATCCTCCTTTGTTAGTTATATATATATAATAACTTAATATATATGTATTTATCAACTTAAATCAAACTCATTAATTTTGCTTTTTTTAATAAAATGCTTTACTTTTTGATAAAAAATGATAAAATGTTTATATATTATACATTTTACGGAGGTGAATTATGGAACCATTAACAGAAAAACAACAACTTATATTAAACTTTATAAAAACTCAAGTTAAATTAAATGGTGTAGTTCCATCTATTAGAGAAATTTGTAAAGCATCTGGTCTATCTTCTACCTCTTCTGTTCATCTTCACTTAGAAACATTAGAAAAAAAAGGATATATAAGAAGAAAACAAGCTAAAACTAGAAATATAGAAATTTTAGAAAAAAATTTTTATAATAATAATTTAGAAGAATTAGTTAATATCCCTATATTAGGTGATGTTTCTGCTGGTTTGCCTACTTTTGCAACAGAAAGTATAGAAAGTTATTTTCCTATCCCTGTTACATACTTAAAAAATAATGATGCTTTTATGTTAAGAGTTTTTGGCGATAGTATGATTAATGCTGGTATATATGATGGTGATTTAGTATTAGTTAATAAACAATCTATTGCTAATAATAGAGATATTGTTATAGCATTAATAGGTGATGAAACAACTTGCAAAAGATTCTTTATAGAAGATAACACTATAGTTTTAAAACCAGAAAATGATTTATATCAACCTATAAAATCTAATAATATTACTATATTAGGTAAAGTAATAGGTCTTTTTAGGAGCTTTTAATATGAATAAAGATTTTTTAAACCATTTAATAAAAAAGTCTGATTTAAAAAATACTGATTATTTTGTTTATAATCCGTCTAAAACAAAAAAAGATATAAAATCAGAAAAAATAACATTTAATAAATTATCTAAACCAGACTTTAAAGATTATATAGTATTAGACTTTGAAACTACTGGTCTATCACATATTAATGATAAAATTATAGAAATAGGTGCTATTAAAGTAAAAAATAACATTGTTATAGATAAATTTGAAACTCTTATAAATCCTAAAACAAATATACCACCTTTTATTTCTTCTAAAATTAATATTACTAATGAAATGGTAAAAGATAAGCCTTTTATAGAAGATATTTTTAAAGAATTTATAAACTTTTTAGAAGATTTACCTCTTGTTATGCACAATGCAAAATTTGATATGAATTTTTTAATTACTAATTGTAAAAACTTAAATTTTGAAGTAAAAAATTCTGCATTAGATACAATTAGTGTAAGTAAAAATCTATTTCCAGAATTAAAAAAATATAATTTAAATTTTTTATGCAGTTATTTTAAAATATCAAATCCTAATGCACATAGAGCAATGTCTGATGTTTTAGCAACTTACGAACTTTATAAAATTTTATATAATAAATATAATGTTTTATAATTAAAAAGTTTATAAAATAAAAATAAAATAAAAGTACTGATTTTAAACATTTATATAAATCAGTACTTTTATTTTATTTAATATATAAATATAATACTAATAATAATTTTATATATTTATAGTTTTAGTTGAAACTTTTTCAATAAATTTTACATCATGCTCAACAAAAATAATTGTAGGCTTATATTTTAATAT
>CALWSN010000132.1 GCA_944384215.1 uncultured Clostridia bacterium | reverse complement strand
ATTTTATTTTTTTGCCTTAAAGAGCGTGGTATCCAATCTATTTTTCTAATATTATCAATTATTTCTCCTCTTATTCTAAGAGAAGCATATGTTTCAAATTTATATCCTTTTTTATAATCAAATTTTTCTATTGCATCAATAAGACCAAATATACCATATCCAATTAAATCTTCATACTCTATTTGAGAGTTAGTATATATATTCATTCTACCGGCTACAATTTTAACTAAGCCTGCATACTTATTTATTATTTGTTCTCTTATTGCCAAGCTTTTAGTCTTTTCATATTCTTCCCATAGCTTAATATTTTCCAAAACTATTCACCACTCTTTATACTATTGTATATTATTTTCTTCAGCATTAATAATTTCAACACTTTGCTCTTCTTCCAAACCTTCTATAAAGTCTTCTTGTTGCATATTTTCTTCTTCTATTTTTTTAGTTTCTCGTATTTTATCAATTTGTTTTTGTAAAAATATTTCAATAAATCCACCTAAAAAATAAAAAATTATAATTGTAGCTATTATAGCATAACAAGTTTTCAAAAAATCCATTTTGTATATATAAGCATATGCAGTAACTATTAAACTTGCAAGTATCGTTATTTTTATTTTAAGTTTTTCCACATAAATACCACCTTTTTATATAGTGTATGTTCCGTGTTCAATAGTTTTTATAATAAACTTACCATCTTGTGCGTGTAGTTCTACTGTTCTACCAAAAGTTTTACCAACATCTTTAGCAAGTATTTTTATGCCAAGCCTTCTTAACATACGTTCTGCTGCCTCAACGTTTCTATCACCTATTCGCATACTTTGTTGCGTAGAACCAAAGGCAAACATTTGTGCACCACCTGCTAGCTTAGCAACTATTCTACTTTGTTGTGCACCGTGACTTATCATATCTTTAGTAAGTTTTATGGTAGCCAAATCTACAAATTTAGCAATGTTTATATTATTTTTAATTTCTTTACTATCTGGTAACATAGAATGTGCAAGGCCTGCAATTTTGGCAACTGGGTCATATAATGCTATACCCACACAAGACCCCAAGCCTAAAGTTATTAAAACACCTTTGTCTTTAGCAACATTCATATCTGCCATACCAACTATTAAAGACCCAGAACTTATCATAACAAACTTCCCCTATCTTAGAGTAAAACTCAATTTATCATCTACTTTATCTTCAAAATAATTTTTTATTAAATGTTCATTTTCTATATTATCAAACTTTATTCTATATTGATTTTTATAATTAGCTTTAGGATAATATTGAGCTTGTATTATTTGACTATCTGCTATAAAATAATCATCATCAAATAATATTTTTATTTTTAATCCTAAATTATTTTCTATTTTGCTATTAGTTAAAAATCTAATACCCCCTAAGCTAATATCTTTTATTATAACATTTATATCCTCTTCTTTATTATCATCTAATAAACTTATCTTATATTGTAAGTTACAAAAATATCTTTCATATTTACGTTTTTCAAAATCTTTATAAAAAGATTGTTCTATTTTTAATATATAATATTTTCTTCTCTTTGTAGTTTTATAGCCAACAACTTTTACTATACAATCTACTATTTTATCTTTAGTAAAAATAGTTATATTATATGTTTCTTTTTCATTTAATAAGGCTTCATCTTTATAAACATAAGGTATTTGTATTAAAATTTGATTATCTAAAATTAATTCTTCTAAAAATGATATAATTATACCATCTTTATAATGTATATTTATTTTATTACCTATTTGCAAAGTGCCACCTCATTTTAATATATGCTACTTATTAAAAATACGCATTAATTTTTGCATAAAACTTTTTATACCGTCATTATTTGACATTTGTTGTTCATTTAATAGTCTATTACCTATTTCTCTTATAGCCTTTGAAAAATCACTTTCAGGAAAGGCTAATATAGCTGGTTTTTGTTGTTTAATAGCTTTTATAAGAGCCATATCTGATGGTATATATCCTATATTTTGTATATTTATTGCTAAAAACTTATTACATACGTAAGATATTTTTGTAAATATTCTATCTGCTTCATATTTGTCATCAGCTTTATTTATAACAATGTTTAATTTATCTATAAATTTATTTTGTTCTTTCATTACTTTTATAAGAGTATATGCATCGGTAAAAGATGTTGGCTCTGGCGTTGTAACAATAATGTTTTCATCTGATGCCATTAAAAAATTAGTAACACTTGGTGATATGCCAGCTCCTGTGTCAATTATTATTATATCTGCTATTTTATCAAGATACTCAAATTGTTCAATAAAATATTTTATTTCTGTGCTATTTATGCTAGATAATTCTCTAAGGCCATTGCCTCCAGATATAAACTTTATACCATAATCAGTATCTACAACTATTTCAGAAATATTTCTTTCACCTTTTATCATATGATAAAAATTATACTTTGGTCTTATACCTAAAAGAACTTCTATATTAGCTAGCCCAAAATCTGCATCTATTATTAATACACGCTTTTTAAGGCTTGCTAAATATATAGCTAAGTTTACAGAGAAGCTAGATTTACCAACTCCTCCTTTGCCACTGCTAATAGTTATAACTCTAGCATTGAGATTATTTTTTATGTTAAAATTTTGCGAATTATTTATTAAATTTCTTAGCTCTTTAGCTTGGTCCATTATTTATACATACTCCCTAATAATACTTTAGCAATTTTTTCTCCAGAAAACTTTTCTATATCTGCTGGTACATTTTGTCCTACTGTCACATAAGCAATTTTGTTATTAGTCTTATGTGCGATATTTAATATAGTACCTATTGTATCGGTTTCGTCTATTTTAGTAAAAATAATATTAAATTTTGAAAACTTAGAATAGGTATTAATTATATTTTCTATATCTTCAAAATTGTTAGTAGAGCTAATAACAAGATATATTTCTGGATTGTCTATTTCATTTAATAATTGCTTTATTTCTTCCATATTTTTCTCATTTTTATGAGACCTACCTGCAGTATCAAAGAAAATATAATCATTAATATGCTTTAGCTTATTAATTTTTTCTTTTACATCATTAATAGTATATACAACTTCTACCTGACTTCCTAATATTTCGGCATAAACTTTTAACTGTTCAACAGCAGCTATTCTATAAGTATCAGATGTTATAAAGCCAACTTTTTTATTTTTATTCATAATAAGGTCAGAAGATAATTTAGCTATTGTAGTAGTTTTTCCAACACCAGTTGTGCCTAAAAAAACTATATTTTTAGCTTCTGTATTTTTAATATCTTGCTCTATAAATAAATCTTTACAAGCTGCTTTTTCTAAAATTTCTATTATTTTATTATATACTACTTTGACAATTAAATCAATATTTTGATTTTCTTCTTTATCTACTGGTGCTAATATTTCTGTACATACAGCTTGATTAACACCTTTTGATATTAACATTTCATATATAAATTGTACTAATTGATTTTTATATTTATTAGTGTTAGCCCCTTTTTCTAATGATAAACTTTTCATAGCCTTTTCTAGATAAGTTTCTAGCTCTACTATACGTTTTTCTAATCGTTGTATAGTGTTATCTTTTTCTTTAAGTTTATCATCTAAATTATTAGATGATACTTTACCTTTTATATCAGCAAAAAAGCTTTTAGACTTTTCTTCTATTTTAACTTTATTTTCATCATAAGATGCTGTAAGCTCTATATATGGTTTTTTTATTATAGAAAATATCCCTGTTGGCGTAATTTTTTTTATACTAAGAACAATTGCATCATTACCAAGCTCTTCTTTTGCCATTTCTATAACTTGTTCTTCTGTTTCACCTTGATATTTTTTTATCTTCATTAAATTCCCACCATTCCAATAGATTGAATTTCTGAGCTAGGGTCTATTTCATTATAGCTAATAACAACCAAATCTGGTGCTACTTGTTCTACTAATTTTTTAAAATAAATCCTAACAACAGGAGATGTAAGAATAATAGGTTGTATACCAAGAGATGTAAGCTTTGATAACTGAGTATTTAAACTATTAAATATCATTTGAGTTTTTTCTGGGTCTAAAGCTATAAAAGAGCCTTGTTCAGAATGTTGCACACTTTCCATTATCTCTTGTTCAAGTTGAGGGTCTAATGTAATAACCTTATTTTCTCCATCTGCAAAATATCTTTGAGATATACTTCTTTTTAAAGATTGTCTTACATATTCTGTAAGCATATCTGTATCTCTAGTTATTTGAGCATAGTCGGCTAATGTTTCTAGTATAGTTACTAAATCTCTTATAGATATACCTTCTTTTAATAAATTAGCTAAAACTTTTTGAATCTCACCTATACCTAATAATTTAGGTACTAATTCGTCTACAAGAACAGGGTGGTGCTCTTTTACATTGTCTATTAATGTTTGAACATCTTGTCTTGATAATAGCTCACTTAAGCTATTTCTTATTACTTCTGTTAAATGTGTAGCAATAATAGCTGGAGGGTCTACAACTGTGTAACCTAAAGCCTCAGCACGCTCTCTTTGAGTTTCTGTAATCCATAAAGCTGGTAAACCTAAATAAGGCTCTATTGTTTCTATACCATCTATTTCTTCATCAATATAGCCTGGGTTCATAGCCATATAGTGGTCAAATAATATTTCACCTTCTGCCACTTCTACACCTTTTATTAATATTTTGTATTGATTAGGTGCAAGTTTTATATCATCTCTAAGCCTTATAATAGGAACTATTGCACCTAACTCAAGTGCAATTTGCCTTCTAATCATAACAACTCTGTCTAAAAGGTCTCCACCTTGGCTACTATCTACAAGAGGTATAAGACCATAACCAAATATTAATAAAATAGGGTCTACATTTAACAAAGAAATAACATTTTCTGGTTTTCTAATTTCTTCAACTTCTTCATCTTCAGTAGATATTTCTTCTGTAATGGCTTGTACTTTTTGTGCTTTATCAAGCTGATAACCACAAAATAATAAACCTATACCAAAAGGTACAAAAAACATTGTAGGAAGAGGTGTAAAACCTAATACAATCATAACTACACCTGCTATATATAATGTTAAAGGTATACTAAATAATTGCTTAGTAAGAGATGCTGTAATACCATCTTCTTCACTAGATTTAGTAACTAATATACCAGTAGCTGTTGATATTAATATAGCTGGTATTTGCCCTACAAGCCCATCACCTATAGTCATAAGAGTATATACTTGTGCTGCCTCACCAAAAGGTAGCTTCACACCTGTTGATAAACCTGTCATACCAAGTGTTATACCACCTACTATATTTATAACAGTTATTATAATACCTGCTATGGCATCACCTTTTACAAACTTAGATGCCCCGTCCATAGCTCCATAAAATGATGCCTCATCTTGTATTTCTTTTCTTCTTGCTTTAGCTTCTTCATCATTTATAAGCCCTGTGTTTAAGTCAGCATCTATAGCCATCTGCTTACCAGGCATAGCATCAAGTGTAAACCTTGCTGTAACCTCAGATACCCTTTCAGACCCTTTTGTAATAACCATAAAGTTTACTAAAACAAGTATCAAGAATATAATTACACCTACAACCATATTACCACCTGCAACAAAGTTACCAAAAGTTTCTATAACTTTACCTGCATCACCTTGTAAAAGTATAAGCTTTGTAGATGATAAATTTAAAGCTATTCTAAATAGTGTTGTTACAAGTAATATTGTAGGGAACATACTCATATCAAGAGCCTTTTTAGAATATATAGCATCTAAAAGAATTAATACAGCGAAAAATATATTAATCATAAACAAAAAGTCAAGTAAAAATGATGGTATTGGTATGATTAATACTAACACTATTAATATAATAAAAATACCTAAAAATGCTTCTTTTATTTTCATAAAAAATTCTCCATAAAATCTATATTAAAAGTTAAATCATATTTTTAAGCTTATATACAAAGGCAAGCACTTCTGCCACAGCTTGATATAATTCTGGTGGTATTTCTTTGCCCACATCTACACTGCTATATAAGGCTCTTGCCAATGGTTTATTTTCTACGATTTCAACTTTATTTTCCTTAGCCACATCTTTTATTTTTTGTGCTAAATGGTCTACCCCTTTAGCTAAAACAATAGGTGCACCTTCTTTTTCTCTGTCATATTTTATAGCAACAGCAAAATGGGTTGGGTTTGTTATAACAACATCGGCCCCTGGCACCTCTTGCATCATTCTTCTTAAAGAAGATTCTCTCATTTTTTGTCTAATTTTACCCTTTATAGTAGGGTCCCCTTCTATCTGTTTATATTCATCTTTTATTTCTTGTTTGCTCATTCTAAGTTTTTTAGTATGAGAATATCTTTGATAAGCAAAATCTATAATAGCTATTATAATGAAAAAATAACCTACTTTTAAACCTATATCTACACAAAGGTTACATATATATATAACAGCAGAAAATAAATCCATATAAACAATATTTACTATTTGATGAACTTCACCTTTAACAGCATTATATATAACTATTATTAAAAATATTATTTTTATGATAGATATAATAGCATCTACAATTTGCTTAAAAGAAAATAATCTTTTAAACCCTGTTGCAGGATTAAATGCATCAAATTTTGGTTGTAAAGGTTTTGTTGTTGGGTGCCAACCTACCTGCAAAATATTTGTTACTATACCAATTATCATAGCTACTATACAAATAGGCCCTGCAATAATTATACATCTAAGTATCATATATATAAATAAATCTAATAAATAATCTTCACTTATTATTTTATTAGCATCTTCAATTAGTGTAAAATTAAAGTTCATTACACTAGCTATTTGTTTATACATATATTTACCTAAAATTTTTAAGCTTAAAAAGCCTAATATAAGTGTTATAGCAGTAGCAATTTCTTTACTTATAGCTACCTGCCCTTCACTTCTAGCTTTTTGCTTTTTTCTAGGTGTTGGTTTTTCAGTTTTTTCTCCATTAAAAAAGCTTAAATTAATATCAATATAAAAACTATTTTTATCATTTATTTTAGAAATTATCATGGCATCATAACCTTTATAGAATTTAATATAAGCTCTGATACTAAATTATATATTCTATAATATAGCTCAGAAAATACTGGTATTATAATCCATAAAGCTAGCAAACCTGCTATAACCTTAAGTGGCATACCAACCACAAAAACATTCATTTTAGGAACAGCTCTTACTAATACACCAAGAGCAACGTCCATAACTAATATTACACCTATAATAGGTAGTGCAAATAAAAACCCTATTTTAAAAAACTCTACCATTATATTTATAATACCAAAAAATAAACCGCTATTATCTAATATATATGCTTTGCCAATGGGTAATGATTTATAACTATAAAATATTGTGCTAATAAGCATATGATGCCCTCTATTGATTATAAATAAAGCACATAGTGAAAAATAGTATAAATTACCTGTTATAGGCACTTGTGTATTAGTCATAGGGTCAAATACATTTGCCATAGAATAACCTATTTGTTGGTCTGTCATATGTCCTGTAAAATAAACAGAATTAAATAGAAAAAATACTATATAACTTATTATAGCACCTACAAAAAATTCTTTTAAAATCAACATAAAATAGCCCATAATATTATTAATATATACAACCTCTGTAACGTTTCCAGAGGTAAATATTATAGCAGATATAGCCATAGCTAGTCCTATTTTTAGCATTGCTATACCATTGTTACCGCCTATAACAGGCATAAAGATTAAAAATCCTATAATTCTTACAAAAATTAACATATATAAATCTGCATTATTAAATATATCAATCAAAACTTGGGTATTTTCTAAGTTCATTTTATCTCTCCTTAGTGTATAAACCTAGCAAGGTCTACATATAAGGCTAAAAATAGCTCTTTTATAGTGCTTATTATAAAAGGTCCAAATATTATTAATGATAAAAAAACAGCTAAAATTTTAGGTATAAATGCTAATGTTTGTTCATTAATAGATGTAATAGTTTGCATTATACTAACTACAATACCAACTATAAGACCTAATAATAAAGGTGGTGCAGAAGCAAATATAACTGTCTTTATAGCCATTTGCATTATATTTATAACAGTATCTTCTGACATAAAAATCCCCCTTATCCTGTAAATGTTTTTATAATACTACCAATAATCAAGTTCCAACCGTCTATCATTATAAAAAATATTATTTTAAATGGTGCTGATATTAAGGCTGGTGGCAACATCATCATACCCATAGCCATAAGAACAGATGATACAACCATATCTATAACTATAAAAGGTACATAAATAATAAAACCTATTATAAACCCTTTTGTAACTTCTCCTAATATAAATGAAGGTATAAGTATAGAGCTAGGAACATCATCTGGGCTATCATAAGACTCTATACCAGCTAAATCTGTAAACAATTTTAAATCTTTATCACTAACTTGTGTAAACATAAATTCTCTTATAGGTTTCATAGATTCATCTATAAATTCCTGTTGAGATATTTTCCCCTCAGAATAAGGTATAAATGCATTTTCATTTATTTGTTTTATTGTTGGTGACATTATAAATATTGTTAAAAATAAAGCTATACCAATAATAACTTGATTAGGAGGCATTTGTTGAGTACCTAAAGCATTTCTTAAAAAGTGTAAAGATATAATTATTCTAGTGAAAGATGTAAGCATTATTATTATAGATGGAGCTAGTGTTAAAATTGTAAATAATACAATTAATTGTACAGATGAAGATACTCCGCCATCTGTGTTCCCTCCAACACTAATGCTAACATCAGGTAAAATATCATTAGCAAAAACAGTATAGGAGGTAAATATTATACTAGAAAAAATAATAGCTATAAAACTTATTAATTTAGCTAAAGTTTTTTTATTCTTCATATTTACCTCCTTTTTTATCTTTTGATTTTATATTATTTATATATTGTTTAAGCTGTTTTTCAAAAGGTAGCTGATTAATATTATTGTTATCATTTATAATTAAATCATCTCCATTTATTTCTGATAACATTCTAATGCCCTCTTTTGAAGAACTTATTAAAAAATATTGTTTATTAACTTGTATAATATGAATATGATGAAACCCTATTGATATTGTTTCTATAACTTTCATATTAAGTTTAGACATATTTTTTATTTTTGCACCTGCTATAAATTTTGTAGAATAATAAGCTAAAAATATAACAACTACAAATACAAATATAAGAAATATAAGCTGAAAAGCCATTTCCAAAAAACTTGTACTTTGGCTTTTTTGTGCTATATTAGCTAATATTATCATAAATTATCCTATTACTTTCTTAACAGCTTCTAAAACTCTGTCTGGTTGAAAAGGTTTAACAATAAAGTCTTTTGCACCAGCTTGAATAGCTTCTATAACCATTGCTTGTTGTCCCATAGCAGAGCACATAATTATTAAAGCATTTGCATCTTCAGCTTTTATAGCTTTAGCTGCTTGTATACCGTCCATTTCTGGCATAGTAATATCCATAACAACTAAGTTAGGCTTAAGCTCTTTATATTTTTCTACTGCCTGAGCACCATTTTCAGCTTCTCCAACTACATTATAACCATTTTTAGTAAGTATATCCTTTAACATCATTCTCATAAAAGCAGCATCATCAACTAAAAGTATATTATTTGACATTTTTTTACACTCCTTATTTATAAATTTTATTTTATCTTTAATATAATTATATAATTATATTTTTAACTATATTCTATCTTCAGTGCTTATAATATCTGTAACCCTAACACCAAAGTTTTCATCTATAACAACAACTTCTCCTCTTGCTATAAATTTACCATTAACAAGTATATCAATAGGTTCACCTGCTAATTTATCAAGCTCTATAACTGTGCCTGGGTTAAACTCTAATATTTCTTTAATAGGTTTTCTTGTTCTACCTAGCTCTACTGTAACCTCTAAAGGAACATCTCTAATGATAGTAATGTTTTCTTTTTGTTGAGCAAGCTCGTTCATATCAAAACTTTGAAACTGAGCTGTTTGAACATTTACATTATTATGCATAACATTACTTGATTGAGTTTGCATAGGCTGAGTCATTACAGGTTGTGCCATTGGCTGTGCTTGTTGCACTGGTTGTGGAGCTACCTGTGGCTGTGGTTGTGGAGTAGGCTGTGGTGCTGGTTGTGGTTCAGCAGCTGGTTGCTCTACTTCTTCACTAGATGTAAGCTTTTGTATTATACTTTCTGCAAATTCAACTGGTAATAATTGCATTATTTCACTATCTATTAAATCTTGAACAACCATTCTAAAAGAATTACATACTAGATGTTCATCTGTCATTGTAAGTTCTTCAAAAAAAGTATCATCATCAAGTTTTAAAATAAAAGCTTGAGGTGTATCAATATCTATTTTGTAACCTAACATAGATGATAAAGATGTAGAAGATGAACCTACCATTTGGTTCATAGCTTCAGATATAGCACTTAAATCTAGCTCTGTAAGACCTTCTTCATCTAAAGATACATTACCATCTCCACCCATCATAAGATTAGCTATTATTTTTACGTCTTCTTGTTTTAATATAAGAAGATTAGAACCAATTAATCCTTCTTTATAGTTTATTTTAAGACCTACACAAGGTTTATCATATTTACTAGATAAATCTTTAGGATAAACCATACTAACTGTTGGTGTAGATATTTCTACTTTATGATTTAAAAGAGCAGATAAAGTTGTAGCAGCTGTACCCATACTTATATTACCAACTTCACCTAAAATATCTCTATTTTCATCTGTTAGTATCTCATTTGCATTAGTATTATTATTTTCTTCATTTGTAGCTACACTATCGCCTAGCAAAGCATTTATTTCTTCTTGCGAAAGCATATCGCTCATTTTTTATTCCCCCTTCCTAATAACAGAAGTTATTTGTATAGCATTTTTACCTTTATTTATACCAGGCTTAGCATAAAATTTAGTTAAATCTCCTACTTTCACCTTAAAGTCAGAATTAACATAAGAGTCAAGAGGTATTACATCACCTACTTGTATATTTATAAATTCATCAACTGTAATATTAGTTTTACCTACTATAACAGATATAGGTATCTTAGCATCTTCCAAGTGTTTTTCAACAAAAGGCCTATATTGTCCATCATTATTTTCATTTACACTAGAAAACCAATGTTTAGTATTTAAGTTTCCAACAATAGGTTCTATAACAATATAAGGTATACAAAAATTCATTAAACCTTCTAACTCGCCAACTTTAATACTTAAAGTTACCAATGCAACCATTTCATTTGGCGACATAATTTGAGCAAATTGAGAATTAGTTTCAACTTTTTCTAAATGTGGTCTTATTTCACAAACCTGTCTCCAAGGTTCTTCTAGCCTATCAACAAGTTTTTCCATAATTCTACTTAATAAAGTTATTTCTATTTCTGTAAAGTCTCTAGTTTTACTTATAGTTTCTCCTGTACCACCAAGTATTCTATCTATCATAGCATATCCTATACTGGCTGATAAATCTAATATTATTGAACCTTTAAAAGGGTTAAAATCTATTATACTAAGAACAACTGGGTTTAATAATGAGTTGTTAAATTCTCCATAGGTTACTTGTTCAGAGCTTATAACTTCTATTGTAGTAGTTGTTCTCAAATAACCTGTTAAGAATGAAGATGATATCCTAGCAAAATTATCAAATATAACTTCAAGAGTTCTTAATTGTTCTTTACCAAATTTAGAAGGTCTAGCAAAATTATAAATACTTACCTTTTTTTCATTTATGGGTGCTTGGTCTATGACATCACTATTACCACTAGCCATAGCATTAAGCAAATTATCTATCTCCTCTTGAGATAAAATTTCGCTCATTTTTATATCACCTACCTTTCAAAATTTTTCTATATTTTATTGAAAAAATATCTCATCAATATATACATCAACTATAAGATTTGTTGCAAAAGTTTCTTGTAACTTTAATAATATTTCATTTTTAAAAACTTCTTGTGCATCTGTAGCTTTTAACTCTTCATAAGTTTTACTTCTACAAACACCTATTATAATATCTTTTATAACAGGTTTTTGTTTTTCTAAAGTAGCAATAAGCTTTTCAGAATCTTTAGCAGTTTCTTTACCAGCATTTATTCCTAAACTAACACTTAGTTTAACAACGTGCTCTTTTTTATCTGGCCCTTCTAATAAATTTGTTACAATTGGGTCCCCCACTGGAAAATTAGCTATGTCTTCAATTGGAACTGTCTGTTCAACAGTTATATTATTCTCTGTACCTTCATTGGCTTTACTCATAGCTTTATAAAGAAAAGCAAAACCAACAGCAAATAAAACTAATAATGTTACTAATAATACTATTATTAATATCATTCCTATTTTATTTTTTCCCATTTTTATTATCCTCCTTAATGCTATATTTCATTATTATAGTATTTACTAATAACTTTTATTTCTACTCTTCTGTTAGTAGCCCTATTTTCTGGTGTATCATTAGGTACTTTTGGCCTATACTCCCCATATCCTTCTGTTGATATTCTATCTGGTGAAAAGTTTTTTACATCTGTAAAATATGTAGCTACCGATATAGCTCTAGCAGCAGATAAATACCAGTTATTTGGGTATTTAGCAGTATTAATAGGTAAATTATCTGTATGTCCTTCTATTTTTATATTATTTTCTGGGTATTTTAATAATTCATCAGCAACTTTAGATAATATATCTATGGCTTCTGGCTTTAAATCTGCACTAGCACTTTCAAATAATATACCATCTTTAAAATTTAAAGTTATATATCTATCATTTTGCTCTACTTCTATTTGTTCTTGTAAATCATTTTCTGCAAAATATGTTTTAAAGTTTTCTGCCATATTGTCCATTTCTTGTTTGCCTTTATTTTCAAACTCTTTATCAGAGTTTCCTTCAACCTTAGGCATTTCTATAATACCATTACCTAAAGCATCTAACATACCTGCTGTTTGCTCTGGCATTATAGTTATTTGATTATTAGAAAATGATGATGCTATTTGTTTAAACTTTTCAGCATCAACACTAGAAGAGGCAAACAGAAGAACAAAGAAACATAATAACAAGGTAACCATATCTCCATATGTGCCCATCCATTCTGCAAGACCTTGTTTTATTTCTATTTTTTTTTCTTTTTTAGCCATATAATCAACCCCTATTCACTATCACCTTCACCAAATGTATCTCTAAGAGTTGGTGATATGAAAACTTTAAGCTTTTCTTCTATAATACGAGGGTTTTCACCTGCTGCAACAGAAAGTATACCTTCTATTGTAACTTCTTTTACTAACATTTCTTGCTTACTATAAAATTTCATTTTATTAGCAATAGGTGTAGATAACCAGTTTGCAAATAATGAACCATAAAATGTAGTTATTAAGGCAACGGCCATTTTAGGACCGATAGAAGATGGGTCTTCAAGATTTTGAAGCATTATAACAAGACCAACTAACGTACCTATCATACCCCAAGCTGGAAACTGAGATGCCATAAGCTCCCAAACCTCTATATTTTCTTTATGTCTATCTTCTATATAAGACATTTCTGTTTCTAATACATTTCTTACAAGTTCTTGGTCTGTACCATCTACTACAAGCATTATGCCCTTTCTTAAAAATGGGTCCATATCTGCTGATTTATCATCAAGCGCTAATAACCCTTCTTTTCTAGCAACATTAGCAAGCTCTATTACATCTTTTATAGCTGCTATTGGGTCAATAACATCTGGCTTTAAAATTTTATTAACACTTTTCATTGCATTTAAAAATTTCGGCAATGGATAAGAACCTATAACGGCTGACATAGCACCACCAACCGTAATCATAAAAGATGGTGCATCTAAAAAGCTTATTACAGCACCTATATTCATATCACCTGCTAAAAGTATAGATATGAATGTAAAGCCCATACCTGCCACTAAACCTATAATTAAACCTAGTTCCATTTATCCCTTTCTCCTCTCTAGTTTATTTTAGATTTTTTTTATATGTAATGATTTTTTCTATAATATCATCAACTGCTTCCTTAACTATAATTTTTCGGCCAGTAGTTAATGTTATTGTCGTATCTGGTGTTTCTTGCATAATCTCTATATAATCACAATTAATAACTATCTCTGTATCATTTAATTTAGTTAAAACAATCATAGCATAAGCTCTCCTAAACCAACATATATTCTTATACTTTTTCTATCTTATTAATATACACTATTTTTCATAATTTCTCAAGTATTATTTTTATAAATTTTAAACATCATAGTATATAGCTTTTAAATATTATTTAAAAGCTATATACTATTTTATACTAATTAACTAACTATCTTTTTAAATTTACTAATTCTTGTATCATTTCATCACTTGTTGTTATTATTCTTGAATTAGCTTGAAAACCTCTTTGAGTAGTTATCATTTCACTAAACTCATAAGATAAATCTACATTAGACATTTCTAAAGCTCCACCTTGTAACTTAGAACCTAATGCACTAGCCTCAGAGCCTATACCATCAAACTCACTAGAGTTTCCTGTTTCTTTGTAAAGATTGTTTCCAAATTTTTCAAGACCAGCTGGGTTTTTAAAATTAGCAAGAGGTATTTGTGCTAAAATTTTAGTTTTACCGTTAGAATATGTACCTCTAATCATACCATTTGCATCTATACTATATCCTGTCATATTACCTGCTGTGTTACCATCTTTTGTTTCTGATGTAACTGTAACTTTAGAGTTAAACTGAGTAACAGTAGCAAAGTTTATATTTATACTATCTAATGTTTCCTCTGAAAAATTAGCTCCAGTAAGAGCAGCAGGATTTCCTTGTAGTACTTGTAAATTTGCTAAATTAATAGGAGCTAAAGCCATATTTTTTGGTGCATTTGGATCGTTATCAGCAGCAGCACCAACATTTGATAATTTACCATCATTATTAAAGAAAAGATTGCTATTAAAAGTTATTTTACTGTTAGCTGCATCTAATGTTCCCCCACCAATATCTGCTGCAGCTAAATACATTTTTTCACTACCATTAACTGTAACTTCCACAACATCTTGTCCTCCAACATTTACTGTTGGTAAACTTACTTCCCATTGATTAGGGTTTGCAGCATCTTTTATAAATTGCATATTTATAGTATATTTATTACCTTGGCTATCATAAAATGACATTGTATTTTTTTGTGTAGGGTTAGTTGTTTGATTAAAGTTACCTGTAAACTCTATACTTGTTGTTCTATCTGCTGGAGAATATAAATTTTCACCTTCATATATGTTAATAGGTGTAACTGTATCTTTAACTATTTTTTGTTGACCTGGGTTGTCAGGGTCATCTACAGCTTTCCAACCACAAACATTAAAACCATTAGGGTCTACAAGGTTGCCACTAGCATCTACCTCAAAAACACCTGCTCTAGTAAAAGAAAAACCAGTAGCATCTTTAACAATGAAGAAACCATCTCCATCTATCATAAGGTCACTACCATAGTCTGTTCTTTGAGCAGCCCCTTGCCCCATAACATTAACTATTGAAGCTACGTTTGCACCCATACCTATTTGTTGTGGGTTTATACCACCTCTATCTGCATTAGCAGCACTAGCAGAGCTTAAAGTTTGGCTAAAACTATCTTTAAAAGAAACAGATGCTCTCTTAAACCCAACTGTATTAATATTAGCAATATTGTTTGATATAACATCCATTTTTGTTTGATGCACTCTCAGGCCAGAAACACCTGAGTACATACTTCTCATCATAATTTTTCTCCTCCTTATAAAATGCTGTTTTTCTTATCTGTCGTTCAAAGAAAATAGGCCTCCTAAAGGTCCAGCCTAAACTACAACAGCACCGTCTATATTTGTATATACTTTTTCACTATTGTTATCAATAGCTGTAACAACTGTTTTATTTTTAATATTTACTAAAAGAGCAATATTGTCTACTAAAACAAGAGAATCTTTTATACCTTTTTCTTCAGCTCTTTTTATACCATCTTCTACTCTTTTTATTTGAGAATTAGATAGCTGTAAATTTCTAGAGTTAAGTCTCATAGAAGCGTGTTTAGAAAAAGATACATTGCTTTCTTCTGCTTTATTATCTAATATTTCTTTAAATGTTTTATTATTTACTTGATTTTTTATATTAGGTAAATTATTAGGTTCAGATTTTTTAACCTTATTTACTAAATTAGGATTTATTAAATTATTATTTATTATAGTCAAAAAATCACCACCTATTATTCAATATCTTTATAAGAAACTTCTTTGTCTCCTACTTGTAAGTAAACTTTCTTATCTCTAATGATAACACCATCTACTTTACCACTAACATCACCAGAAGTTATCTCTTGTCCTACAAGAGAAAGAGAACTTACTAAAGAGCCAATATCTTCAACTTCTATTTCTTTTTCACTACTATCTAATTTTACAGATATTTTATCATCTTTTAATATGATATTTTCTATTTTACCAGTTATAGTGTCTTTACCTTCTTCACCAATAGCAGCACTTATTTCAGAACCAATAAGTAATGTATTTTCAGATACAGCAACAACTTCGCCTAAGTATACATCTTTACCATTAACACTTAAAACAAGCACACCTTCTACAAATTTAACAAAATCAACTTTACCTTCTACATATGCAACAGGATTTAAATCATCATCAAGTCTAATACCTTGTATAGTTTTACCAATTAATGCCATTGCTTGAGAAGCAGCAGCAGAACTATCACCAAAGTCAACATCTTGAATTCTATAAATATCTTCATAAGGTACTGTTTTATTATTACCTAAGTTTAAATATGGTTTTCCATTTATAATATCAACAGATTGTACTACACCATAAATCATTTCATATTGTCCTGTTTGTTCATTCATAGTATTTACAACAACACCTTTACCAATAGTTGTAAAAGCTTGAGCATTAGTCATTGTTTGGTTTAAATTTTGCATTTGCTCTAAAGCAGTAAATTGTGCTGTTTGTGCAATAAATTCTGTGTTATCCATTGGTTGTAATGGGTCTTGATATTGTAACTGAGTAACTAATAATTTTAAAAAGTCATCTTTACCAAGTTGAGTTTTAACTTCCCTAATATTACTAGGGTTTTTTATTCCTTCATCTTTATTATCAGGTATACCAACTGTTGGCCCTGAGGTATCTTTTTCATCTTCTTTTGATGATGATGTTCTAGTTAAATTTTGATTATTCATAGTTCTTTGATAATTTGCAATATTATATATGTTATTATTAATATTATCCATCATTTCACCTCCCTATATAGAATAATTAACTTGAGAATCTATAATATGTTCTTCTTTAATGTTATTTTCTTCTATTTGTACATCATCTTGTAATAAACCATCTATTACCCTCTGATTTTTTTCACTTTTTTGTTCAAACATATTATATGTAGGTTGTTGTTCATCACTAGTAGATACATTAACTTCTAAAGCACCAACATTTACCCCTTGTTCTGCCAACATATCCTTAAGCTGATTAAAATTAGCCTCTATTATTTCTTTAACTTTTTGACTTTCTGCTATAAACTGTGCTGTAACTATTCCATTTTGAGTTGCTATTTTAAGAGAAACTTCACCTAATTGTTCAGGTTTTAATAACATTTTTACTTCAGAAATTTCTGGTTTAACAGAAATTTTCATTTTTTCCATTATCTGAGCAACAACATCTGTTGTATTAATATTTTTTAATACTTGTGTTTTTGGTAATGAGGCATTAAAAATTTTAGTATTGTTACTAATTTCTGGAATATTAAAAACTTCTTGTTTAGGGTTTATATCTATACTTTGTTTTAAATTTTCTCCTAAAAATTGATTTTGGTTATTATTATTTTGTGCATTATTTTGATAATAACCTATTTGTTCATTGCTTATTTTAATATTTTGTGTTTCTTCAACATTAACTAACTGGTCTGTTTCTTCAGGTAAATTATTATTTTCTATATTCAATTTAGGTTTTACTTGAACCATATTTACCTTTTGTGAGCTTTCTTCTACAAAACCATTTAAATCTTCTAATAATGCTTCTATTTTTTGTTTAATGCTTTCATCTTTAGAGCTTAATAGCTTTATATCTTTTAAATTATTGTTAGTTATAATATCTTTTATTTTATTGTTAATATCTTCATCTAAAGATATCATATCTTGATAATTTATATTTTTTGCTATATCAGTTATATTTTTCATAACGTCTTTAATATTATCTATAGATAAAAGCTGAACTGGTGTTTCTACATTAAAAGCTGTTTGTAAAAATTTAGTTAAATTTTCTGGTTCTTGCAACATAGAAACAGATAATGATAAACTAGATAAAATATTCATTATCTTATCTGTTGATATACCTAAAATTTCTGAAAGTTTGTTTAAAACTTCCTCATCAACAAGTATAACTTTTTCTTTATCTTCATCATTTTCTTTTACATTTTGTTTTTCTTGTGTAGTAATATCTTTTTTATTATCTACTTTATATTTTTTATCATTTTCTTTATCTACTGGTTGTTTTTCGTTAGTCTTATTTAATGTATTATTATTTTTACTATAATTATCTTCTTTTTTATTGTTTATAGAGTTATTTTTATTGTAATTTTTATTTTCAGCTTTATTTAAAACTTCACTAAAACCACTAGATGTTTTATTAGAGCTAATCATATTATTAGTAGATTTATTAGTAAGTTGGTTTAAAAACATACTTGTCAGTTCCATCTTTATTTTTCACCTCCTTTCAAATATAACAATTATTGTACTGGTGCTAAAAGCTTAGAACAAGATGCAGCATTTTTAGGGTCCATAGCACTTAATATTTCGCTTCTTTTTTCACTAGATAAGTTTTCTAGTATAGTTATAACTAAGTCCATATCTGTTATAATAAGCTCTTCTAATATAGTAGCTACTGCATCTTTTTTCATAGTTTCAAATGTTTGTATATATTCTTTAAACCTTTTGTCAGTAACTTCTTGATTTATAGCTTGCTTATATAACTCTTCGGCATTTTCTGGAGATATAGACTCATAAAAACTAGAATAGGCTTTAGGGTCATTTAAAGCTATCATTTTATCAAATTCTTCTTTTTCTGCTTTAAACTGTAATTGAGCATTTTCAAACTCTTTTAATCTTGCTATTTCTTTATTAAGTTCTTCTATTTCTTTAGTAAGAGCATCTATTCTTTGCTGGTTTTCATCTACAATTTGTTCTTCTTGCACATTTTCTGTATCAGTTTCTAATGGTGGTAATAAATTTTTTATAATAGGTATTCTTTCAAGACCTGGTCTTAAATACTTATCTCTAATATTACCCACATTTAAGCTTATAAAAGTAATAGGTATAGCTATTATTACAATAAATATTAAAAGCTTTATTAAACAGCCACCCTTTTTCTTTTTAGGTATATCATCTATATCATCATCTTCTTCTAAATCTTCATCTATTAATTCTAATTCTTCTTGTTCGTTTTTTATTTTTTTATTTTTTTTTGCCATATTAAACCTCCAAGCTAAGCCTTATTATATTTATAACTAACTATTTCATCAATAATTTTTTGTTCTTTTTTAAGCTCTTCTTTAAAATAGTTTTCTTTTTCTTTTTCTTTTAAAGCTTCAAGAACTTTTCTTTGTTTCATAGCTTCTAATAAAGCTAATCTTTTTTCTTCTACAATTTCTTCAGCTTTATTAATATTTTTTATTTGCTCTTCTATTTTTTTGTCTATAAAATTTATATATTTATTAATATTATCAATATAATTTGGCTTAACACCACTATTAATGCTTTCTTTAAAGCTTAATATATTTTCTTGTTTTTTATTTTCAAGGTTTAAAAGTATATTTTTTTCTTGTTCTAACCTACTTAGTGCCTTACCATATTCTGTTTTGCTTTGTTCTTCTAGCTTTTCTTTAATATTTAAAAGCCCTTGCATATTAAATATAAATTTAGCCATATTCTTAATCCTCTAAAATTTTTCTCATTTGGTTATCAACTTCTTCTAAAGAAAACTTCTCTTCAGTAGATTGGGTTAAAAATTCTAATATAGGTTTTCTTTTAGATATAGCCATATCTATATCTTCATTGCTACCAGAAACATAAGCACCTACATTAATAAGGTCTTCAGCTTCAGAGTATGTTCCCATAAGCTTTTTAATTTGAAAAGCATTATTTTTGTGTTCTTTAGTAACAATATCACTCATAACACGAGATACACTAGCTAATACATCAATAGCTGGATAATGATTTTTATTAGCTAATTTTCTTGATAAAACAATATGTCCATCTAATATACCTCTTGCAGTATCTGTAACAGGCTCTGTCAAATCATCACCATCAACTAATACTGTATAGAGCCCTGTTATAGAACCCTTGTCAGAGTTACCAGCTCTTTCTAAAAGCTTAGGCATAATAGAAAAAACAGAAGGAGTATAACCTCTAGAAACAGGAGGCTCACCTATTGCTAAACCTACCTCTCTTTGAGCCATTGCATATCTTGTTAGAGAGTCCATAAGAAGTAGCACATCATTACCTTGTTCTCTAAAATATTCTGCTATTGATGTTGCAACTTGTGCTGCTTTAAGCCTTACAAGTGCTGGTTGGTCAGATGTAGCTATAACAAGTACAGAGCGTTTAAGCCCTTCTTCACCAAGGTCTTTTTCTATAAATTCTTTAACCTCTCTACCACGTTCACCTATTAATGCTATAACATTAATAGATGCACTAGTATTTCTAGCTATCATACCCATTAGAGTACTTTTACCAACACCAGAACCAGCAAATATACCAACTCTCTGTCCTTTACCTATGGATAAAAGCCCATCTATTGCTTTAACACCTAAAGATAATTGGTCTTTTATACGCTTTCTTGATAAAGGGTCTGGGGGAACATTTGTTGTAGATACTTCTTCTGTTGCATCTATAATACCTTTATGGTCCATAGGTTCACCAAGTCCATTTAAAACCCTACCTAAAAGATTGTTAGATACTTTTACACTAAGAGGATAATCAAAGCCTTCTACAATGCTACCAAGGCCTACACCTTCTATATCCCCATAAGGCATTAATAATATTTTTTTATCTTTAAAACCTACAACTTCTGCTAATACACTTTTACCGTCTTTAGTATTTATTTTACAACAATTACCAATACTAACATCTGGCCCATCAGCTTCTATTGTAAGCCCAACAACTCTTGAAACCTTACCAAGCTTTTTAACATAGTTTTTTTCTAATACATATCTATATTTATTTATATCTACATTAAACATACCTTCACCCTATTAATTTAATATATAATGTAAAGCTTCTTTTATAGCTGTCAATTGTTCGTCTATATTACATTGTATAGTACCTATTTCTGTTTCTATTATACAATTTGTATCTTTTAAAGAAATATCTTTTATTATTTCTATATTGTTTTTATCTGTATCTATTTCTAATATATTTTGTTTATTTTGTTCTACAAAATCATAATTTTTTTCAGATACAAATATTTTTAAATTTTTTAAATCTTTAACAGAAGATAGCCCTTTTTTTATAAGCAAAGATATAATACTAGGATTAAAGTTAAAAGAAGTAGTTAGTATATTTTGTGTTGTATCTAAAATAAAGTTTATTATTTCAGGTTCTAAATTATTAATAGTAGCCTGTCTTTCTTCCTTGGCACTATCAAGTATATTTTGTGCTTCTTGTTTTATACTTTCACATTCTTCTTCTGCTTTTTGAAAGCCCTCTTTGTAAGCTTTATCAAAAGCTTCTTTATATATTTCTTCTGCCTTTATAGTCATTTCTTCTTGTGCTTGATTTTTTATATTTTGGGCATCTATTTCAGCTTGTGCTTTAGCTTTTTCTATTATACTATTAGCTTGTTGATTAGCCTCTTCTATTATTTTTTGTTTTATATTGTAAAGTTCTTCTTCAAATTGTTCTGAAACTTTAACATCTACTGTTTCATTTTCTAAATTTTCATTTGTTGTATCTTCTTCTATTGGCTGTTTTTCTTTATCAGATGTAGGATAAAATGTATTATCTATAACTATGTTATTTTCAATATTTACATATGATGCTTTTAGTATCCTAGACAATTATATCATCTCCTCCACCTCTAGCAACAACAATTTGATTAGTCTCTTGAAGTCTTCTAACAACATTAACAATTTTTTGTTGTGCTTCTTCAACATCTGCACGTCTAACTGGCCCCATAAAGTCCATATCTTCTTTTATCATAGCAGCAAGACGTTTTGATAAGTTGTTAAATATAAGTTTTTGCAATTCTTCTGTTGCACCTTTAAGAGCAGTTGCAATATCTCTTTGGTCAATATCTTCTCTAAGTATAGTTTGTATAGACCTATTGTCAAGAGATAATAAATCTTCAAATACAAACATTTTCTTTTTAATTTCTTCAGAAAGTTCAACTTCTTCTGATTCAAGAGTATCCATAATGTTTTTCTCTGTATTTCTATCAACAGAGTTAAGAATTTCTACGATAGCATCTATACCACCAACATCTGTATATTCTGCTGTCATAAGGCTAGATATTTTCTTTTCAAGAGCAATTTCTACTTCTTTTATAATATCTGGATTTGTTCTATCCATCATAGCAATTCTTTTAGCAACATCAGCTTGTTTTTCTGATGGTAAAGAAGATAAAACTTCACCGGCTTGAGCTGGTTTTAAATAAGATAATATTAAGGCTATTGTTTGAGGGTGTTCATTTTGTATAAAGTTTATAACCTGCGTTATATCATCTTTTCTAATAAAATCAAAAGGTCTAACTTGTAAAGAAACTGTAAGTTTAGATATAATTTCGTTTGCTTTGTCATCTCCAAAAGATTGTTCTAATAATTGTTTAGCATAACCTATACCACCTTCAACAATGTATTTTTGTGCAATACATATTTGATAAAATTCTTCTAATATTTCTTCTTTAACTTCTGGTAATATAGTGTTAAGGCTTGCTATTTCAAGAGTTAGAGCTTCTATTTCTTCTTCTTTAAGATGTTTAAAAATTTTTGCCGACTTTTCTGGTCCTAAACAAACTAATAACATAGCTGCTTTAGTTTTTCCACCATATTGTTCTAATAAGCTAGACATATTTTTATCACTCCCATTCATCATTAAGCCAATTTCTAAGCAGTTGCGCTGCTGCCTCTGAGTTTTCGTCTATAAAGTCTTCAATTTTAAGTTTAAATTCAGACTCAACCTCATTAATCCCTGCAATTTTTTCGGCAACTTCTTCATCTTCTCTTTTATTAGTTGCAATAAGGTCTTCAATAGATATTTCTGGCTCAATTTCTTCAATTTCATCTGGCTGAGCTTTTTTAATAAGGGCAAAAGCAAGTAAAGCTATTAACACTACTAAAATTATTAAAACTATTATTTGTTCTATTTTTATTGGTTCTTTTACTTTATCAACAAATATAGGTTTTTCATAGCCTGTAAGTGTAACATTTTCAATGCCTGTACCTGTTTTAATTGTATCTAATAGCTCTTGGTCCATATCTATTAAAACAGGTGTATTGTTTTGCTCTTTAAATTGTTCCCAACTCATTTCTTTATTGATTGTTTTATTTTTTATTAAATCTTCTTCGTTGTAATATCTATATTTATAAACAGTAACAGCTACTGATGATTGGTTTGGAACAAAGCTACCTCCAGAAACTTCTTTCACCTGTTCATTTTCGTTATATCCATATTCTGTTTCTTTGCTAGAGCCATCATAAGTACCAGTATTGCCACCACCCATAGCATAATTAGTAGGTGTTTGGTCATTAGTTTCTACACCTGGTTCTGCTCCAGCTTCACCATTAACAACACTTTCTGTTTGTTCTTTTTGTACTTTAGGCACACCAACTGTAGCATCTGCAACAGGAGGTGTTAAAGTAAGGTTTCTTTCTTGCACCTTGTCCCAGTCAAATTTCACACTAGATATAACTTTAACTTCGTCATATAAAGGTTTTAATGTATCTTGTATTTTTGTTTCTATTTCAACTTTTTTATTATTTTCTATTTCTTCTTTTTTAGTTTGGCTAACACCATCATTTTCTTTACCAGAATATAAAAGTCGACCTTTTGTATCGGCTATTGTAACGTTTTCAATTTTAACTCCTTCAACACTACTGGCAATAAGGTTTGCTATTATAGTACCTTGTTCTTCTGTAAAAGTGTCATCAACATTAAGAGTAACACCTGCACTAGCCTCTTTTTTATTATTATTAAATACAACTGTATCTTCTGGCAATGCTAATTTAACTTTAGCATCTTTTACATTTTCAAAACTTTCTATAAGTTGCTCCATTTCTGCTTCTTTTAATCTTTGATATTGCTGGTTTTTATCATTTTCTGTCATACCTATATCAATATTTGCAGAAACATCATCAAAAGTTATACCTTCTTTACCTATTTCACTACTAGCAATAAGTATCTTCGCTCTACTTTCATCTTTTTCTAGTATTTCAATACCAGTACCTCTGTCTAATAGTTTATTTTTAACCTGATTTTCATTTAATATTTTTTCTATTTGCCCTATTGTTTCTGGGTCTGAATTAGATTTTAAAACAACCCATTGTGGCTTAAAACTAATATATAATAAAAGACCTAATATAACTATAAGTCCTATTGCAATAATAACAATTTTGTTTCTTAAACTTTTATCTATATTACCCCATTTTTCAGCAAATTGAGCTTTATAGCTTAATAGTTTTTCATGCATATCCACACCTCATATAAATATTTTGTATAAAATTAAACATAGATGGTTAAAATATAAATAATGTTTAATTTATATTTTATTAATCCTAAATAGCTATCCTCATAATCTCTTGATAAGCTGTTAATATTTTGTTTGTAACTTGTGATGTAAACTGAATAGCAGAACTTGCTCTAGATTGAGCCATAGAAAGTGCTATCATATCGTCAGACTTACCTGTTATAAAATCTATTTGTTTTTGTTCTGCATCTTTTTGTATAGTATCTGTTTGTTCTAAAAGATTAACAGCTTGGTTAAAAAATTTGCCAAAAGGTTCTGTTTTTATTGTATTGTTAACATTAGACTCTGTATTAAATGTTAGTTGTTTATTAATTGGCTGTATATTATTTTCTATACGCATTGTTTATATCCCCCTAAAAAAATAACTATTTACCGATTTCTAAAGTTTTATTTATCATACCTTTAGTAACATTAACAGCTGTAATATTAGCCTCATAAGCACGGTTAGCAGAAATCATATTAACCATTTCTTCAACTACATTAACATTAGGTTTTTCAACATAACCATTTTCATCTGCATCTGGGTGGCTAGGGTTATATTCTTTAGGACCTTCACTATTATCAACTGCTATTCTATCTACCTTAACACCAGCAAGCGTGCTATCATTTAATTTATTGTTTAATGCTGTATTAAACATATACCTAAAAGAATTTTTATCATCAGATATTTCTTTAAAGATAACTGTTTTTCTTTTATAAGGTCCCCCTTCTGATGTTCTTGTAGTATCTATATTAGCCATATTTTGGCTTATAATATCCATTCTTAAACTTTGTGCTGTAAGCGCCGTAGCACTTGTGTTTAAACTATCAAAAAAAGACATGTTTTATCCTCCTATATAACTATTTATTTAAACGTAGAATAAACTGTGTTTGTTCTATTAGAGTTAGAAAGAACACTATTTACTATAAAATCATATTTTGTAGAGTTTTTATAAAACTCTATCATTTCTGTTTCTATATCGATACTATTTCCATCAAGAGTTGTACTGTTTTGTTTTGTACTAATTGTTAAGCTAGTCATAACACTGTCCATATGGTCTACTCCAGTTTCTTTAGTTTCATTTATGGCTTTAGCAAGAGCCCCTTCAAAATTTACTGTTTTACTTTTATAATTGGGCGTGTCTATATTAGCCATATTATTTAATATAACTTGATTTTTATACTGAGTAGCTTGCATAGCTGTTTCTAATATTCTATTTTGAGTAAATAATCTATCAAAAATCATAATCAACTCTCCTTCATCTTATATATTTTAACTTATTTCCTTAAAAAAGTAAAGTTTTTTTAAGTATATATATTTTTTGTAATATTTGTCTTTTTA